>JAAYKB010000168.1 GCA_012522615.1 Clostridiales bacterium
AAGGTATTGCCGCCACCGACCGCATGATAAAAACAGCAGAGGTTGATGTCCTTGAAGCTCAGACAGTCTGTCCCGGAAAATATATCGTAATCATCAGCGGCGAGCTCAGCGCGGTAAAAGCCTCGCTTGAAGCGGTCAAAACATTTCATTCCGAAAAGCTGATTGACAGCTTTGTTCTCGGCAACCCCGATGAATCCATATTCCCCGCAATCTATTCCACCGCCCGTGTGGATGAGGTGGAGGCGCTCGGAGTCATGGAGACCTTTTCGGCGGCGTCCGCCATAGTTGCGGCCGACGCGGCCGCAAAATGCGCACAAGTCGAGCTTATCGAGCTTCGGCTTGCGAGGGGAATGTGCGGAAAATCATATCTGATGTTGACAGGAAGCGTGGCGTCGGTCACCGCCGCAATAGAACGCGCCTCCCAGGAGGCCTCGGTTCACGGTATGTTTTTGGACAGCACAGTGATTCCCAATCCGGATAAAAAGCTTTGGGATACAATATTATAATACCGATTGGTATAAAGGAGTGTTATCGGATGCTGGCTATCGAGCGAAAAAACGCCATTCTGACAAAGCTATCCATTGAGGGAAAGGTGCTTGTCAGCGAGCTTAGCCGCGAATACGGCGTAACCGAGGAAACAATCCGCCGCGATCTTGAAAAGCTTGAAAAGGAAGGGCTTGCGAAAAAAACCTATGGCGGCGCTGTTAAAAACGAAAATTTCAATATAGACCTGCCGTTTTATGTTCGTAAGCAGACCAATGTCGAGAGCAAGCAGTATATAGCTTCGGTTATCGGCAGCATGATAAACGACGGCGATTATTTAATGCTGGATTCCAGCACAACCGCCCTGTTTGTGGTAAAAAGCATAATGCATAAAAAGAAAATCACCTTAATTACAAACTCGATTGAGATACTGCTGGAACTCAGCAACAAGCCCGACTGGACGGTTATCTCCACCGGCGGGACGCTCAAGGAAGTGGGACTCTCCCTTGTCGGCTATCAGGCAGAGCGTATGGTATCTGGTTTTCATGTCGATATGGCTATATGTTCCTCAAAAGGTATTGACAGCGATATGGGGGTAACCGACTCTAATGAGAGGGACGCCGAAATCAAAAAGGCTTTCTTCAAATCAGCGAAAAAAAAGATTCTTGCGCTTGACAGCTCAAAGTTTGACATAACATCCTTCATCAAGATATGTGATGTTTCCGATCTTGATATGGTTGTGACTGAAAAAAGGCCGTCTGGTGTTTGGCTTGAGCGTTTCAGAAATGCCGGCACAGAGGTTAGATATGAAATAGCAACGGGGGATCAAGGTTGAAAATTCTGGTCGTAAATGCGGGAAGCTCTTCATTAAAGTATCAGCTTTTTAATATGGAAAACCAAACCGTGCTCGCCAAGGGCATCTGTGAATGCATCGGAAACGGCGGAAAATTGATACATAAGCGTCCGGACATGACCGATTATCACATCGACACCGACTTGCCCACCCATGACGAGGCGATTAATCTTGTACTGAAAATTCTGGTAAGCCCCGAATATGGGGTTATCAAAAGCGTCTCGGAAATTGATGCGGTCGGTCACAGGATTGCGCACGGCGGAGAAA
>JAAYKB010000169.1 GCA_012522615.1 Clostridiales bacterium
CCGGACGGCAAGCTTGTGCTGGTCACCGCCATAACCCCCACCCCCGCGGGAGAGGGCAAGACCACGACCACCGTCGGGCTTGGGGACGCCCTGCACAAGCTCGGCAAAAAGGCGGTGCTCGCCCTGCGAGAGCCCTCGCTCGGACCGGTATTCGGCATAAAGGGCGGGGCGGCAGGCGGCGGCTGGGCACAGGTTATTCCCATGGAGGATATAAATCTGCATTTCACCGGGGATATGCATGCCGTCGGCGCCGCAAACAACCTTCTCGCCGCCATGCTGGACAACCACATCCACCACGGGAACCAGCTCGGCATCGATACCCGGAGGATTACATGGAAACGCTGCGTCGATATGAACGACCGCCAGCTGCGCCAGATTATCGACGGGCTGGGCGGGCGGCTTTGCGGCGTCCCGCGCGAGGACGGTTACGACATTACGGTTGCTTCCGAGATTATGGCCATCCTGTGTCTGTCAAACGATTTGATGGATTTAAAGCAGAATCTTGCCCGGATTGTTGTGGGCTACACCCGCGACGAACAGCCGGTCACCTGCGGACAGCTGAAGGCGCAGGGGGCGATGGCGGCCTTGCTCAAGGACGCCATGAACCCCAATCTGGTGCAGACGCTTGAGCATACCCCCGCCCTTATCCACGGCGGGCCGTTCGCAAACATCGCCCACGGCTGCAACAGCGTAGCAGCCACCAAGCTTGCTTTGAAGCTGGGCGATATTGTCATTACCGAAGCCGGATTCGGCGCTGACCTGGGCGCCGAAAAGTTCCTTGATATAAAATGCCGCAAGGCGGGACTGCGCCCCGACGCCGTGGTAATCGTGGCGACGGTGCGCGCTCTGAAATCTCACGGCGGGGTGGCAAAAGCCGACCTGACGAAGGAGAACCTCTATGCCCTGGAAAGAGGACTGCCGAACCTGCTCAAGCATATTGAAAATATAACGGTGAAGTTCGGCCTGCCCGCCGTGGTGGCAATCAACCGCTTCCCGGACGATACCGAATCCGAGCTGGAGCTGGTGCGCCGCCGCTGCGCCGAGCTTGGCGCAAACGTCGCCCTGTCCGAGGTTTGGGCAAAGGGCGGAGAGGGCGGAATCGAGCTGGCGCTTGAGGTGCTGCGTCTGGTCAAGCAGCCCAACAGCTTCCGCATGATATACAATGACGAGATGCCTCTCAAGGATAAGATAGCTTCAATCGCCCATGAGATATACGGCGCCGACGGGGTTGATTTTCTGCCCGCCGCCTCGAAGGAGCTGGACAGGCTGACGGCGCTCGGGTTCGGCAACCTCCCCGTATGTATCGCCAAAACACAGTATTCTCTTTCCGACAACCCCGCCCTGCTCGGACGCCCGATAGGGTTCCGCATCACGGTCAAGAGCGTGCGGTTGTCGGCGGGCGCCGGATTTGTTGTCGCCCTGACCGGCGATATAATGACCATGCCCGGACTGCCAAAGGTTCCTGCCGCCGAAAATATAGACGTAGATGCACAGGGGCGCATCACAGGCTTGTTTTAGTCGATGGGCAGGCATAGCTATACCGTTTATATCGCGGATACGGCCGGACTTCCCGCCGGATTGATAGAAAGCATGAAGACCGCCCTCCCCCGCGCAAGGCGGGAGGGGGCAGACCGACTGAAATCGCCCGCAGGACGCGCCGAATCGGTTGCCGCCGCCTATCTGGCATATTTCGCGCTTTGCGGCGAAATCGATAAAGGGGTGGTATACCCCGCGGCCGCCGCCCTGCTTGAGGGCATACCGCGCGTTGCGGCCCTTGCGGCCGAAATCGGCTGGACCGTCGGGCGGCACGGCAAGCCCTTCCCGTCCGGTATTGACAGAAACGGAGAAAGGATTTATATCAGCATCTCGCACAGTCGGGGGATTGCCGCGGCGGCCGCCTCGACCCTGCCGATTGGTATTGATATGCAGTGCATCCCGTCAATGACGGCGGGGCAGATTAAGAGGGTGGCGTCAAAATTCCACCCCTGCGAATACGAGCGGCTTATGTCGGTGCCCGAATCGGGGCTTGCGGCGGAGTTCTGCCGG
>JAAYKB010000170.1 GCA_012522615.1 Clostridiales bacterium
CAAGGACAGTCTATAGCCTTAAACAAATTGTGGACTTTTTCTCAGGTTTGTATATAATAGAGGGTAATACATATAAAGCCATGATAAAGGAGAAGTAGCCGCAGTCTTGATTCCGCAAAAGAGAGAAAACGCCGCGGCTGAAAGCGTTTTCGGCGGGGTGACGGCGAAATGCACCTTTTAGCTCACAGGGGGAAAATGATACCGATCTCAAACAAACCGCTTTGCGAAAATCGGGATGAGGTATTAAAAAGTATCCCTGTGCGGTTGGCCACCGTTATGCGGCGGGGTTAATCCCCACAGAGTAAAACCAAGGAGTGGAACCGTGCCTTGCACCTCCGTTGCATTATGCAACGGAGTTTTTTGTTTTAATTAAAATTTTTGGCCCCCTCACTAGCATCTCACTACCCCCCCTCACTAGCACCTCACTACCTGAAGCCGAAAAAAACTTAAAAATTTTCAAAAAAAATTTGTACCCCTCACTAGCACCTCACTACCCGGCGTGTGTTAATATGCAGCCGTAGCAGAGGAAAAAATCCGAGAGAAAGGTTCATACCCGCCTCCGGCAACACCCTAAAACGAGAAAGGACTGAACGATATGTTCAAACGTATTAGAGAGGATATTGCCGCAATTAAGGAAAAGGACCCCGCCGCCCGCACGTCGTTTGAGGTAATGCTGTTATACAACGGTTATAAAGCCGTGCGCTCGCACCGCCGCGCCAACTGGTTTTACAGACACAATATGCCGTTTATAGCCCGGTGGATTTCACAGCGCTGCCTGCGCAAAACAAATATCGAGATACACCCGGGCGCAACCATAGGACGCCGCCTGTTTATCGACCACGGAACAGGGGTGGTTATCGGGGAAACCGCCGTGATAGGAGACGATTGCACCATATATCAGGGTGTAACCTTAGGGGGAACGGGGAAGGATAAGGGCAAAAGACACCCCACACTCGGGAATAACGTAATGGTGGGCTCGGGCGCAAAGGTTCTCGGCCCCATCAAGATTGGAAACAATGTCAGGATAGCGGCGGGCGCCGTGGTGCTGGCCGATCTTCCCGACGATTGCACCGCGGTCGGTGTTCCGGCGCGTATTGTCCGCAAATGCGGGGCAAGGGTAAGGGAGCTGGATCAAATCCACATCCCCGACCCGGTCGCCCAGGAGCTTTGCAGACTAGAGATAAGGCTGAACAAGCTGGAGGCCTTAATCGACCAAAGCCAGGATAACCCGGAAGAAAAGGAAAAGGAATAAAAACAGGGAGGAAACCTTTTTGAGAATCTATAACACCCTTACAAATCAAAAGGAAGAGCTTCGCACCATCGAGGATGGAAGGGTGCGTATATACGCCTGCGGCCCCACCGTCTACAACCTTATCCATATCGGAAACGCCCGCCCGCTCTGCGTGTTTGATGTGCTGCGCCGGTATCTGGAATGGCGGGGCTGGGATGTTCGGTATATACAGAATTTCACCGACATCGACGACAAGATTATCCGCCGCGCGAACGAGGAAGGCGTCGCCTTTGACGTGATTGCCGAAAGGTATATAGAGGAGTATTGGAAGGACGCCAAGGGGCTTAATGTAAAAGAGGCGACCGAGCACCCGAAAGCCACCGAGAATATAGATGAAATAATCTCAATCATATCCGAGCTGGTTGAAAAGGGATATGCCTATGTGGCGGAAAACGGCGACGTATATTTCCGCACCGGGAAATTCGAGGAATACGGAAAGCTGTCCCACCAGCCGCTTGAAGACCTTGAATCGGGCGCAAGAATCGATGTGAGCGACCTCAAGGAGGACGCCATGGATTTCGCCCTCTGGAAGGCGGCCAAGCCGGGCGAGCCCTGCTGGAAGTCGCCGTGGAGCGACGGCCGCCCGGGCTGGCATATCGAATGCTCGGCCATGGCAAGGCGATATCTCGGCAAGACCATAGATATCCACGGCGGGGGGCAGGATCTCATCTTCCCCCACCACGAAAACGAGATAGCCCAGAGCGAATGCTGCAACGGGGTTCCCTTTGCAAACTACTGGATGCACAACGGCTATATCAATGTGGACAACAGAAAGATGTCAAAATCGCTCGGAAACTTCTTCACGGTGCGCGACGTGGCCGGGAAATACGGCTATGAGCCCATCCGTTTCTTCCTGATTTCATCCTCTTACCGCAGTCCGATAAACTACAGCCCCGAGATTATCGAGCAGGGTATTTCAGCCCTGGACAGACTCTATACCTGCCGCCAGAATCTCGAGTTTGCGATAAAAAACACAACCCAGAAAACCTCGGACGCCGCCCCGGGGCTTATCCAAGGATTTACCGACCGCCGCGCCCAGTTCATACGGGCGATGGACGACGACCTCAACACCGCCGACGCCATTGCCGCCCTATTTGAGCTGGTTCGCGATATAAATGTCGCGCTGACCGAATCCCCGTCGCTCGCAGCGCTTGAAAAGGCGCTTGAGATTTTTGACGAGCTTACCGGGGTTCTCGGCCTGCTTTACGAGCGCAGGCAGGACGACGAGCCGGACGGGATTGTGGAGGAAATGATAGCCCGCCGCGCAGAGGCCCGCAGCCAGAAAAACTGGGCCGAATCCGATCGTATAAGGGACGAGCTGAAGGCCATGGGGATTGTGCTTGAGGACACCCCGCAGGGGGTTAAATGGCATAGGGTCTAA
>JAAYKB010000171.1 GCA_012522615.1 Clostridiales bacterium
ATCCGTAAGCGTCAAAGGGCCCAGTACCTAAACTCACCAGAAACCTTCATCGTCAACACTTTTTACCTTGTTATACTGTCTACGGATCAGCCGTTTAAACTCTGTATCCGAAAGTCCATCGCCCGCATCCACGCCGTCTTCCGAAAGTAGATCATAAAAATATTCAGCGTAGTTCCTGTCCTCCCGCACCATTTTTTTGTAACGGTCCAGGATCTCTGTTTGAAAATCAAGCTCGAATATGTATCGGGGAGTTTTGCCTGATAGGTAATCCTTAACCATTCTCATCATATAATCAATATTCTTTCCCATATCAGTCATCCTCCCACGCATATTTTTTCGTACTTGTGTTACCGTTCTGCGGGGTGAATACCTTTTTCGGTAAAGCTACACTGCCGGGTAAAAAGTCTTTAAATTCAGATACGTAACCCTCTTTCCCCAAATTAGGGGCATTTGTAAGAATCCATGTTAAATATTCAAATGGATTTAAGCCATTTTCTCTTGCGCTTACAATCAGGCTGTAATAAATGGCACTGGCCCTGGCGCCCTTTGGCGTGTTTGCGGATAACCAATTTTTTCTTCCGATCACAAATGGTTTAATGCTGCGCTCAGCGCGGTTGTTTGAAATTTCAAGACGCCCATCGGATAGATATCTTTCAAGATATCTTCTCTGGGATTTTGCGTAATGTATCGCCTTACCGAGAAGGGTATTAGGCAAGGCAGCAGTACCCTCAATCCATTTGTAAAATTCATCAAATAAAGGCCGCGACAGCCGGCCGCGTTCCATACGGCGGTTATCGGGGGTAAGCAAGGCAAACTGTTTTTCAAAATGGAATAGCTTATCGCAATAGGCTACTCCTATTGCCGCATTGGATCCCGCTTGTTTCTCTTTGGGCAGGGTTTTAAATGCGTCGAAAAACTTCCGCCTAAGGTGTGCCAGGCAGCCTACAACGATTATGTTTTCTGGAAGCCTGTGATAACCTTCATATCCGTCTGCATGAAGATATCCTTTGAAATTCTTTAAAAACGCTTCCGGATGTATATGTTTCCTATCGGGTTGATAATCATAGAGTACAATCTGGTGTTTTGCCTCTCCACTGGTGCGGTACAGCCACATGTAACTCTTTGACTGCGCCGCCTTCCCTGGTTCTTTAAGCACCTGCAAGACGGTTTCATCTGCGTGAAGCACTTCATGTTCACATAATTGGCGCTTCATCTCCTCATATACCGGCACAAGCCAGTCCTCACAGGCTTTGATCAGCCAGTTTGACATGGTTTGCCGGGAAAGCAGGATGCCGTTTTGCTTCCATTCTTGTTCCTGACGGTACAGCGGCGATGCCATCATGAATTTTTGCACTGCTATATGGGCAATTGTTTCCGGTGAGGCGAATCCACCTTTGATGACGGGTTCCGGCATATTTGCCTTTATGATAGGAACATGATCTGAGGTAGTCTCACAACTCCGGCAGGCATAATCGCACAATTACTGCCCTGGCAGGAATGATCTTGAGCTCTTCACGGGTTTCTTTTCCCATTGTATGCATTTTGCTGCCGCATTCCGGGCAGATACAATCTTTGGCCGGCAACCTATATTCAATTACCTCAACAGGTAAGTCCTTCGGCAATTTGTCGGTTGTAAGGCGCGTCCGTTTGCGATAATGCGACTTTACCTCGGTAAAGTCAGGTTCCGGCATGGTCATGTCGGAACTTAATTCAGCCTCGTTGAATATGGTCAACTGATTATCGTCTGTTCTTTCACTTGATACGCCAAATTGCTTATGTCTGGCCAGGCGGATCTGTGACATCAACCACTGTACTTGCTCCAGTTCGGCGATCTGACGATCCTTTTCTTCAATTATACCAAGCAGTTTTTCTGCTGAAATTTCCTGTGTTTCCATAAGTTAATTATGCCAAAGAAACCGCATAATATCAAGATACTGGGAGATTTTTTGACCATTTGTGAGCTATTCTTTTAAGAAATTTGCCGCTTGAATACTTCTTCCCGTTTAAGCTTTTTCTCTAGTTTCGCACCTTCTATTAAGTATGATAATTCCTTGGCATCAAGCAGCATAGTGACGGCATCTCCTTTTGCCGGCCAGCAAAAATGCCCACGCTCCAGGCGCTTGAAATACAGCCAGAATCCATCGCCGTCCCATTCCAGGATTTTTATCCTATCCCGTTTCCGGTTGCAAAAGACAAACAGCGCTTCTGAAAACGGGTCAAGGAAAAAGCTGTCTTTAACAAGCGTCATCAAGCCATTGATAGATTTCCTCATATCTGTATGTCCGCAGCATATGTATACGGGTTTTTCGCTCCATCTCATTACAGTACCCTTAATATGCGGCAGACTTTTTTTAATAGTTCCGGATCAGTACTTTCATCTACGGTTACACGACAACCGCCAACTTCAATATACAGTGTTGTTTTCGTTAGCCGCTTCGGTTCAACCTGTACCCATCCCTCTGGTATTATGTTTGCGGGCGCCTCCGTTTTTATAAGTCCCTCACAGGCTGCCTTTCGCAGCTTTCGCTGCCAGTAGAAGTATTTGTTTCTGTTTATTCCTTTTGCCTGACAGAAATCCTTAATGTTTTGCCCGCTGCATTGCTGTTCCTGGATTACATGCATCCATTGTGTTAATCGGTATTCTGCTGCAACTTTTTGTGTATCCATACAACCACTCCGTTCCCAGTTGAAAAAGTTTGCTTATTTTTTCAACTTTTTCAACTTTATTCATCGTGATTGTACTATCTTTAAACCTTATATTCTATGTAACGGTTTACTTGACGCTTACATAAAGATTCTGCAATATTACACTATATACTTGAAACTGCTCTGTGTAAATTATGTCTCCGCTATTTTCACTTACAGCTAAAACCGTATCTTGATCATACACAATCTCTCTTGTCCGTCCACCAAAGAATTCAAAGGATTTTTTATGCGCATTGATAAAGCTATTTGTCGTAAATGGCTTGTCAACCCAGTATACAAATTTATGTCTTGAAAATATAAATGTTTTCTCTTACTCTTGTATCATTCCCATCCAACTCTACAAATGGTACTGCTAAAGAATTCGCCTTTGCTTCCTCTACTTCGTGAGAGACTTTAACTTCAATTGCAGCTTGTGGCTTTCCCTCAACCATGAGAGCCACGTCAACAATAAAGCCATTCTGTAACCTAACCTCTAAGGCTGCATTTTCAACTTTCTCAGGTAGCTTTTGTTCAAATATTTCTCTGCAAATTCTGCATTCTCTCAAAGTAGTTACTGGACCGGTTTTACTAGCTTTCCAATCGGTTATTGCTTTCTGGATCAGAATTTTGGCAGTTTTATGTGTAATAGTTTCTTGGTTACATATATTACTTGCCCCATGTGCAAAATGAGGCACTTTTACTTGTCCCTTTCTAAAAATGAGTTTATCGCCGCATGAGGGACAAAAATAATCATTCTCTTTAATTGCTGTAGCAGGGGTTATCAG
>JAAYKB010000172.1 GCA_012522615.1 Clostridiales bacterium
CAACAAGATAAACGGACTTGTGATAGGCACGGGAGATTTGTCCGAGCTTGCCCTTGGGTGGGCGACATACAACGGCGACCATATGTCCATGTACGGGGTCAACTCGTCGGTTCCTAAAACCCTTGTGCGCTATATCGTATCATACGAAGCGAAAAGATTAGGAGGAGTAATTGAAGCAGCCCTTACCGACATTCTAAACACTCCGGTCAGCCCCGAGTTGCTGCCGCCGGAAAACGGTGTCATATCGCAGGAAACAGAGCAGATTGTCGGTCCGTATCAGCTTCATGACTTCTTCCTTTACCACTTCGTACGTTTCGGTGACCCCCCCTCAAAAATCTTTCGTTTGGCTGTTTATGCTTTTAAGAATAAATACCATGAGAATGAAATTCTTAAATGGCTTAAGCTTTTCTGCCGCAGATTTTTTTCGCAGCAGTTTAAGCGTTCCTGCATGCCTGACGGACCGCGGGTCGGGAGCGTCGCCCTGTCACCCCGGGGGGACTGGAGGATGCCGTCCGACGCCAATGTAACCGTCTGGATGGAACAAATAGAAAAAATGCAGATAAAATAGAGGAAGGCAGACGCCTTCCTTTATTTTACCGACAAACCCGCCTAAACGGCGGGCTTTGTGTATTAAACACCAAAATATTTAGAGATAATCTTATAGAATGCAAATGCAAATATCCCGTCTCCACAGAATATTTGCATTCTTTTACATTTAATAAGGATAGCGATACGTGCAATCAGCAAAGACAAATTCTCACCGGATTTTGCGTGTTCTTATAACCCCGTCAATTGCTTCAATCGAGGAAAGAACCTCATCGGGTACATCGCCAACGGTGTCAAGAATGGTGTAGGCATAATCCTTTTTTGAACGGTTTACCATTGTTTCAATATTAACTCCTGTCCCCGACACCACCCCGCTGATTTGTGCAAGCATGTTTGGAATATTGCGGTGGAGTACGCAAATGCGGGTATCGGTGGAGCGATCTACCTCAACAGAGGGGAAATTCACGGAGTTAACTATGTTCCCGTTTTCCAGATACTCTATAAGTTCCTGGGCCGCCATTATAGCACAGTTGTCTTCACTCTCGGGGGTAGACGCTCCGAGGTGAGGGATTGCAATGACATTTTCAACATCCAGCATATCGTCGGTCGGGAAGTCAACAACATATGCTGCAACCTTGCCGTCGGACAAAGCCTTGCGCATATCATCACCGTTTACCAGCTCGGCACGCGAAAAGTTCAGAATACGCACGCCGTCGCGCATCATATCGAATGCCGACGCATTTAACATCTCCCTGGTATCGGGAGCAAGGGGTACATGAACGGTAATATAATCACATTTTTCAAAAACCTGCTGCAGACTGGACGCATGGTTGACAGAGCTGGATAAGCCCCATGCGGCATCGACAGAAATATATGGGTCATATCCGTACACTTCCATACCAAGACGCTTGGCGCTGTTGGCCACAAGTACGCCAATTGCGCCGAGTCCTATAACGCCCAAGGCCTTGCCCTTGATTTCGGGACCTGCAAAGGTGCTTTTGCCCTTTTCAACCAGCTTCGGAACCTCGCTCCCCTTGCCTTTAAGAGTTTTTACCCACTCTATTGCAGGGATTATTTTGCGGGATGAAATCAGCAAACCTGCCAAAACCAGTTCCTTTACCGCGTTGGCGTTTGCGCCCGGTGTATTGAATACCACAATACCTGCCTCGCTGCATCTGTCAATCGGGATATTATTGACGCCGGCGCCCGCTCGTGCAATTGCCTTGAGAGATGCGGGAAACTCGGTTTCATGCAGAGAGGCCGACCGAACCATAATTCCGTCAGGCGCATCAATATCATCGGAAATATTGTAAATATCCTTGCCGAACCGGTTTATGCCGCATTCAGCAATCTTATTAAGCGTAAGAATATTAAACAAATCGCTTCATCCTTTCAATTACACTCAAGCATTTTTCGCTTCGAATTCCTTCATAAAAGCAACCAGTTTTTCTACCCCCTCGACCGGCATTGCATTGTAGATTGAAGCTCTCATGCCACCGACAGTACGGTGTCCTTTAAGGTTTACAAATCCCGCGGCAGTTGCCTGTTTAACAAACTTTGCGTCAAGCTCGTCGTTTCCGGTGACAAATGGAATATTCATCAGCGAACGGTCTTTTTTCTCAACCGTGCCGCGGAACATCTTTGAAGAATCGAGAAAATCATATAGAATCGCGGCCTTTTTCTCGTTGATTGCCTTCATGTTCTCAAGTCCGCCGACCTCGTTTTTAATCCATTCAAGCACCAGCTTGCACATATAAATGGTGTAACAGGGCGGGGTGTTATACATAGAGCCGTTGTCGCTATGTATCTGGTAGTTAAGCATGGTGGGAGTGATATCGCGGGCTTTTCCGATAAGGTCTTCCCTGACGATTACAACCGTCAAGCCTGCGGGAGCCATATTCTTCTGAGCGCCCGCAAATAAAAGCCCGAATTTGGATACATCAATCGGCTCAGACAGTATGCATGAAGAAATATCGCCGACCAGCGGGACATCTCCGGTCTCGGGCAGCTTTGCAAAGCGTGTTCCGTATATGGTGTTGTTCACGCAGATATGAAAATAATCGGCGTCCGGCGTAAATGTGGATTTATCAAGCTCAGGAATATAGGAAAAGGTTCTATCCTTGGAACTTGCTACAATATTTGCCTTACCATAGCGGGATGCCTCCTGATACGCCTTGTTTGCCCACTGACCGGTAATCACAAAATCAGCCTTGCCACTGCCATTCATTAAGTTCAGCGGAATCATTGCAAACTGGGAAGACGCGCCTCCCTGCAGGAAAAGAACCTTATAGTTATCGGGGATGTTCATAATCTCACGCAGAAGCGATTCACACCCCTGGATAATAGATTCATAAATTTTAGATCGGTGTGACATTTCCATAACCGATTGTCCGGAGCCCTCATAATCCAGCATTTCATCCGCCGCCTTAATGAGAACACTTTCCGGAAGCATAGAGGGGCCGGCCGAAAAATTATAAACCCTAGCCATCGTTTAGACCTCCATCTGAAATATAGAAATATTTTTATTAATATATTACTCCCTTGTGAAAAAATAGTCAATCACAAATATAGAAATACCCGCTA
>JAAYKB010000173.1 GCA_012522615.1 Clostridiales bacterium
AGCCGCTGGTGAATAATGAATAATATTATCTCACTTGCATCTTTTTCGTTACCTCTTTACACAATCCGTCCAAAAACCTGCTAACAAAGCGGGTTTTTGGCGTTTTTAGCTTCAATTTGAACAATTTCTCCAACCTTAACGAAAAAAGCAGGCGGTCTTTATCCCTCCACCCGTTTATTCGCCAGTCTGCCACATGTTTTCTTCTTTTTGCATAATATTAGACCGCTGATGTTATTTGTCAGCGGTCTAACGGTATAACCGATAATACAATGCCAAACTATACCGATATTTTTTCCGGATAAAAAATATCTAAAACGCGTCCTCTGAGTTTGCGGCTTATTTTTTGTTGTGAAATAACAAAGACAGATACCCGCCCGAAATCTTTAATTGCGTATAGAATGCCATTAAAGCATTTATTCGAGCGTGTACAACAGGTAGCACCGTCTGGCTATCTGTAATCCGGTAACGCTGGCGGCCGCACCCTCACTGATATCTTTATATTTACTTTGGTCGTTTAAAACAGGGACATAATGATATTTTCTGCCCTCTTCGGGTGCATGCTGCAGATAATGCTCGGTATTATCCGGCGGTATATGCTTAAATATTATCTCCCTGATCGGACTGCCTCTTTCACTTGTAACATAATAAAGCCTTATCTCATGTGCCCCTGCTATTTTTGCTAAAGGCGAATTAATCTCGGTTCCGAGATTCGAGCCTGATATATTGTATTTACCCCGCAGTCCCCACAGCTTTGCCGTGGGATCATTTTTATACTTATTATTGAAGTATTTTACCGCATCGTCCCCGATGGTTTTATCTTCAAGTATAACCTCGACAATAGGGGGATTTTTGGTATCGCCGTCATAGGTGTAGCGCGCATAAAGATTTGCGACGCGATCCATTCCGTGGCTTGCAATATTGGAAATATAATGCCATGTTCCAGAGGCGGGATCGGTATATTCACTGTTAATATTGTCATACGGACCTGAAAAGGAAAGCCGCAGACCGTTTATAACGGAGCCGGTCGGAACCATTGTCATTTTTTTGGCCGCATATTTTTCAAATTCGGCCTTTAAATACTTCTTCCTTGCTTCGGTCTTGCAAAATTCCCAAATGGGTATAAGCCCGTTATCACCGAATTCGCTTATCGACGGATTCTTTTTTACGGTTGCAAGCCATTTTTTGAGCGCGTTGACATCATTCGCAAGAGACTGGCCGTCTATACCGTCACCGCCGTAAGTGAATATATTGGTAATACTGTTTTCTGTAAAAGACTCACTGATCTGAGTGCTTGCGTTATCCACGGTGCATTTTGCCGATGCAAAACCGGCGTTAAATGATGCTTTAACCTGTGCCGAAAATGATTTTTCATCTTTCACATATTTCTTTTCAACACTTGTGTTATAGTCAAATCTGCCGCCCGCTTCGACCGACCTTAACACATGCGTGCCGTAATTCTCGAAAATGAAGTTAGCGTCTTTTGTTTCAAGAACATTCAATGCATCCGCTTTTACATAATCCTTAAGATTCACCGCAGGGTCGATATAAAGCTTATATAGTCCGATGTTATAAAAAATCGTGCTGAAATAGGAATTTGCTTCTTCAAGATGAGAACTGTTGAAATTCGCTTTTGCACTTCCGCTGAAAAACATATAACTGCCCGACAGTGATATTTGGGTCGCGACTTCCTTTGAATACCTCTTTATACTCGACGCCGTGACTATCTTATATGTGCTTTCCGGAATGTTTCTGCGATACACCTTGCCGTCTTTGAGCAGCTTTTGTAAATCTAAAACCGCCCCGTCTTCAACATATTTTGCACTGGCATATTTTTCGAAAACATCATAGCCGTGTCCTAAATGCTCAAGCACCGGCATTTTAACATCTTTTTCTGTGAGAGCGAACGGAGAGAAGTCGTCCTCATTTCCGCTGAACTGGTTTGAATTCCCCTTTAGCGAAAATTTGGGTTTTGTGAATTGAAGTCCGATTTTATTAATATCGGTTATCTTCATGTTCAGAATGCTTGAAATGCTAACCTTGCCGGTAATAACCGAACCTGATGCGTTAAAGTCACCCGGGATTGTTATCATTTCAAATTTTCCGGGGGTTGCGGAAGTCGGTTTCGTGTTAAGCGTTTTTTTACCGCCATCGGTCTGTTGGTTCTGACTTTCCTGGGTTGCAGTTGATTGCGAAGGCATTTGAATGATGCAGGATGTAAGACATAATGATAAACACAAGCCCAGTATCATTAGTAATGATTTTTTTTGCACTTTTTTCATACAAATCTCCATTCTGCCGTTAGAGCGGCAATATATTGATTTATTGGGTTTGCCTAATTCGCATTCTTCAGGGTTTCATCAAATTCTTTTATTTTAAACTCCAGTCGCCCATTCTTTAAGTTTTCCATCCTCTCCTTTCTTTTTTCCTCCGAAGGCGTATATCTGTTGGCGTACAATTCGTCGATTACTCCCATTATATCCTCAATAATATTGGCATATCTAGCATCTTTTATTTTATCGATTTCATCCATATGATTTATCGAGCAGTGCATCTGAAGATTTACCCATGCCGTATCGATTTCGGTTCCCAGCTCTTTCAGCTCTTGGTCGGAATAATTTTTTGAAATATCCTCTCGGAGTAAAGCCTTGGTTTTTTCCCATAAAGCTTCTATGTGCTGCTTATACGTTGCATCATCATTGTCGTTTGTGTCAAAGGATATCCTGCCAACCGAACCGGACGATTTGGTTGTATTGTTCTTTTCTGTTGTATTTCCCTGTTTGGCTTTGCTGGCTTTAGACGCGTTATCTGATGCGCAAGATGAAAATAAAGCAAGTAAAACTAAAGTGATAATAAATAAAGAGGCTCTTTTCATACTTATATCGATTCCTTTCACTTGGCTTTTGAGGATTACTCGCGATCAATCGATTAAGGCTACAAGTCACAGCTGTTGCTCGGGCATGCTCCCCCAGATGGGTTCTTGAAAGATTGATAAGCTTGGGTTAAATCCGATACATTATCGGTATCGAAAGATATCATGTAAAAAAGTTCCGGCCCTCTGATAAGAACACAATCATTTTTGGCGCCTCCGTAGGTATATACCGACGGTCTTTGTATCTTGCCCTTAAGGTAGGCAGCCGTGTCCTCTATCTGTCTCTTGCTCAACTGAAAATCTGGTCCTATATTGTATTTCAGAAAAGCCTCGGATTCTGTGTAGGTCATCACCTGCAACTCATCAATCTCTTCAAATCGGATATGTATCGGTTGCAGTTCAGGGAACTTTTTGCCGGCATCAGGAAAAAGATTTATGGTCACACCGTCTTCTGAGAGTCGGTATGTGGGCAGACCTTTGCGAAACCGCTTTGCGGCACCTTTCCACGCTTTACCGAGTTTTTTGCGGATTGCAAAATAAACAACAATCGTTGCAATATACAAGGCGATATTTTTTGAAAATGCTTTTGGGAAAAGCCATAATTCATGGAGCAGCAATGTGATTAGAATAATAAATGCTCCCAGAAAAATCACTGCGCTGATAATGTCCTTAAACTGATTGAAAACCGCAAAAGCCGACCAAACTGTACCCGGCTTATATTTAAGAGTCTCCTTACGCATTTCAAGCCCTTCACGCAATCGCCATAAAGCGGCTTCTAAAGTAAGAATAAACGGGATAGGAAGCAGGATATAAAAAAGTGCATCTGCAACCGGAGAACCGAATGATTGTATTCCGATACGGTATGTTCCTAAAACAGGAGAAACAACCTTTCCTCCCCCGTCAGGAAGCAAAGCCAGACCTACTGTAAATATAAGGGCAATGGCCGAAAGCATAAACAAGCCGATTGCAATCAGTATTTGATTGGCTTTTTTCCTAACGATGTTTACCACCCGCCTGAACAAGTAATCCTTTAATCATATTCAACGATTAAGTCAGGATTTGTTATTATGGTAAATGCTTTGATCCGGCATGTTTTTAAGGGGATGTTTTTTATCATTATATGAATCTGTTTATATTTATGTATAGAATTTCTAAGCAGATTATTCTATTCTCACACCAAAGGTTCTTGTATTTGCAATATACTACTATTATTTACCATGATAATAGCAAACAAATGTTACTATGTCAACTAAAAGTATAATGACTCTAAATAAACTGACAAAAATCTTATATTTTGATAAAAGACGATTGCTATTTAACAAGCTGACGATTTGACGGGT
Source organism: Clostridiales bacterium (assembly GCA_012522615.1). GTDB lineage: Bacteria > Bacillota > Clostridia > Oscillospirales > Acutalibacteraceae > Avimonas. The sequence continues at coordinate 4,210 of JAAYKB010000173.1, forward strand.
TGTTTTTATATCGTCAGAATTTCTTGCGGATTTTCGACAATATAGTCGGCACCGGCTGATATAAGCTCGTTCTTTCCCCGGAACCCCCATGTCACGCCGGCGCTTTTCATACCCGCGTTTGAGGCGGTATAGATATCGACGTCCGAATCCCCGACGAACAGCGAGCGCGACGGCGATATTCCCGCCCGGCTCAATATCTCAAGGGTCAGGGTCGGGTCGGGTTTGGTGTTCCTCCCCTCCCTGTTGCCGTACACCCCTTCGAACAGGCCGTCGCCGTATAGACCCGCTACAATCTTCTGCGCCTGTGCGTCCGGCTTGTTGGTGACGACAAACAGTTTGGCTCCCGCCCCGCGCAAGGCGGCAAGGGTATCGTTCATGCCCGGGTAGGCTTTGGTGTGGACAAGGCAATCGCGGTCATAGATTGAGAGGAAATCCTCTACTATATTCAGGACGGCTGTCTTGTCGGCGCCCGCCGCCGCGCGTTCGACCAGCTTTCGCAGGCCGTTGCCCACCATCAAAGGGTACTGTTCCAACGGGCAGGGCGGGAACCCGTTTTTAACCAGCGCGGCGTTGGTCGCTTCGGCAATGTCGCGGAGGGTATCGGCCAAGGTCCCGTCAAGGTCGAATACAACCGCTTCCCACTTTGAAGCCATCAGAAAAACCTCACCGTAAAGGAAACGGCGTCCTCCTCCCCGGCTTCAGCAGTCGCATACCCCGTTTGTTTTCAAAAACGTCGTCCTCGCTTTCAAGGGTCGCGGTGCCCGTCCAGGGTTCTAAGCATACGAACGGGCTGCTTTTGACGGGCGACCATACGGCGAAATAGTTCATACCGTCAAAGTCCATCTGCACTCCCCGCCCGCTCTTTTCGGAATAAAGCTTTACGCTGCGGGATTTGAGGTTGTCAAACACAAGGGCATCGCATACAAACAGGTCGTGTCTTAATGTGAATTCGTCCCGGTTTTCAAGCACCCTTCGCCTATCATCAAGGATAATCCCCGAATCCATGTCAACGAAGGGGCAGTCGGCGGTCTCCGGCTTTTCAAACTTGACTTTATAATCGGTAAAATCCTCGCCGTCGACAAGAGGGACGTTAAACGCGGGGTGCCCGCCTATGCAGTAGGGCATTTCGGTCTTGCCGGTGTTGCGGATTGAAAAAGCGGTTTTAAGTGAATTGCCGTCAAGGGTATAGCATACCCGCAGGGCAAAATCATAAGGGTAGCTCCGCCTTGTTCGGTCGTCGGATTTCAGGAGAAAGGTCATGCTGTCTTTTTTGGCGTTTTCGATAATCCATTCGTATGACCGCGCCAGTCCGTGGCGGGGCAATGTTACCTCCCCCTCCCTGGATACCGCCCTGCCCCCGCGAAGGGCGCCGACAATCGGGAAGAGTATAGGCGAGCGCCCTTTCCAATACTCGGGGTCTCCGTTCCAGAGATAATCAATCCCGTCCGCGGATTTGATGGAATGAAGCTCGGCGCCGAGGCTGTCGGCAGATACCTTGAGGGTCTCATTTTCGATAAATGCAAGCATATATAAAATCCTTTCCGCGGTTTTGCCCGTCGAGGCAAATACCGGCGCTCAATTTTAGACTACAGATAATCATACATCCCCGTATCCCGCGGGGGGATTATTAAAAACAGTTTGGAAAACACATAATATCACTTGACAATACCGGTGTTTACTATTACACTTTAAAGCGTAAAAGAGTACGCGCTTTATAAGTGTTCCGAAAGGTTGGGTAACGGGTTATGATTGTTATACTCAAACAGAATGTGGAATCTGAAAAAATAGATAAATTGGTCGGCCGGTTTGAAGACATGGGGCTTTCGTGCCATCACAGCACGGGCGCTCATACCACCATACTAGGAATAATCGGTGATACCTCGCGGGTCGATATCGACGCCGTAAGAGCCATTGAAATCGTCGAGGACGTCAAGCGGGTGTCCGAGCCGTACAAGGCCGTGAATCGCAAATTTCAGCCGGACGATACAATTATCAGCGTCAAAACGGACGGCTTTGAGTCCAAGCTCGGCGGAGGGTTTTTCGGCGTTATCGCGGGCCCCTGTTCGGTCGAGTGCGAGGAGCAGATTGTTTCGGTTGCGCGGAGGGTCAAGAAAAGCGGCGCCACCATGCTGCGGGGGGGCGCATTCAAGCCGCGCACCTCTCCATATTCGTTTCAGGGGCTTCATGCCGAGGGGCTTGAGCTGCTTATGACGGCCAAGCGGGAGACCGGACTTCCTATCGTATCCGAAATCATGGACCTTTCCCATTTCGACCTGTTCCGCGACGTGGATGTAATCCAGGTCGGGGCGCGCAACATGCAGAACTTCGAGATGCTCAAAGCGTTGGGGCGCAGCGGCAAGCCGATATTGCTCAAACGGGGTATGGCGAACACGATTGAGGAGTTTTTAATGAGCGCCGAATATATCATGTCGGGCGGGAACGATAGAATAATACTTTGTGAGCGCGGCATCAGAACCTTTGAGCCCATGACCCGCAACACGCTCGATATTTCCGCCGTTCCGGTGCTCAAGCACCAGTCGCATCTGCCGGTTGTGGTCGACCCGAGCCATGCCGCCGGAATACCCTGGCTTGTCGAGCCGCTTTCAAAGGCGTCGATATCGGCAGGGGCGGACGGTCTTATGATCGAGGTCCATAACAACCCTTCCGCCGCCCTCAGCGACGGCGCCCAGTCGCTCACCCCCGCCCAGTTTGACGGCGTTATGGAAAAGGTCAAGGCCCAGCTTTTGTTTGAGGGGAAAAAGCTTTCGTCCTGAGTCCGGCTATCTCTGACCCTCGCGCGCCAGAACCGAATCAATCACCAAGCCCGCAATATCAACCCCGGTGCACTCGGATATCGCCTTCATCTGGGCGTTGGAGTTTATCTCGCATATAAGGGGTTCGCCGGATTCCCCCGTCAGGATATCGACGCCGGCGAACAACGTCCCGAGGATGTCACAGCATCTGACCGCCAGGGCGTTTTCCTCATCGGTCGGGGTGTAGGGGCCGGGGGCGCCTCCGTTTCCGACGTTCGCCCGAAAATCGGTAGAGGAATGGCGGCGCATTGCGGCGACAGGCTTGCCGTCCACCACATAGATTCTTATATCCGAGCCTGCGCTCGAGGATATATACTGCTGGCATATAAACGGGCGGGCTTCCATTCTGCCGGATATCTCGTAAAGCTCGGCGGGGCTGCGGGCGAGGTAGACCTGACCGCCCAGAGAGCCGTAGCACTCCTTTACCACCATCGGGAATCCGAGCTGTTGTTCGGCATACTTCAAAAACAGGCCGGAAGGCTTTTTGTCCATTTTTATATATGTCATGGGGGCGACAAGGGTTTTTGGCATCGGTATGCCCTCGGCCGCAAGTTTCAGGTGGGTGGCGGCCTTGTCGTCGCATACCGCTATGGCGTCGGCCGGATTGTAGACCCGCACCCCGATGGTTTCAAGCGCGCGCGCAAGCCTGATATCCTTGTCAAAGAACAGGGCGAAATCGCTTGCGTCGAACCCGCTTATATTAATCCCGTCATCAAACATGTCGGATGTTTGGGTATTTGCCATGGGAACAAGCTTTATTCCCAGAAGCCCGGCGGCGTCGACCAGACGCCTGACGGTATCGGGCAGACCGTCGGGGTTCCAAAAGCCGTTATATATCACATATCCCGCCATTTAAGATTCATGTCCTTTCCGTGGTATAACCATCGTAAATAAACGGTATGTATCAGGTGAAGCTGTGTTCTATTGTCGCGACCGTGAACAGCCGGGGATCGGTTTGCCACACCCTTTGCTGGAGGTCGTCGCAAAGCTCTTTTACCTTCTTGTAGTCGAAGGGCACCACCACGTCAAAAATCATGTTTGTATGTGTTTCCCCGAAGACCACCCGAAAATCATGGAGGGTGAGCGAGGGGTCTATTTCTTTAAGGATGCCCTCGGTGAGGGTCTGGAGCGCCTTTACCCTGTCGTCCTCGGTATCGACCGGGTCCATGTGGATGCAGACCACGGCGTTATACTTCTCCACCATTTCCCGTTCAATGCAGTCGACAAGGTCATGGCTTAGCATGACGTCCTCGTCCGAGGATACCTCGGCATGCAGGGAGATAATCCTGTTGCCCGGGCCGTAGTTGTGAACCATAAGGTCGTGTATTCCTATTATACCCTTGTGCCCCAAAACCGTCTGCTTTATGTCGCTGACAAGCTCGGCGTCGGGAGCCTGACCGAGCAGGGGCGAGATCGTGCCGCGGAGAACCGAGATTCCCGACCACATTACGAACCCGGCGACAAGGACTCCGATATAGCCGTCCAGACCGATACCCGTAAGCCATCCGACAACGCCCGAAACCAGCACCAAGCCGGTGCATATGACGTCGTTTCTGCTGTCGGCGGCAGCCGCAAGGAGAGCTCTCGACCGGATGCGCTTCCCTATATTCCTGAAGAACCGCGCGAGCCAGAGCTTGCCGAGTATCGCGGCGGCAAGGATAATCAGGGATACTATGCCGAAGGCTGTTTTTGCCGGGTCGAGAATCCTTTCAACCGAGGATTTGCCAAGCTCGAAGCCCGCAAACAGAATCATTACCGCAATCACCATTGCCGTGACATATTCCATACGCCCGTGTCCGAAAGGGTGCTCCTTGTCGGGAGGGGCAGAGGCCATGCGGAACCCGACGAGGGTGACAACCGAGGAGCCTGCGTCCGACAGGTTGTTGAAGGAATCCGCGATAACGGCGACGCTTGAGGACAGTATTCCCGTCAGCAGCTTTGCAATGAAAAGCAGGAGGTTGGCGGCAAGCCCGACCATGCCCGCCATACGCCCGAATTCATAGCGGTCATCGGTATTATTCCCCTTTGTGAAGATGCGAACCAGCAGCTCGGTCATTTTTTTCACCCCTCATGTAAAACTGAATTGGTATTTAGATTAACACAATTTGGCTGAAATGTCTATCGGATTTGCAGCTTCAGATAGATTGCAGCGCGGCCGGCAGCAAGGCGCAAACGAGGGGTGTAATTTTTTTTGGCGGAAGATATGTGTTTTAAAAGCTGTTGGGATGCGGCGGACTGTTTTTTGTGTGCTTCCCTCCTTTCTTGTTTCGCCTGCGATGCTATGATAACACACTTTTGTTGCCTTGTCAATAACCTTTTTGAGAATTTTTTTAATTTTTCCCACGTTCTACCTTTTGCATAAGATTTTGTGGTGATATTTGGTAATTGCTTACAATAATGTGGCGTTTGTTGGAATATGGGTTAGGTGTGGGCGGCGGTAAATAGCAGGAAAACGGAGGGGCGGGCCGATATGGAATGTATACCATGTTACTCTTGACAATGGAATCGGCC
>JAAYKB010000174.1 GCA_012522615.1 Clostridiales bacterium
CACAAAAATTAAGATATAAAAAAGATGTAGTTTTTTCGATTTTCTGTTATACTATATGCTTGTGTATGGATTATAATTGATTATGTCGTATTTTAAATTATAATGTCCTAAGATTGGGGAAATATCCAATGAAGTTGGTTGTTGTGCTATGCGACGGCATGGCGGATACGCCGAGCGACATGCTGGGCGGTAAAACTCCTATGGAGCTTGCAAATAAGCCTGCCATGGACTGGCTTGCCCGACACGGAGAAACCGGTTTGGTCCGAACCGTCCCGAACGGGATGCCGCCGGGAAGCGACGTGGCGAATCTTACCGTAATGGGTTATGACACCGCCGAATGCTATACCGGACGTTCGCCGCTGGAGGCGGCGAATATCGGAATTTCCCTTAATGACGACGACGTCGCTTTCCGCTGTAATCTTGTAACCTTATCCGACCACGGTAATTTCAGCGATAAAATAATGCTCGATTACTGCGCAGGAGATATACATACCGAACAGGCCGATATGATTATCCGCGACATTCAAAAGACCTTTGGCGGAGGAGAATTCGATTTTTATACCGGGACCGCATACCGCCACTGTATGGTATGGCACGGCGGAAAAACCGCTTTGGGAACAGTCACCCCACCCCACGACATCACGGGTCGGGTAATCGGAGACTACCTGCCGCTTCATCCCGACGCCGCCCCTTTGCTTAACATGATGAAGGGTAGCATAGAGCTTTTGAAAAACCACCCGGTAAACATAAAAAGAATGGCGGAAGGTTTAAATCCCGCCAACGCAATCTGGCTTTGGGGTCAGGGCAAGCGCCCCCGCCTGCAGCCCTTTACAGAACGGTTCGGGGTTAGGGGCTCTGTTGTTTCCGCCGTCGACCTGGTTAAGGGAATCGGGCGCATTGCGAAGATGAATGTCTGCAATGTCGAGGGTGCGACCGGATATATCGACACCAACTACAAAGGAAAGCTTGACGCCGCCCTCGGCGAACTTAAAAACGGACAGGATTTTGTGTATGTTCACATAGAAGCGCCGGATGAATGCGGACATCGCGGCGAAGCCCTGAACAAGGTGCGTGCGATTGAAGATATCGACAGCAGGATTATCGCGCCCTTGCTGGAAGGACTCAAAGAGATGGGGGATTTTCGCATAATGGTTCTCCCCGACCACCCGACTCCTTTATCAATTCGCACCCATACCAGTGAGCCTGTTCCCTACTTGATTTATTCCAGCCTTGAAGCCTGCTCGTCGGGAATTGCCGGCTTCAACGAAAAAACGGCATCAAATACCGGAATAATGGTTGATAAGGGATATGAGCTGATAAAAAGGTTGATTTCATTGAAATAGATATACGATCAATGCCGCCGGCAATCAAAACCGGCGGCATTAATACTATTTTAAGCTATGATATTGTCAGATAGGCGGTATACCCGCTTTCGGATGTTCCGTAGTACACCCACACATCTTTATATCCTTTGACCTTTATTATCGCTTTAAATTCGCGAACCCCTGCCGTGCCTTCATTTGCCATATCGATAACGGCCGAGAGATCGGAGGCTTTTATCTTATTGATGGAATTCCTGTCCCCAATCAACGTGACACTTATCTTTTGCGTCGAGAGAGAGTAGCTTGCCCCGTCGGGACGGTTTATAACGGTTGTGTTTTGGTTGTCCAGCCTAATTTCCAGCTTTTTAGAGATAAAACCGTCCATTTTGAAAGCAACGTCAACCTCGGTGGTACCGTCGATTACGGTTATTGCCTGGGGAATATCAAGCTGGATTTCCATGTTTTTATTATCAAGGCTGATATGGTTGAAATCAAAGACTCCCAGATAGGCAATTTCATCGGCAAATGTATCTATCTGCTCGGGTGCGCCCAGTATTTCAATCGAAGGGGGTGATATTGTTATAAAGTTGCTGTAATTCTTAAAGCCCTCGGGCATATTTTCATATTTGTAATTGAACTTTATGGTGCGTTTTTCCCATACCGGAACAACGACATTTACACTCAAATCCTGAGATAACCCCGTAAAGGTGCAGAGCTCAATGTCTTTGACCGGCTTTCCGTCCTCATCAAAGGCGTTTAGCGTGGCAGGAAAAGTGGTAAGCTCGGATATTGTGGCTCCCTTATTCACAACCGCTTTTACAGACGCAATCTTTCCGACGACCGACCTCGGCCCTTCAATCGTAACCGTACCGTTTTCAATACCCGGGGCCTGAACCGTAGGCGTCCCCAGCTGATAACCGGTCTTTCCATCAATTTTTACGTTGGTAGTATCCGCGCTTACCGCAAATGTTTTTTTATCGGCAAAATCACAAAAAATCATGGCTCTTTCGGGCTTGACCTCAACAATAGAAAAATCCATTGTGCTTACGCTTTTTGAAGCCCTTATGGTAACCGGCCAATCTCCGCTGCCCTTAACCTCGCTGTAATCCCCTGATACATAAAAATCCTTTTCGGTCAGATGATGTATGACAAACAGGCTTCCCCGCACGGTTATATCAACCTTGGGGGTATCCCCCCGGTAAATCTGCATTCCGGTATTTCCGGCATAAGTATTATTGAGACTCAGATTTGCGGTCGTTGTTATGGTTTTGACATCCTCATTGCTTATGGAGTGTACCGCGGCCCATATCGCAACAGCGGAAATAACCGAAAAAAATATCGCAAACTTTTTATTATGAAGAATCCTGTTCAGCGACATTCTACCACTCATTTGGATTTCCACCTCCGAAACAGGCCTTTTGCTTTGATTTCTCCGTCCTTGTCCCAGCGCGACCTATCCCATATCATGCCGTTTTCAAGGGCGACGCGCAAGGCTTCCATTGTGTAGTTGCGTTTCAGTTCTCCGCCGACAGCCATTGATACCGTGCCGGTCTCCTCCGATACCACTACAACAAGGGAATCGGAATTTTCGCTCATTCCGACGGCGGCGCGATGGCGGGTGCCGAGCTCGCGGCTGACCTGCTGATTGTCCGTTAAAGGTAGAATGCACCCGGCGGCATATACTATCCCGTCGCGCAATATCATGGCGCCGTCATGCAAAGGCGCCTTGCTGAAGAAAATGTTGCCGATAAGCTCGGGCGTGGCTTCCGCATTGATAATCGTTCCCGAATTTATGATTTCACCAAGCTTTGTATTTCTTTCAAATACAATAAGGGCGCCCATTCTCTGCCTTTGAAGAGACTCGATAGCCGAGCATGCGGCGGATATCGCCTTCTGCCATCGCTTGATTTCAAGTTTTGCTTCCTCGTCGCCTTTTCCAAATAATCTGAGGGGACTGAGCCTTGAATGGGCAACCTGTTCCAAAGCTCGTCTGATTTCGGGCTGAAATATTATAATGATAACCAGCAGGCTGTAATCAAAAACAGCCTTCAGCAGGTAATATATTGTCTTTAGGTCAAGCAGCGAAGCCATTAAAAAGGCAACGCCGAAAATCAAAATACCCTTAAGAAGCTGCTCGGCACGCGAATCGCGCACAAGCTTGATAATACTATATATAACAAATGCGACAAGGGCAATATCCAGCGTATCTCTGAACCAGTCAATGGATTTTAAGAACGCTATTATATTGCTCCATGTTTCCGACAGCAATTCCGCCACAAATATTTCATCCCTTCGGTTACTTCCTCTTGCAATATGTAAAATCCGGCCTGCAAATTTAAATATTAAAATATAATAATATTTTAACATAAACTCAGATTATTGCAATCCTTTTCTTATAGCCGGTTCAATCAGAACAACCGAACGCGCAAGTATAAAGACCCGGAATTTTGCCCGGGTCTTTATGCTTGGCGCACATTCTAAAAGGCTTATTTCAATTCACTCCTGATTGCCCTGATTACCCTGCATACGTAACGCGCTTCCCTTTCGGTCGTAAACACAGAGGGCGCCAGTCTCACGGTCCCCGTGCTAATGGTATTGAAACAGCGGTGGGCGCAAGGTGCGCAGTGCAGCCCCGCCCTGACCGCAATTCCTTTTCTGCTCAGGGCTTCGGCTGTTTCTTCACTGTTGCGCCCCTCGATATTAAAGGACAGAACCGGAGCCGACCGGCTGATATCGGGGCACGGGGTGTAAAGCGATATGCCTTTCATGTCTCGGAGCTGATTGTATATATACCGCATATGTGCGGTTTCCTGTTCGCATATTTGCCGGATTCCGATTCCTTTTACAAATTCCATCCCGGCCAGCAGCCCGCAGATACCGGCGGTATTTAATGTGCCGCTTTCAAACCTGTCGGGAAGCTCAGAGGGCTGCCCGAACTCGATGGAATAGCTTCCTGTTCCCCCCTCGATAAAGGGTGGCAGAAGCTGTTCGCTCCCGCAGAGAAGCATGCCGATTCCCATCGGTCCGTATAAACCCTTATGGCCGGGAACACAGAGATAATCAATGCAATCCGCCTGCATATCTATTGGGAGCACTCCGGCGCTCTGCGCCGCGTCCACAACAAACTTAATTCCGTGTCTCCGTGCCAGCCTGCCGATTTCACGTATCGGGAGCCGGGTTCCGAATACATTCGAAGCGTGAAGACAGATTATGGCTTTTGTATCGGGTCGTATACACCTTCTGAAGAATTCCACAGTTTCATCCGTGTTTTCGGGTGAAATACCGGCGGTGCTATAAGTCGTTAAATAATTTGAAATCGCATAAAGAGGGCGCATAACGGCGTTATGCTCAAGGTCGGAAACGATTACATGCCCGCCATTTCTCAGCAGGCCTTTGATAACAATGTTGAGAGCCAAGGTACAGTTCTGAACAAACACTACATTTGAAGGGTTCTTTAGATTAAAAAACTCTGCCGCAGTCTCGCGGCAGCGGTATATTTCACGCGAAGCGGCAAGTCCCATTTTATATCCGCTTCGTCCCGGGTTCGCGCCGTAGTCGGTCAAGGCTTTCTGTACGGCCTTCCTTACGACCAGGGGCTTTGGCCATGTGGTAGCGGCATTATCAAAGTACACCGTATTATACGGGGAGAAAATCATAAAGCATCATTCATTTGCTTTTTTCCTCGGATACGTATTCCGGCTGATTGAAGCAAGGATTCGGCCTTTTTAAAGTCGGATGAAACAAAGAGACAATATCCACATCCGTTCTGAACGGTTTCATCTGTCGAGCGGCTGATAAACGCGCGGATGTTGTTTTGTTCAAGCACAGACTTTCCGCGCATCGCATTGGTCACGGAGCTTACATAAAAGCACAGACTACTCATCTTTTCACCTCATTTTATGGGCTTCTATCACCAATATATGCATGATTGGAGCCCAAGGTCAAAAGATAAGGAGTCTGTCAGTTTGCTACGCTTTCTCTAAAAGGCATACGGCGTGGGCGGAAATCCCCTCCCCCGCTCCGGTAAAGCCGAGTTGCTCCTCTGTCGTTGCTTTCACATTGATTCGGGATATATCCGCAAGACAGGCAGCGGCGATATTAGAAATCATTTCACGTATATATGGCTTTAGCTTTGGCGTCTGTGCGATGACGGTCGCATCAATATTTCCGATACGCCAGCCTTTTTCTTTCACGGTGTTGACGACGATGCCGAGAAGCATCATGCTGTCGGCGTCAAGATACCTTTTATCTGTATCGGGGAACATCCCCCCGATATCCCCCAGTGCCGCAGCGCCCAAGATCGCATCCATTACGGCATGCGCCAGCACATCGGCGTCCGAATGGCCCAAAAGTCCTTTATCAAACGGTATTTCCACTCCGCCGAGAACCAGACGGCGGCCCGAAACAAGCCGATGCACATCATATCCATGCCCTATTCTCATTTTTATATCCCCTTTTAAGAATGAGTATTCATGCGGTGTTCGAGCAGGCACCCGGCTACAGCGATATCCTCGGGTGTGGTTATCTTGATGTTGTCGTATTCTGAATTCACAAGATAAACCTTTGAGCCAAGCTGTTCAACCAGCTGGCAGTCGTCTGTAAAGTCACATCCATTTACACTCGCGTTCTCCATGGCTTTAAGATATAGGTCGGCTTTAAACACCTGTGGCGTCTGTATACTCCATAAAAACCGCCTGTCGGGGGTGGAGACAACAAAGCCGTCTTTATCGGATACTTTTATTGTATTCTTTGTCGGGACGGCTGCCGTCGCCGCGCCGTATTTCCATCCTTCTTCGATTACACGGTCAATCGTCTCGGGTTTTATTAAAGGGCGGGCGCCGTCATGGATGGCAAAATAGGCGGCACCCCCCTTTACCACGCCGATACCGTTAAATACCGACTGCTGTCTTGTATCTCCTCCGGCGACTATCGCCCTTACCTTGTCAAAACCGTATTCTATGCATATCTGCATAAACCGCGACATGTCGTCCGGTCTTGACACAACCACGATTTCCCTTATATTCTCGGAATCCTGAAATGCTTTTATAGAGTGCGCAATCACGGGCATATCGCCGAGAAGGGCCGTCTGCTTTGCCACTCCGCCCATGCGCGTAAAGCTGCCCGCAGCGACAATTACGCCGGCAGCACGTCTGTCGTCCTTCATACGGGGAGGTATGTCAAACACCTTAATCGAATCCATTTTGCGTTATGTTTCCTTTCAAAGATTGCGGGCGTCCCCGGAAACCTTGTTGTTTCATAACTAAAACATGCCATTCAAAGCGTCGGCCGTCAACCCCCTGAATGACATGTGAATAGGCTAAATCGAAATCTGATGAGCCATATTGTAAAGTTCGAAGTTGAACGGTTTTTTCATGCGAAGCGCGGCTTCGATATCAAAATCAACAATCTGGTCGTTTTGTGTGGCTACGACGCGGTTGCTCTTGCCGTCCATCAAAAGCTCAACCGCCTTATGCCCCATCTCGCTTGCCAGCACACGGTCGCGTACGGTCGGAGAGCCTCCGCGCTGGACATGGCCGAGAATGGTTGCGCGGCTTTCGATACCGGTTCCCTCTTGGATTCTGTCGGCGATATCCATAACCCCTCCGACGCCCTCCGCAACCACAATAATAAAGTGTTTTTTTCCGGTCGATGAGGTTGTCTTCATTCTGCTTACTATATCGCGCTCAAAATCATACGGAACTTCGGGGACGAGAACGGATGTAGCGCCCACGGCAATGCCGACATTAAGGGCAAGATATCCGGCGTTACGCCCCATCACCTCAACCACGCTGCAGCGGTCGTGCGACTGTGCGGTATCGCGCAGTTTATCAACCATTTCCATACATGTGTTCATTGCGGTATCATATCCGATCGTGTATTCACAGCAGGATATATCGTTGTCAATGGTGCCCGGAATACCGATGCAAGGCATACCGCGCTTTGTCAAATCCTGTGCTCCGCGGAAAGAGCCGTCGCCTCCGATCACAACCACGCCGTCGATACCGTTTTCGCGGCATGTCTTGATTGCTTTTTGCATACCCTCTTCGGTGCAGAATTCAGGACTTCTAGCCGTATAAAGCATTGTCCCTCCCCGATGGATGATATCGGATACGCTTCTAAGATTCATCGGGAATATATCGCCGTGTATAAGCCCGTTATATCCACGGTAAACTCCGAATACCTCTAAGCCTTTACTTATTCCCGTACGTGCGACGGCACGAATTGCGGCGTTCATGCCCGGAGCATCTCCGCCGCTCGTAAGTACGGCAATTTTTTTAATAGACATGGGTAAATCTCTCCTTAATCCTGCACGCTAAAAATCTAAGTATTACGCCAATATATATTATATTTTAACCGACAGTTGCTATTATACACCAATCATTTTGCATTGTGCAAGTTGATTAAAGTAAAATATAGTGCGGATTTTTCGTTGATTTTAGTCAATCACCGATAAAAACAACATTCTCTTTCCCGACTATCCTTTCGAGCTCATTAATCATAACTTCATTCGGCGTGACCGACATGCTGTCGGGGGCCCGCATAAGCTTTCCCGTATCCCGAAAACGTATGTAAAGAGGAAACCTGCCTTCAAAAACAGCCGTCACCAGAGAGGCGCGCCTATAATCCTCACCGTTCATGGACGAAACTCTAAGATACAGGCCCGGAGGAGCAGAAGACTGTTTGCTCTTTTGCCTGGAGGGCGAATCATGCCCTGAAGCCGTTTCCGTATAGGCGTCAAAGCTGTCGGCCAGTATTTTTGTCTCCTCATCCTCGCGTAAATTGATGCGCCCCCGTACCAGAACGATTTCGCCCGTTTTTATCAGGGACAAAAAGCTTGAAAGCACACGGGGGAATATAACCAACTCGATTGAACCATAAAGGTCCTCAAACATAACATAAGCCATTACCGCGTCGCTTTTAGTGGTCTTTTGCCGTATATTCCCCACCATTCCGAGCAGGGTGACGGAATCGCCGTCTTTATATTCGCCGGAGTCCTCTTCCGCCGCCGACAGGATACGGTCAATCCTGTCAACGCGTGAATCCCTGTATATTTTTGCATAGGGCGCGAGAGGGTGTCCGGTTATGTAAAGGCCGGTGACCTCCTTTTCCATTGCAAGCAGCTCGGAATAAGAGTATTCCGGACAATCCGGAAGCGCGGGCTCGCCGTAATCCTCCTCACCCGAAAAATCAAACAGTCCTATCTGGCCGTCGAGATTCCGCCTGTTTTCATCATCAAGCTGGCTCAGAATGGAATCATACGACTCCAGCATTTGTCTGCGGTTTGCGCCCAAACCGTCAAGAGCGCCGCAGCGTATCAGGCTTTCAAGCGCGCGGGAATTGAATTCACGCCGCACGGACATTCGGCGGCAAAACGAATAAAAGCTTGTAAAAAGACCCTCGTTTTCACGCTCGCGTACCAGCTCGTTAATCAATCCCCTGCCGAGATTTTTAACCGCAAGGAGTCCAAAGCGAATGCTGTCCCCGCTCACGGTAAAGCCCGAATCGCTTTCGTTCACGGTGGGCGGCAAAATCTTAATGCCCAGCCTGTCGCATTCGGCGATATAGCTCGCCACCTTGCCGCTGCCGTCCAGCACGCTGGTGAGCAGTGCGGCAAAATACTCCTTCGGATAATAGCATTTCAGATATGCGGTTTGATAGGCAACCATGGCATAAGCAGCGGCATGCGCCTTGTTAAATGCGTATGACGCAAAGGACGACATCTCATTAAAGATCCGCTCGGCAATGCTTCGGTTTACCCCGCGGCGCACACAGCCCTCCACCTCGACAAACCCGTCCTCATTTACAAGCCCGTTGATGAATATTTCCCGTTCCCGCTCCATCACATCATGCTTTTTCTTTGACATGGCGCGGCGGACAATATCCGCCCGTCCCAGCGAGTATCCGGCCAGCTCGCGGAAAATCTGCATAACCTGCTCCTGATAGACAATACATCCGTTTGTCACCTCAAGAATCGGCTTGAGCAGAGGATGGGCGTATTCGACCTGTTCGGGGTGATGTCTGTTGTTAATGTATTTCGGAATGGAATCCATCGGTCCCGGACGATATAGCGCGATAACGGCAATAAGGTCCTCAAAGCAGCGGGGGCGCAGGTTTGTAAGAACCTTCTTCATGCCGGAGGATTCAAACTGGAACACCCCTTCGGTGCTGCCCTGCGACAGCATTTCAAAAACAGCGTCTTCGTTCATCGGGATGGATTGTATATCAAAACCGGGGTTTGAACCACGTATTATCCTTTGCGCATCGTCGATAACAGTGAGGTTGCGCAAACCCAGAAAATCCATTTTAAGAAGCCCCAGCTCTTCAAGCAGGTTCATTGTATACTGGGTAGCAACCATTTCACCGTTTAAACAAAGCGGCACATATTCGTTGACCGGCTTGTCGGTGATAACCACTCCGGCCGCGTGTGTTGAGGCGTGGCGTGGCATTCCCTCAACCTTTTTCGCCATATCCAAAAGCTCGGCAACCTGCTTGTCCTCTCGGTAAAGCTCATAGAGAGACCTTGACTGCTGGATTGCCTTGTCCAAAGTCATGCCCAGCTCCCACGGTACAAGCTTGGCCGTCTTGTCGGCCAGCGCATAGGGCAGCCCCATCGCGCGCGCCACATCACGGATCGCCGCACGAGCCGCCATTGTCCCGAAGGTCACAATCTGGGCCACATGGTCGGAGCCGTATTTATTTATCACATAATCAATCACAAGCTGCCTTTTTTCATTGCAAAAATCAATATCAAAGTCGGGCATGCTGACGCGCTCGGGATTTAAGAACCTCTCAAAAAGCAGATTGTATTTAATCGGGTCGATTCCCGTGATGCCTAAACAATATGCGCAAAGGCTTGCGGCGCCAGAGCCCCTGCCCGGCCCCACCGGAATATCATGGCTTTTTGCATACTGTACAAAATCATTAACGATAAGATAATAGTCTACATATCCCATCCTTTGGATTGTGTCCATTTCAAATTCAAGTCTCTGCACAATTTCCGGGTCGGGGTTCTCTCCGTATATACGGTGCATGCCCTCAATGCATTGATTTCGGAAATACCGGTTGCTGTCCCCGCCGGGAGCGTCGAATCTGGGCAGCTTGGTGTTTCCGAACTGGAATTCAAGATTACACATTTCGGCGATACGAACCGTGTTTTCAAACGCTTCTGGAATTTCGGGAAAGAGTTCCCTCATTTCCTGTTCGGATTTTATGTAAAACTCGTCCGTTTCGAACGCGAGCTTTGACGACTCATGAATGGTCGTGTTGGTTTGTATGCATATCAGGATTTTCTGCATACCGGCGTCGTCACGGGTCAGGTAGTGGGCGTCATTTGTGCATACAAGCGGTATGCCGGTCTCGCGCGACAGCCTCACAATCTGGGGGGTTACCATCCGTTGCTCCTCCAGACCGTGGTCCTGAATCTCCAAATAGAAGTTCCCGCGCCCGAAAATCCCGTCATAGTATAACGCCTTTTGCTTCGCGGCTTCAAAATCCCCTTTGTAAAGCGCACGGGGTATCTCGCCAGCAAGGCAAGCAGACATTGCTATCAAGCCTTCATGGTACTGCCCCAGAAGCTCTGCATCGACGCGCGGGCGGCTGTAAAACCCCTCAATCCACGCCGCCGACACCAGCTTAACAAGGTTTTTATACCCTGTTTCATCCTTGCAAAGCAGAACAAGGTGGGCATTTTCGTTGTCAAACTCGTGTATTTTATCAAAGCGGGAACGCGCGGCAACATACACCTCGCACCCGATAATCGGTTTGATTCCGGCCTTTTTCGCCTCTTTATAAAAATCAACCACGCCGTACATAACCCCGTGGTCGGTTATGGCTACGGCGTCCTGACCCAACTCTCGCACTCTATTAATAAGCTCGCGTATTCTGCAGGCGCCGTCCAAAAGGCTGTATTCACTATGTACATGCAGATGAACAAAACCGCTCATGTCAAGCGCCCCCTTTCACGATATAATAAACCCGCAATACCCGTCATGTTTTTTAACAAGTCATTCCTTGGATATTTTTATAATCCTTTTAAGCCTGTGGTTTACCCCCGAACGGCTTAACGGCTCGGGCAGCATCTCCCCGAGCTCCCGAAGGGACAAGTCGGGGTTTTCAAGCCTCAGGAGCGCCAGCTCGCGCAGCTCCTCGGGAAGACTGTCAAGTCCCTTGCGCCGTTCGATATCCCGTATGGCCGCTATCTGCTCCATCGCCGCCGCCACCGTCTTGTCGATATTCGCGCTCTCACAGTTCGCAATCCGGTTTGCGGTGTTGCGGATATCCTTGACAATCTTTACCCCCATGATTTCGAGCGAGGCGTTGGTCGCCCCCATTATTGTAAGACAGTCCTCTATCTGACCGCTTTCTTTGAGGTATAATACATAAACGCCCTTTCGCCGTACCGGTCTTGCTTTAAAGCCTAACTCCCACATCAGTGCCAAAACATCGCGGCTCAGACGGTAATAGGGTATGCTGAATTCCAAGTGATAGTCTGTTTTGGGATCGGTTAGCGCTCCGCACGACAAAAATGCGCCGCGCAGATATGCCGCCGCACACTTATCGCAGTCAAAATTGGCGCGGTTAAGTCTTATGGCCACATCGTTTGCGGAATGCCCAAAACGATTAAGTACCTTTATACGGTCATCCTCCCGCGGTATGCTCACTATGTTAATCCCGCTCGGACGAACCGAATGGTCTATCGCATCGTCGTCAAGCCCGCAGGCCGTCTGGGTAAATAATCGGTAGGTATCGCATACGGCACGATTTTCGGTGTGAAGGGCAATGGAGGCCGCCGAGAAGGCGTGTCCGCATTCCAAGAGTCCGTAGGCCTCGGCCGCAATACAGCATTTTTCATTCGGCATAATCCGGCTGAGTTCCAATTTGACGTCGGATGAAAACGACATATCCATGCCTCCAATCGCTATTGGTTTACAAAAAGCCGCGGATACCCGCCAACCTCAAAGCGTAAGGATTGTCACGTATCACAACTTGCCGATATCCCGATGATTGACCATTACGCGGTAGCCCAACTGGTAAATATGCTGTGACAACGCCTCGGCCAACACAACCGAACGGTGCTTGCCCCCGGTACAACCGATTGCGATAACAAGCTGGCTCTTACCCTCGTTGCGGTAAAGGGGCAGCATGTAGTCTACCATATCATACAGCCGCTTTTCAAATCCCTTAACCTCCTCGGATTCCATGACATAATCCCTTACATCCTTGTCCAGACCAGTTTTGTTTTTAAGCTCGGGCTCATAAAAAGGGTTCGGGAAGCAGCGTACATCAAAAACCAAATCAGCTTCCGAAGGGTAACCGTATTTAAAGCCGAACGACAAGCACTGCACCATCATGGCCTGGGCGGAGCCGCCGAGAAATAGCTCGGTGATGCGTTCCTTCAACTGGGTGGGCGATAAGTGGGTGGTGTTTATTAAATAATCTGCGCGATCAAACAGGGTTTTCAGCAGTTCCCGTTCGGCGGCGATAGCGTCCTGCACATTATTGAATCCGGCCGAAACCAAGGGATGCTGTCTTCTTGTCTCTTTATACCGTCTGGCGAGAACCTGATCCTCACAGTCGAGGAAAAGTATCTTATAATCGCTTCCCATCTGCCTTATCGAGGCAAGGGCGTCATAAAGGTCGCCGAACATCTGCCCGCCGCGCACGTCCACCACCATTGCGACGCGCGACAGGTTCTCCTCCGACTGTATACAGAGCTCCGCGAATTTGGGCAGCAGCTTTGGAGGCATGTTATCAACGCAGTAATAACCGATGTCCTCAAGCGCAGTGACAACACGGGACTTGCCCGCTCCGGATAAACCGGTTACAATAATGAATTCCAATGCTTTACCAACTTCCTGATTATTAGTATCTATTAAGCATAATTATTCAACCGATATAGCAAACCTCGGGCTGCAGGAGCACGCCGTGGTCTTTATAAACCCTTTCCCTTACCATCTCGGCAAGCCTTCTCACGTCCGAGCAGGTCGCGCCGCCGAGATTTATAATAAATCCGGCGTGCTTCTCGCTCACCTGCGCCTCTCCGACGCGGCAGCCCTTGAGCCCGCTTTTTTCAATCAGGGCGCCCGCAAAATGCCCCTCCGGTCTTCTGAAAAAGCTGCCTGCGCTGGGATATTCAAGCGGCTGCTTTTCCCTTCTTGACCTCATAAACTCGTCCATCCGCCTGCCGATTTCTTCGGGGTCGTCGGGCCGAAGTCTGAAGGCGGCCGAAATAACCAGACCCCCGATTTCCATAAATACGCTGTGGCGGTATACCATCCTTAACCCGTCAGATTCGAAACGGCATATCTCCCCGTTTGGCGTCACCGCCTCGGCCCACTCAAGTACACCTGAAATCTGTCCGTCGTACGCGCCTGCATTCATATAAACCGCACCGCCGACCGTTCCGGGAATACCGTATGCAAACTCTAGTCCCGATAATCCGTTGTCCCTTGCGAATCTGCACAGGGTCTTCAGGGGGATTCCCGCCTTGCAGACAACCAAGCCGTCCCGTATTTCAGGCAATGCGAATCCTCCGTCAAGCCTGAGCACCACCCCTTTTACCCCTTCGTCGCAGACCAGCAGATTTGAGCCGTTGCCCATAACCAAAAGCGGAATATCTTCGGCTTCACACAGTTTTCTTACCTTTTGCGCCCTAACGGGGTCATCCGTCGTCACAAGCAACTCTGCCGGCCCGCCGATATGAAAGGTGGTATACTCCGCCATAGGCGCGTTTTCGCGGACGTCACATCCTATAAGACGGCATTTCTCGGATATTTCTTTATTCAAGTTATGCACACTATTCCCTCCGTTATCGGATATCAGTTTCAGTATACCGTGGGAATTTTGAAATTAGACTAAGATCTACTCAAATACTATATTCCTTTTCCCGAAAAACCTATTCATGTTCTCAATACTTGAATTCACTATAAGCTTGGGAGGGAATTCAATTTCATTTAGCATCCGAAAACAATTTGGAAACAGACCGACCCATTCATGAAAATGAGAATCGGAACCGACTACAATCGATATTGAAAGCCTCTTGCACATCTCGGCGATGCGACGGCAGTTTTGAATCGAGCTTTTGCGGACCTCAAAGCTGTGCTCATTAATCTCCACAGCCTTTCCGTTTCTCGAAAAAGCCTTCAAAACGGTTTCGTAATCGTATGCATACTCCGGAGAACCGGAATGTGCGATTATATCAACATGAGGGTTTTCGGCAACCGCAAGCCACGCGGCGGTACACTCGTCAACAGAGCCTGTCGGCATAATGCCGCCGTGCATCGAGGCTATCACAACCTCCATACGTGAAAGCAGGTCGGCCGGGATATCCAAACGCCCGTCAAAACCCGTGACATTTGCCTCAACCCCCTGTAAAACCCTGACCCCTTCAATCTTTTTTGGCAAATTATTCAGATTGCCGAAATATGACATCTTGGGCGCATCCCACATGGCGACCCCGTGATCTGTACACCCGACGGCGACAAGCCCGCGTCGCCGGGCGGCCTGCGCCAGCTCGGTTATTGTGCTGTAAGCATGTGTGCTTGCGATGGTATGGCAATGCAGGTCGGCAACAATGTTATATGCCTTTGTTTCCTTCAATCCGGACTTCCTTTCCTGTTAAAACCGGTTCAGTCAACGCTTTACTTCGGTAAATCGGATACCGCATCCATTCCAAGATTATGCATCAACTCCTGTGCAGCGTTATATCCCATTTTTTTCTGCCTGTTGTTCATAGCCGCAACTTCAATAATAATTGCCAGATTGCGTCCGGGTTTCACAGGGATGGTCAGCATAGGAACGCGAATATTCAAAATTTCGGTAAATTCATTATCAAGCCCCATACGATCATAGACCTTGTTGGTATCCCATTGCTCAAGCTGGATTACCATATCAATCTTTTCGGTTATCTTGACCGAACCCATACCGAATATCCTGCGGGCATTGACGATGCCAATACCGCGGAGTTCAATAAAGTGGCGGATGTTGTCGGGCGCCGAGCCGACCAGCGTCTTTGAAGACACGCGGCGAATCTCCACAGCATCGTCGGCAATCAGGCGGTGACCGCGCTTGACAAGCTCAATCGCAGTCTCGCTTTTACCCACACCGCTGTCGCCGATAAGCAGCAAGCCTTCCCCGTATACCTCGACAAAAACGCCGTGTCTCGTGATACGCGGCGCAAGCTGCACATTGAGATATGCTATCAGGGCTGCCATGAAGCTGGAGGTGGTATCCTGCGAGCACAAAAGCGGCACGCCATACTTGACGCAGCATTCCTTAAGCTCGGGTATCATATCAAGATTCCGGCAAACAATAATCGCAGGCGGACAACGCGATACGAAGTCATCTATACGATTATTGCGCGTTGCCTTGTCAAGAGCGTTAAGATACCCTATTTCGCTTTTTCCGAGAACCTGAATTCTGGTGCTGTCAAAATAGTCGAAGTACCCACCCAGCTGAAGTCCGGGGCGGTTTACCTCACCACTTGCAATCAATATTTCATCGGGCTTTGCAGGCATAAAAGCCGTTTCAAGCGCGGTTTCTTTTATTATGTCCTCCAAAGAAACGGTAAAGCTTTTGGCCATTGTTTATTTCCACCTTCCAAGGCATAGTCATTTATTATATCGAGTGTATTGCGCATATTTACATACATTATAGCGGATGTAATAAAATTTTTAAATAACTATTTTGAATTACTTAATTTTTTAGAACTTAAAAGCCCTTGAAAGCAGTCTATACTTAGTGTAAAATTATGCTAATAGCTGCCGTCAATGTAACTACGTATCCTTTCGGCGAGACTTTAGAGTATTCAGGAAGGCATGATCAGCAATGAACAGACTTAAAATCGGCCAGTTTAACGACTCGTTTCCGCCCACGATAGATGGGGTTGCACAGGCTGTTAAAAATTATGCAACCGTTTTACACCAAAAGCACTGCAACGTTACGGTTGTCACGCCGGAATATAAAAATGTTGTGGACGATTATCCCTTTGAGGTGTTTCGTTACAAATCCATTCCTCTGGACAAGCGGATAGGTTACCGCGCGGGCAATCCGTTCAGTATCGAAACTCTGATCAGGCTTCGCAATAAGCGTTTTGACCTGATGCATGTCCATGCCCCCTTTGCATCGTCAGTGCTTGTACAAAACATCAATCGTCTGCCAAGGGTGCCGGTTGTTCTTACTTATCACACAAAATTCGATATTGATATAGCAAAACGCATTTCCCTTTCGGGCTTTCGCAAGATTGCGATACGGTTTGTTCTCGAAAACATCAACAACGCTGATGAAATATGGGTTGTTACCGAGGGCTGCGGAAAGGCGCTCAGAAATATCGGGTACAAAGGCGGCTATCGCGTTATGGAAAACGGCACCGACTTTGCATACGGCAAGGCCGACAAGGAAAAGGTTGAGGAGCTGCGCGACAAATATAAAATAAAAGATGACGAATTCGTGTTTTTATTTGTGGGACGTATGATGTGGTATAAGAATACCCGACTTATACTCGACACATTAAGGATAGCAAAAGACAGAGGGGTTCCGTACCGCGCGTTTATGATAGGAAACGGCTTCGACGCTCCCGAAATCAAGAAGTATTCGGAAGATATCGGGCTTTCCGAGCAGGTTATTTTCACAGGTCCGATATATGACCGCGAGTATCTCCGCGTTTTTTACAGTCTGGCGGATATTTTTCTCTTTCCCTCCACCTATGACACTTCGGGTATCGTTGTAAAGGAGGCTGCCGCCTGCGACTGCCCGGCACTGCTTATCAGAGGCAGTTGTGCCGCAGAGGGCGTCAAGCACAATTTTTCCGGCTATCTCGCCGAGGAAAACGCCGGGTCCTGCGCCGGAGCGCTTGTAAACGCCTGTCAAAGCAGGCAGGACCTTCAGCAGGTCGGTGCCAACGCCGGCAAGCATATTTACCTGTCATGGGATACCGCTGTCGAGCGGGCATACAGCAGATATGTCGAAATTCTGAATACCGACCCGAGATACCTTCCCTACAACTCAAAGGCAAGATGGGTATAGACCTAATATTACAAAAGGGCTGCGGAATCATCCGCAGCCCTTTTGTAATAATCATTTCAAGTAGAATCCCTTGCCGATGTCACGCCTGTAATGTGCGTCCGCAAAGCTTATCTTGGCAACCGAATCATATGCCCTTGCAAGGGCTTTGTCAAGCGACGGTGCCTTTGCCGTCACCCCGAGCACACGCCCACCGTTGGTAAAAAATTCGCCCTCGTTATACCGCGTGCCGGCATGGAATATCATTGCTCCTTTAAGCTGTCCGTTCTTGTCCAGACCTTTTATTTTCAATCCCTTTCGGTACTCGCCGGGATAGCCGCCCGAAGCCATGACCACGCAAGCACAGGCGTCATCCGTCCATTCCACCGATATTTCATGCAGTCTTTCATCACGTATTGCGGATATTATTTCAATCAAATCGGTCTTAAGACGAGGCAACACGACCTGGGTCTCGGGGTCTCCGAACCGGCAATTATACTCAATAACCTTAGGACCGTCCGGAGTAAGCATAAGCCCGAAGAAGAGACAGCCTTTAAACGGTCGTCCTTCCTTTCGCATGGCCTCGATAGTGGGCTTAAAAATATTCTGCATGCAGTATTCCGCCGTTTTTTCGTCATAATGCGGATTCGGGCTTATGGTTCCCATACCCCCTGTATTCGGCCCCATATCCCCGTCAAACACCCGCTTATGGTCCTTGGCGGAAGCCATCGGATAGATGGTCTTTCCGTCTGTAAAGGCAAGGACCGAAACCTCGGGTCCGGTCAGGAACTCCTCGACTACCACTCTTTTTCCGGAGGCTCCGAAAATTCTGTCCTGCATTATGCTCTTGATAGCCGCTTTTGCCTCCACATAATCCTCGCACAGGATAACGCCCTTGCCGAGCGCCAGACCGTCCGCCTTGATAACGGCGGGATAGCGCCCCCGACGCCTGATATAGGAAAGGGCTTCCGACGGGTTATCAAAAACTTCATAATCGGCGGTAGGTATGTTGTGTTTTTTCATAAGGCGCTTGGAAAAAACCTTGCTTCCCTCAATAATTGCGGCATCAGCGTTCGGCCCAAAGGCGGCTATACCCTCTTTCTCAAGAGTGTCAACCATACCGGCCACCAGCGGGTCATCGGGGGCTACAAAAACCAAATCGGCCTTAATCTGTTTTGCAAGCGCCGCCACGCCGGATATATCGTCCGCCTTGACGTCAAAGCATTCCGCATCGCGTGATATACCGCCGTTTCCCGGAGTGCAGTAAAGCTTGCCGCAGCGCGAGCTTTCCTTCAGATTGCGGATAATTGCGTGCTCGCGGCCGCCTCCCCCGACAACAAGAATATCCAAAACATCTTTATTCATGAGCGCCAACCGCCTTTCGCGAACCGTAGTTATATCAATGGTGAAACAGCCTTACACCGTTGAAAGCCATCACCATTTTGTATCTATTGCAGGTTTCAATCACATTGTCATCCCGTATCGAACCGCCAGGCTGGGCAATATATTTCACTCCGGTCCTGTGGGCGCGTTCAATATTGTCGCCGAACGGGAAAAACGCGTCCGAACCGAGGGATACTCCGCCAAGACCGTCAAGCCACTTCCTCTTTTCCTGCTTTGTAATGGGTTCAGGCTTTACAGAAAAATATTGCTCCCATATCCCGTCAGTCAGGACGTCCATCCAATCCTCCGACAGATAAACGTCAATGGTATTATCACGGTCGGGGCGGCGTATATCGGCCTTGAAGGGCAACGAAAGCACACGCGGATGCTGGCGCAGATACCATATATCCGCCTTGTTTCCGGCGAGTCTGGTGCAATGGATCCGGCTTTGCTGTCCCGCCCCCACGCCGATAACCTGTCCGTCTTTTGCATAACAGACGGAGTTGGACTGGGTGTATTTGAGGGTTATGAGCGCAACCATCAAATCTCTTTTCGCCGATTCGGGCAATGCCTTATTTTCGGTAACAATATTCTCAAAAAGGGAATCGTCAATCCCGATTTCATTTCTCCCCTGTTCAAATGTGATGCCGAAAATATCCCTGTGTTCGATAGGCTCGGGTTTATAGTCAGGGTCAATTTTAACTACATTATACGTGCCCTTACGCTTGGTTTTGAGGATTTCCAGCGCTTCGTCTGTATATCCGGGGGCAATAACCCCGTCCGACACCTCTCTTGCCAGAAGGGTCGCGGTTTGCTTGTCACAGACATCCGAGAGCGCCGCCCAGTCGCCGTATGACGACATTCTGTCCGCTCCGCGGGCACGCGCATAGGCAGAGGCGATCGGGGACAGCTCAAGGTCATCTACAAAGTATATCTTTTTCAGGGTTTCATCAAGAGGAAGCCCAAGCGCCGCTCCCGCCGGACTCACGTGCTTAAAGGATGCTGCGGCAGGAAGACCGGTCGCTTGCTTCAGCTCTTTTACAAGCTGCCAGCTGTTGAAGGCGTCCATAAAATTAATATAACCCGGACGTCCGTTCAACACCTCAATCGGAAGCTCGCCGCCGTTTTTCATAAAGATACGAGAGGGCTTTTGGTTAGGGTTGCATCCGTATTTCAGCAGCAGTTCATTTGACATAAAGCTCTACCCCTTTACAGATTTTTATTTACAATCCTTGTCTCGGATTCTTCTGTTTCAAGCGAAATGAAGCGGGTGAACAGTGATACCTTGTTCTCATTGTCAAGACTGGCCCAGATGGTTTTTGTGAAGCTGTCAATATCCACGCCGGTCGTCACCTTTTTGGGCTCTCCCTCAAAGGACGGCAGAGGATTTCCATCCTTTTGATAGGTGTGGATAAAATATCCCGTCCCCGCCGGAACAAAATTATATTCATAGAAAAAGCGAAGCGGGCAATCGGGATTTCCGTCATCCGATTTAAGTATGGATAGGCACAGACGGTCGTTTTTGTAATCGACAAGCCCTGAAATTCGGGGGGTAAAATTGGGCGCATCGGGCTCAAAGGTACGGGTTTTCAGGGCGTCCTCAAAGCTCCTGCCCGCTTTCAAAAACTCATATATCGTATCGGTCTGGTCTCCGTTGGTAACTATTGTATATCCGTCAAATACCCTAACCGGATTGTAGATAATAAGCGACGGATCGACCATTTTGGTTTCATCAAACGCCTTTGTGCGTATGCCTTCACGGGTTGTCTCAAATATACGGTTGCGGCTGTTTTCACTTCGCCCCATGATAAAATAAGCAATGACCATATATTTCCCGTCGTCGCTCTTGCCAAGAACAATACCGCGTCCGGGATAGGTCGTGGCGCTCAGCTCCTGTGAAAGATTGCGAATCATCCTGTCCCCTCCTTTATTCAACGATGGTTGCGATTTTTCCCTCGATTTTTATTTTCCCCTGGCAAAACAGCGAGACAGCGAGCGGGAGCAACTCCCATTCCGCCTGTCTCATAACCCTTAGCTGCAATATTTCCGGCGTATCGCCCTGATTTACGGGAACGGCCTTTTGCAGGATAATCGCCCCGCCGTCCGGTATCTCGTTTACAAAATGCACCGTGGCGCCGGTTATCTTAACGCCGTATGAAAGAACCGCCTCATGTACACGCAGTCCGTAATACCCCTTGCCGCAAAAAGCCGGAATAAGCGAGGGGTGGACATTGATAATGCGGTTTGGAAAGCGCTGTATGATACGCTCGCCGAGTATACAAAGAAAACCCGCCATCACGATAAGGTCAGGCTCACAGCTTTCAAGCTCTTTCAAAAGCTCGGCGTCAAATTCTTCGGCAGTATTAAAGGCTTTGCGTTCAACCACTGTGGTGCAAATACCGTGACTGCGAGCGCGCTCGAGAGCATAGGCATCGGCTGAAGACGATATAACACGCATGATACGGCCGCCTTTAATCACGCCGCTATCTTCGGCGTCAAGAAGAGCTTGCAGATTTGTGCCGCCGCCCGATACCAAAACAACAATGTTCAGCATATCTCAACACCCTTTTCTCCCGCTTTGATCATCCCGAGAATAACGGCTTTTTCACCCGATTCATTAAGCACCCTTACGGTCTCGTCCGCTTTATCGGAAGAAACCGCAATGCAAAGCCCTGTACCCATATTAAACGTGTTGAACATATCATGCTCGGGAATATCGCCCATCCGCTTAATCAGGTTGAAGATAGGAAGAACCGGAACGGCGCTGCGCTCGATTACCGCCTTCATACCCTCCGGAAGCATGCGCGGAATATTCTCGTAGTACCCGCCTCCGGTAATATGCGATATCCCGTGAACATCGACGACCGACATCAGTTTGAGAAGCGATTTAACATATATCTTTGTAGGGGTCAGCAATGATTCACCCAAGGTACATCCCAGGTCATCACAATAAACCGAGAGCTTCTGTTGGGTAACACCGAAAATCTTGCGCACAAGGGAAAAGCCATTCGAGTGCACACCGCTTGACGCCACGCCGATTAGGACGTCCCCCTCAGCCACCTTGCTGCCGTCAATAATCCTGCTGTAATCGGCTATCCCTACACAAAAACCGGCAAGGTCATATTCGTCTTCCGGATAAAAGCCCGGCATTTCGGCCGTCTCACCGCCGATAAGGGCACATCCGGCCTGAACACAGCCCTCGGCCACGCCTGCAACAATAGAGGCTATCTTCTCGGGCATATTCTTTCCGCATGCGATATAATCTAGAAAAAACAGGGGTTTTGCCCCCGAGCAGGCAACATCGTTTGCACACATAGCGACACAGTCGATACCCACTGTATCGTGCTTATCCATTATAAAAGCGAGCTTCAGCTTTGTCCCCACGCCGTCAGTGCCCGAAACAAGCACAGGTCTTACAATACCGGTCAGATCCGGTTCAAACAAACCGCCGAATCCCCCGATACCTGTCAGCACTCCGGGTATTGTTGTTCGGGCTACATGAGATTTCATCAGCTCAACCGCTTTATATCCTGCGGTCACATCCACCCCGGCCGCCGCATAGCTTTCACTTACACTGTTCATTGGAAAAAGCCTCCTCTTTTTTACTTCCTGAGTATTTTTTCCTCAAACTTATCCTTTTGTGTTTCACCGGGTGTTTCTATAGGATAATTGCCTGTAAAACAGCCGTCGCAGAATTTGCATTTGGCATTTTTAGCAATCCTGTTTACGCTTTCAACGCTCAGATATCCAAGACTGTCAACCCCGATTTCCTTTGCGATTTCGTCAACCGATTTTAAACGGCAGGCGATAAGCTTGTCCCTGCTGTCGATATCGGTTCCGAAATAACATGGATTGACAAAGGGCGGAGACGAAACCAGCATGTGTACCTCGGTTGCGCCTGCCTCTCGGAGCAGCTTGACAATCCTTGCTCCGGTTGTCCCGCGGACAATAGAATCGTCAATCATAATAACCCGCTTGCCCTGAACCACCGAACGGACCGCGCTCAGCTTAATCTTTACGGCATCTTCACGCTGACCCTGGGTAGGCTGAATAAAGCTGCGCCCGACATACCTGTTCTTGATAAATCCGACCCCGTATGGTATACCCGACTGGCGGGCATAGCCGAGGGCGGCGTCCAGTCCCGAATCGGGAACCCCTATGACAACATCGGCCTGAATCGGATGCTCAAGTGCGAGAAATGCCCCGGCGCGCAGACGGGCTTCATAGACGCTTGCCCCGTCAATCACACTGTCCGGGCGGGCAAAGTATACGAATTCAAACACACACATACCGCTTTTCTGACCGCAGTGGGTTTCGATTGTCCGGATGCCATTGTTTGATGCGACCACAATCTCGCCCGGCTTTATATCCCTGACAAATTCGGCGTTAATACTGTCCAGCGCACAGCTTTCCGACGCAAACACGACCGCGCCGTCATGCGTCTTTCCCATACAAAGCGGCCGGAATCCCTGCGGATCACGCACGGCAATCAGCTTCTGGGGCGACATTATTACAACCGAATAAGCGCCCTTGATTGTGTTCATTGCCTTTTCCACAGCCTGCTCGATCGAGCCGGTTTCAAGCCTTGCTTTGGTAATAGCGTAGGCAATAACCTCGGTATCACTTGTACCGTGAAATATTGCGCCGTCCATCTCAAACTGACGTCGCAGCTCAAACGAGTTTATGATATTGCCGTTGTGTGCAATCGCCATCGAACCTTTTACATGACGAACCACAAGGGGCTGCGCGTTGTTTATATTCCCGTTTCCCGTGGTTGAATAGCGGACATGGCCTACCGCGATATTTCCGCTGCCGAGTTTTTCGAGGGTCTCGGCTGTAAAAACCTCGGGAACCAAGCCTGTCGCACGGTGCGAACGAAAAACGCCGTCCTCGTTCACAGCGATACCGCAGCTTTCCTGCCCTCTATGCTGAAGGGCATACAGTGCAAAGTAGGTTGAACGGGCAACATTGCTGTTTGCAGGATCAAATATTCCGAAAACGCCGCATTCTTCATGCAGTTGGTCAAACATATGATATACCAATGCCTTTCTTTTTTAGGTTAATGATTTATGTGTCGGAGCATTGCATTATTCACCCGTCAGGCGGCGCATGACCTCTTTGTATGCTTCAACCTCGCCGCCCATATCTCTGCGAAAACGGTCCTTATCCAACTTTTCATGCGTATGAACATCCCAAAAGCGGCAGGTATCGGGCGAAATCTCGTCCGCAAGAACGATTGTGCCGTCAGAAGTCTTTCCGAATTCCAGCTTAAAATCGACCAACTCAATATCGAGCCTCAGAAAATACGCCTTTAAAAACTCGTTTACGCGAAAGGCATATTCGGTGATAAGGTCAAGCTCCTCTCTCGTAGCAAGTCCGATTGCAAGGACATGATATTCGTTGATAAGAGGGTCTCCCAAATCGTCATTTTTATAACTGAATTCCAATGAGGGCTGTTTTAACCTTGTCCCCTCTTCGACTCCGTAACGCTTTGAAAACGAGCCGGCGGCTATATTTCTAACTATGACTTCCAGCGGGATTATCGACACTTTTTTGACAGCCGTTTCGCGCTCGGACAATTCCTGCACATAATGGGTCGGCACGCCTTCCTTTTCAAGAAGCTGCATCAGCATATTGCTCATACGATTATTAATTACGCCTTTCCCGAGGATTGTGCCTTTCTTTTCGCCGTTAAACGCGGTCGCGTCATCCTTGTAATCAACAACAAGTAAATCGGGCTGATCGGTAGCATAAACCTTCTTCGCTTTTCCTTCATAAAGCTGGGCTAATTTTTCCATTTTACGTCCTCCCAAGATGTTTAAAATGTTCAAATCAAATGCTTTTTGACAGCTTCTTATCCTTTTCAATGACGGCGGCTTCCATTTCCCTTTTCATGGCTTTTAGCTTCTCGCCGAGCTCGGGGTCACCCAGCGCAAGAATCTGAGCGGCGAGAATGGCGGCATTTTCGGCGCCGTCAATCGCAACCGTAGCCACGGGAACACCTGAGGGCATTTGGACGGTTGATAAAAGTGAATCCAGGCCGTCCAGTGTCGACGATTTGATGGGAATACCTATAACAGGCATTGTTGTGTTGGCGGCAAGCACCCCCGCAAGATGGGCGGCTTTACCTGCGGCGGCAATAATGACCCCAAAGCCGTTATCGTAAGCTGCGGCCGCAAAGGCCATCGCCCTTTCAGGCGTGCGGTGGGCGGACATTACATGGGCTTCAACCGGAATGCCAAATGATTTAAGCCTTTCAATCGCTTGTGATACGACCGGTATATCGCTATCGCTCCCCATAATCACAGCAACCTTTAATTTTTGCGTCATTTTTTACCCTCCTTGTCTTAATATCTACTCCTCTAGCCTTTTCCGTAATCAAAATCCCTTAACACAAAAGTAGCTGCAGACGCAATATCGCCTGCAGCTATTTTATATTGTCCGTGCTCGAATATATGGAGGCAACCGCATTTTTTGATGCAATACTCCCGGTGAAGTCGTAAAGCAAGCCCAACAACAAAATTGCACCCCGCATTTCACAGCCTCCAATATTCACATGCAACATTCTTTCCAAATCACATATTAATATTGTATTGCATATACGTTTCGATTTCAAGTTGTCGAAATCATTTTTGTATAGTTATAGTGTAGCGATTAACATAAACCACATTATTTTGTGTATTTTCTCTGTTAAAAACAGAACCGACGGGATGACCCGTCGGTTCTGTTTTTAAAGCTATTGTTCTTCCTCCGCCTTATTCGCTTCAATCACCTTTTGGGCAACCTGATTCGGAGTCTCCTCATATCTTACAAACTCAAACTTAAAATAACCGCGCCCCTGGGTCTGGGAACGAAGCATAATCGAGAAGTCCCCCATTTCGGCCATGGGAACTTCGGCCTCAACGCATGTGAGGTTATCCTCTTCCGAAGGAGACATCCCCAGCACACGCCCGCGCCGCTTATTAATATCACCCATGACATCGCCGGTATTATCGCTCGGAACATATGCTTTGAGCGAACCCACAGGCTCAAGAAGCACCGGATTAGCCTGCGGTATACCTGCTTTATACGCAACGTTGGCTGCCAGCTTAAACGCCATTTCAGAGGAGTCAACCGGATGATAGGAACCGTCGACCAATGTCGCTTTCAGACCCACCATCGGGTAGCCTGCCAGCGTGCCCTTGCGGGCAGATTCAATCAAGCCCTTTTCAACCGCCGGGAAATAGTTTTTCGGAACTGAACCTCCGAATACCGATTCGCTGAATTCAAGTTCGTCGCTTGTTCCCGGCTCAAATTCAATCCAAACGTCTCCGTATTGTCCGTGACCTCCCGATTGCTTTTTATGTTTTCCCTGCACCTTGACCTTTTTCCTAATGGTTTCTCTATACGGAACCTTTGGAACCTCCAAAGTGACCTCAACGCCAAACTTGCTTTTCAGCTTGGATAC
>JAAYKB010000175.1 GCA_012522615.1 Clostridiales bacterium
ATGTCCTCCTTTTGATTTGTAGTCAAGCAGTTGGCAGACCGCTTCTTTACTTTATCAAAAGGAGTTTTTTTACGCAATATCGCTTAAGCTTTACCCCCGGCATTGCCGGGGGTTTTCTTCGTTACAATAAAAATGAGACGGCTTAATCGCCGCCTCATCCAGTTCTATTTTATGGGTTTACCCTAACTTGATATATATCCAAAGATAATACTAATCCAGAAGTTTATAATAAGCATGAATGATGATAAAGTATCGTCAGATATTGTCATATTGTTAAGTATAGGGAAATGGGGCGGTTGCTGTTTGGCTATGTAAAATATGAATATTATAAAATCTACTTAACTAAACAGCAACCTAATGGTATAATATAATAAATCAAAATACCTGTCAATACCAATATCTTGCAATGTATAGTATTGACAAAAAATTTATAGTATAATTTAATAAATCCGATTTTGAAAGGAGAAGTTTTGGTGAGTATTACCGAAAACCTCAAAAAAGGCACTGCCGAACTCCTTTTGCTCACCCTTCTCAAAGAGGCTGATATGTACGGGTATCAGCTAACCCAAGAGTTGGAAGCCAGAAGCGAAGGTCTGTTTGTCCTTCGTGAGGGTTCAATGTACCCCACCCTTTATCGCCTTGTCGATAAAGGCATGATTTCTGACAGGCAGGTAAAGGTTGGTCAAAGACGGGTTCGCGTGTATTATCATATTGAACCAAAGGGATTGGAATATCTAGAGAAAATCCGCTCTGAATATTTTTCTATCAACAAAGGCATTGTCAATATATTGAGAAACTCTGAGGGAGCAACGCAGGATGAATAAAAACAGTCTGGAACATGAGCTTGCATGCTACTACCGCCAGATTAAAAAACAACTGGTATGCAAATCGGCCAAAAAGAAAAAGCTTATTGCCGAACTGAAAGGTAGTATCGTGGAATATCTCGAGGACCATTCCGATTCAACCATAAAGAATATCGCGGAGCATTTTGGAAGCCCTGCGGATATCGCGGATAGCTATATTTCATCAATGGAAGGCGATGAACTCGGGGGAAATCTACATAAAAGCAGGCGGGTTTTTATGATCGCGGTTATCGCGGCATTTATTATTATCGCAATGTTTTCGGTCTTGTGCCTTGTAGAGTATTTTGAAAACAAAAAATCCGCGCAAGGATATGATGCCGTTACCGTGCAGTATTCACTCATATAAAACTGAAAAAATGGGGCTGATTTCTGTCAGCCCCATAGTCATTTAACCTTGAGTTTTAATCATCTGTTTTATGGTCGTTGCTTTTAGGCATATCAGGCAGTCGATTGCTCACTCTGCTTCTTTTAATCGATATCCGGACGACAACCAAAACTATAAGCGCGAGCACCGCGATAATAACCAAATAAGGCAGGGCGCTGATAAACCAGACGAAAAAATCGCGCGCGCCTTTTCCTATCGAAGCGAGATTATTTGAAAGATTATTTCCGATTTCCTCCCACATGGATAGTTTTTCGGTTGGCGTTTCGCGCTCGACTTCATATATTTCCATTGTCACCGTGCTGTATGCGATAAGGTCTTTATATGTACGCAGTTTTGCCTCATATGACTCCAGTTCGGAGCTGACATCGGTCAGATGGTTTTGAATGGTAAGTATATCGTTCAGGTTATTCGCTTTTTCCATAAGCTTAAGCAGACTTTCTTGCTCGGTTTTAAGCGCCTTGATGCGGCTCTCGATATCCACATATTCCATTGTAACATCCTCGGTGCCCTCGGTTTTTGACGTGACATTTCCAAGCGAGGACGCCTTACCCGTGAAGCTGTCAAGCTTATCTGCCGGAATACGGACGATAATAGTAGCCGTGCGGTCGGAGTAGGAATCATAGCTGCTACCGTTTATATCCGATTTCTGAACAAAGCCGGAATGCTTGTTGATTTCATCATTGAGCTTTGAAATAAACTGATCAAAATTCTTTGTTTCGATATGCAAGGTTACATCTTTAATGAGCTTGCGCATTTCAAGGTCTTTGTTTGTATTGTTTGAGCTGAGATTCACCTTAGACAAACCGCCGTTTATATCTTCGGCTATTTCATCATACTGTTTCTCGCTTGACATTCCGGCCTTCATCTTACTCGAACAGGAAGCGGAAAACAGCGACAGGAGAATCAATAAGCATAACAGAAAAACGACTAAAGCCTTTCTTTTCAAATACATTACCTCCTCATATATGATTATGGCGGTTCATACAACATATTTCAAAAGATTGTTAGATTGCTAATACATTATATCATACCGACCGGGATAAACGCAATTATTGATTTTTTTACTAATATCCAGCCTCTTGCCCGACTTTTTTCACCGCTTACCGGGCTTTTGACTACCTGTCGGTCGGTAACCCCTTTTAAATAATTACGGCCCTGCTATAATACAGATATGGAGGTGACCTGGTGAGGATACGTATCGAAGTGGCGGAAAATCTGACCGAAGATGAAGTGATTATCCGCTGCAAACAGGTGGATGACACCGTCAACAAAATACACCGGTATATTTTGGAGCAATCCCAGCCGTCGTCAAAAATCACCTTTTATAAGGATAATCAGGAATTCTTTTTCCCGCTTGAATCGGTGATCTTCTTTGAAACCGACGGCGAACATATCTATGCACATACCGCAAAGCAAGCATATCGGATAAAATACCGCCTTTACGAGCTGGAGGAAATCCTGCCGAAATACTTTGTACGTGCGGCCAAATCAACAATAATCAATATAACCCAGGTGTACTCCATTGCCCGCAACCTCACATCATCCAGTCTGGTACAGTTTATGAACAGTCACAAGCAGGTATACGTATCAAGGCGCTATTATCAGGAGCTTAAGAGGCGTATGAATGAACGACGGACGGGCTAAAAATTTAATGAAGAAGGGAATTACTATGAAAAGAAGAAATTGGTTTTGGGGAATTTTCTTTTTGTTTTCAGCCATATTTGTCTTTGCAAGTCAGGTAGCCTTGTTTAAGGAAATCGGAGCAATCAGCATTGCCGCAACTGTGCTTTTGACCGCGCTTATCATCGAAAGCATATTCCACCGCAACTTTTTTGGCATATTTATCCCGCTGGCATTTATGTATATGATATACCAGGAGCCGCTGCTTCCGTATATCGGGATGAAACTGTCGATATGGATGCTTCTGCTGGCAGCGGTACTGGTCAGCATAGGCTTTAGCATTCTGTTTCCAAAGAAGCCAAAGTCTAAGACGGTTTGCTGTAATGATATTGACGGCAAGTTTAATTACTTTTCCGATAGCATGAACGGCAATCGTGTTTTTGCAAAAGAATCCTTCGGTGCGTCCTGCAAATACCTCCACTCCGACAGTCTGGAAAGCGGACATTTTCAAGTATCGTTCGGGGCAATGGAGGTATACTTTGATCAGGCACAGCTAAGCCCGGAAGGAGCAGAGATATTACTTGAAGTAAGCTTTGGAGCAATCGAGCTTTATATCCCAAGGCATTGGAATGTATTTACCGACATCCATACAAGTCTTGCCGGGGTTGAAAACGACAACCGCTACAATAAAGCAGACCCCGATTCCCCCAAGCTGACCATTAAAGGAAATGTCTCCCTCGGCGGCGTTGAAATCCACTATGTTTAACGTCTGAAAAGCCCATATATCAAAATAATCATTGACATGGAGCTAGCTCTATGTCAATAATTATTTATAACAGAAAATAAGGGAGATGCTTCGATGGAATACCGGGATTTGGAAAGGTTGGGAATATCGGTTTCTTTGCTGGGCTACGGTTGCATGAGGTTCCCGACAAAAGATGACGGAAAGATTGACAGGATGGAAGCTGAAAAGCTTATAGATACGGCATATGAAAACGGGATAAACTATTTTGATACGGCATATTTTTATCATGAAGGAGAAAGCGAGCCGTTTGTCGGCAGTGCTTTATCAAAATATAAACGCAGCACCTATTATGTGGCGACAAAGCTTCCCCCATGGCAGGTAAACAGCCTCGAAGATGCCTCGCGCATCTTTAATAAACAGCTTGAAAGACTCGACATGGACTATATAGATTTCTATCTGCTGCATTCTCTGAATAAAAAAATGTGGGATAAGATGGTTCGCCTAAAGGTTCCTGAGTTTTACGACGAGCTCAAAAAGCAGGGGAAGATTAAATATTTTGGCTTCTCCTTCCATGATGATTATGAAGTGTTTGAGGAGATATTAAACCATAGGCAATGGGATTTTTGCCAAATTCAGCTTAATTACATGGACACAATGGAACAGGCAGGAATAAAAGGTTATCATCTTGCTCAAAGGCTGGGCATTCCGGTTGTTGTAATGGAACCTGTAAAGGGCGGACTTCTCGCCTCTCTTCCGGACGATATATCCCATAAGCTGAAAGAGAACAAGCCGGACGCTTCGGTTGCTTCATGGGCTTTGAGGTGGGTTGCCA
>JAAYKB010000176.1 GCA_012522615.1 Clostridiales bacterium
AAACTTTGAAAGTTGCGTTCTTAAATTGTTCGATTTTCTCTTCTTCAACATACTTAAATGCAGTTAGTTTGATTTTTTGTCCCGCATTTAATCTGTCGGCATAAATCATATCCGTTTCAAGCCTTGTTCCGCAATTATTACAGTACAAAGAGTCTTCGTCTACTATTTTGCCACAGTTCTTACAATACATATTTACTTTCCTTTCTTCCAGTGTCCTCTTGTGTTATACACGTTATTTACCGCCTCAACATAACAAACAAATGATGGATGATCGTTATCATTTTGAGTTAGGTAATGATTTTTAATTTTAAGATATTGCTCTCTGACTTTTTGCCAATGGCCACTTTCTTTAATATAATCAACTTTTTTCTTTAACTGTTTCGATTGCGGAGCCATATTCCAAAAATACCTATCGTTAAATGCCCAACCTGTCTTTTCGTGAATAAGTCGGTGATAATTATCCTCCTCATCTCTTACAGTGATGCAAATGTCAACAGAAAAAGCGGTAGGATTTCCATTTTTAAAACAAATCTGCTTTGAAGTGAGTGATGAAGTTGAATCTTCACAATCATGCAATTTATATTCTTGCAAGCATTTATTAAAAGCCTTTCTAACACATTCTTTTAAATAATGACAATCTTCAAAATCTTCGCATCTAACTATTTCCAAATTATAATCTAAGTCAACTGGTTGGGTATTGTTTTGCAATATAAGATTTTTTGCGCCGCTACCAACTAAATAAAAAGTGCTGCCAATGTCATAATCTTCTTTTAAGTAATGGCATATCAACTGCAACATCTCACCGGATAATGTCCTCATTTTGTGCAAAAATTTTTTGTCATCTAAATAGTGATACATAATTTTCTCCCTTCGTACCCAAACCACCCATTTAGATTCAAATCTAAATCGTTACATTATATAGTCATTATACTACAAAGTCAAGTATTTTTCAAATAAAACCCACTGACACCTTTACACGGTAAACTGTGAAAGTGTTATAGTGGGTTACACGCTTTCAAAAAGCGTGTAACAAAATAGAAAAATAGGCATAAAAAATCGAGTGCTCATTTCCAACCTTCAAGTTGGTTATGAACACTCGATATGGTGCCGCTGACCGGACTTGAACCGGTACGGTATTGCTACCGAGGGATTTTAAGTCCCTTGTGTCTGCCGATTCCACCACAGCGGCAAAGCCTTGGATTATAATAATACACTTTATTTGCATTGTCAAGCAATATGAACACGGTTTTGACCCATTGAAAAATATTGTTATTACCAATTAAAAAAGAAACCGAAAAATAAAAGTATTGCAATTCTTTATAACCTATGATAACATATATCGGTGTTTAAACGACCGCGAGGGGTTGTTCCCTTGTGGGGGTTAATATCAGGTCGGCGTACAGTTGATTTTGATGTTAAAGCGGGCAGTCCTCTGCTTGTAATAAGCATGAATGTCTGAAGAATCAAGGAGGATATTTTATAATGGACGCAATTAAAACGATAGCGAAAGACAGCTTAAAGGAAAAGATTCCTGCTTTCTCAATCGGCGATACCGTTCGTGTTAGTGTCAAGATTCGCGAGGGTGAGCGTGAAAGAATCCAGGCATTTGAAGGTACGGTTATTGCCAAGAAGGGAAGCGGGGTTGCAGAGACATTTACTGTTCGACGTGTCTCCTATGGCGTCGGTGTAGAGAGGGTTTTTCCCATTCATTCGCCCAATGTAGCGGATGTATCGGTTATACGCCACGGAAAGGTTCGCCGCAGCAAGCTTTATTATCTGCGTGACCGTCTCGGCAAATCTGCAAAGGTTAAAGAGCGTATCGGTTAACCTTAACAGGGTTTGTATAACGCAAATTTTAAAAAGGGACATTATGTCCCTTTTTTTCTTTATCTTGCATGATAAACATGCTATAATTAATAATATAAATGCAGTGAAATCATTTACTCTAAGAGGGATGACCGTATGGACAAGAATAATATAAAAGAAAGCCTCGAGGAAGACAAAACCGAAAAGACCGGCTCGTCGGTATCCGGTATATACGAGTGGGTAGAAGCGGCGGTATTTTCTCTTTTGTGCGTATCTTTGATATTTACCTTTTTGTTCCGGATAGTCGGCGTCGACGGAGATTCAATGAATATCACGCTTTTTAATAAAGAACGCCTGATTGTTACCCGTCTCTTTTATACACCAAAGCGTGGGGATATTGTAATTATTAACAGACACACGAAAGAGCCGCTTGTGAAACGCGTAATAGCGGTCGGCGGCGATTACCTTGAAATCGACCCCGAAACGCATGAGGTAAAGGTAAACGGCAAGGTGCTTGACGAGCCGTATGTATTAGGGGTAACCGACCCGATTGAATTCAGTCCGCAAAAGATTCCGGACAACTGCTTGTTTGTAATGGGGGACAACAGGGAGAACTCTTCCGACAGCAGATATATGTCGGAGGTCGGATTCGTGAGAGAAAAAGATATTATTGGAAAGGCGGTTTTCAGGTTTTTCCCGTTAAGCCGTGCCGGAGTTTTGCATTAGGCTAAAATTTTTTAAGCCCGGAAAGGATATGAGGCTTAATATGCTGTCAATCCGTGATGTCAACAAGGTTAAAGCATCCGTAATCGAGTCAATAAATAATACAAATAAAGATAAACTCAAATCGGGTATAAACCGTATTATATCTTCGATATATGAGTGGATTGAAGCTGCACTCTACTCTCTTGTCTGCGTAGTACTTGCCTTTATATTCGTTTTTCGTATAGTCGCGGTAGATGGCCCTTCCATGGTGCCTACCCTGAACGATAAAGAGAAATTGATTCTGTTGACATTCATGTATAAGCCTAAGCACGGCGACATTGTAGTAATCGACCGATATACGCAGGAACCGCTGGTAAAACGGGTTATAGCTGTGGGCGGGGATAAAATAGAAATATTACCCGAAACCGGAGAGGTAGTCTTGAACGGTGTTGTGCTCGAGGAAAAATACATTCAGGGAAAAACTTTAACACGTGATTTCGGAACGGGTGTAAAGACCGTTCCGGAAGGGTATCTTGTTGTGATGGGAGATAATCGTTCGGTTTCAAAAGACAGCCGTTCTGCCGAGGTCGGGTTTGTGAATGTAAAGGATGTTGTCGGAAGAGCCATTTTCAGATTTTATCCTTTAGAACGTATCGGACTTTTAAAATAGTATACTTTTCTTTTTTGACGAGAGGAAAGAAAAATGGATAATAATCGGTTTGATTCGGGTACCGTTATTCAATGGTATCCCGGGCACATGGCCAAAACAAAACGAAAAATTAAAGAATGTCTTGCTCTTGTCGACATTATTGTTGAAATTATTGACGCGCGGATACCGATAAGCAGCCGCAATCCCGACCTTAGAAAACTTACGGCAGGAAAACCATCCGTTATCTTGCTGAATAAATCGGATATTGCCGATGAAGCCGCAACGTCTGAATGGATTCGATATTTTCGGGAGCAAAATATATCTGCGCTTGCTGTAGACTGTAAATCCGGACGGGGCTTGAGCGGATTTTTGCCTCTGGTCAAAAAGGTTCTCGCGGACCGTATTGCCCAGTGGAAGCAAAAGGGCATGGTAAGTCGTCCGGTAAGAATGATGGTAGCCGGAATACCCAATTCGGGAAAATCATCTTTTATAAACAGAATGTCGCACGGAAGCAAGGCAAGGGTTGAGGATCGTCCGGGAGTAACTCGCGCAAATCAATGGTTCGTTACTGCTGACGGGTCGCAAATGCTGGATACGCCGGGTGTTCTCTGGCCGAAATTCGATGACCAGAGGGTTGCCCGGTATTTGGCTTTTACCGGCGCCATCAGGGATGAGATTCTGAATATTGAGGAACTCGCGTATGAGCTTTTGACCTTATTGAAAAACGATTATTCCGAGCTTTTAAAATCCCGATATAAGCTGCCGGAGCAATTACCTGATGACAGCTGGGAGCTTTTGCAGCTAATCGGCAAACTACGCGGTATGCTGATTTCGGGAGGCGAGGTCGATACGGAACGCGCTTCCATAATGCTGTTTGACGAATTCCGCGGGGGAAGGATTGGCAGAATCACCCTCGAAAAGCCTTAATATAATGGGTTTACTCATAATAAGGATGTGTATACAATGACAAACTATGAGTATGACAGATTGATTTACCGGGAGGGGTATAAATATATTTGCGGAGTCGATGAAGCCGGAAGAGGGCCTCTTGCGGGACCGGTTTTCGCGGCTGCGGTAATATTAAACCCGTCGGATGAAATCCATGGCCTAAACGATTCAAAAAAGCTGAGCGAACAAAAAAGGGAAGCCTTATTTGAAATTATTACAGAAAAAGCGGTAGCATACTCGGTTGCAAGCGCTTCGGTTGAGGAGATTGACGAGATAAATATACTCAACGCAACCATGCTGGCAATGAAGCGGGCTGTTGACGGATTAAAAATAAAGCCCGAGTTGGCGCTGATCGATGGGAACCGGGAGCCTGAAAATCTTGATGTTCCGTCGCAATTGATTATAAAGGGCGATACCTTGTCGGCGTGCATAGGGGCGGCGTCCATTCTTGCCAAGGTCAGCCGGGATCGCCTTATGCGTGAGATGGATAAGGAATATCCGTGTTATCAGTTTTCAAAGCATAAAGGATACGGAACGGCGCTGCATATAAGTCTTCTGCGCGAGTATGGCTGCTCTCCGATACACCGACGCAGTTTTCTCACCAAAATAATTTGAATCTTCCATAAGGTGATTGAATATGGCTAAGCTATCAAAGGGTACTGCGGGCGAAGTGCTTGCTGCCCGATTCCTCAGGGAAAAAGGGTATGAAATATGGGCGGCAAATTACGGATGCAGATTCGGAGAAATTGACATAATCGCGGCAAAAGAACCGTATATTGCTTTCATAGAGGTCAAAACGCGCAGCGAAGACTCAATATATGAGCCGAGAGAAGCGGTTACAAAAGATAAGCAGAACCGTATTATTAAAACCGCGATGTTGTTTATAAAGAACAACCGTATTGAGCTCCAGCCGCGGTTTGATGTCATTGAAATCATTACACGAAATAGGCGCCCCATGGAGGTTGTTGAGCTGGACCATATTCAAGGGGCATTTGATGCGGGGGATTTGCATGCGGCTTTTTGATATGCACTGTGACACCCTTTATGAATGTGAAAATGGGGGACACCGGCTTTTAGAAAACAATCTTCAGATTGATTTGACCCGCGGTCTGCGTTTTGAAAAATGGGCGCAGGTATTTGCGGTCTGGATGCCGGATACGATTCGCGGCGAAGCGGCGCGGGAACAGTGTAGATTAATGCTGGAGACGGCGCATAATAAGGCTGTCGATAACCGCTTATTTAAGATTGTATATGACCAAAGCGATTTGGAGCATGCACTTGATAACCGCCTATGTGCGGCAATTCTGGCGGTTGAAGGCGGTTCGGCTTTAGCCGGAAGACTCGATACCCTCAATCTGATGGCGGAGTTAGGTGTAAAGATAATAACATTGACATGGAACGGCTCCAATGAATTGGGTCACGGCTGTCTGTCCGGCTGCGAAGACGGGCTTACCGAGTTCGGAATAAATGCGGTCAAAGAAATGGAAAGGCTGAATATAATTCCCGATGTCTCGCATCTTAATCAGGCGGGCTTTTGGGATGTTATGAAATACACAAACGGCAGGATAATAGCAAGCCATTCGGTTTCCGAAAACATATGCAGCCACCCGCGCAATCTCACCGACCAACAATTTTGTGCAATCCGAGACAGGGGAGGGCTGGTCGGCTTGAATCTGTGCAAAGAGCATCTCGGGGAGCAGACCTTCGAATGTCTTGAGCGTCATTTTGAGCATTATTTAACGCTTGGGGGAGAAAAAACCGTGGCGTTTGGATGCGACTTCGACGGAACCGATATTCCTCCGGAGTGGGGCGGGATTCAGGTGATGGAGAAAATATATGAATATTTTCGGCGCAAAAACTACGAGGAAACACTTATTGACCGATTATTTTTCGGTAATTGCTACGATTTTTTTCACTCTGCTTTGACAAGCGAGAGGTCTATGGTTTAGTATATAACTGACATACGGATTGCGGGTAAGCCGCGGCGAGAAAATCGGTATGTCAAGCGATTTTTTAAGTTATTATCCGCGCTGATATAAAGCATGGCGCGGGTAGGGGAGAATTTGATTATGCAGTATAAAAGCTCGCGGGATGGCAGTGCCAATGTAACGGCCTCTCATGCAATCACACAGGGTATCTCAAAAGACGGAGGGTTGTTTGTTCCGGAGTGTTTTCCGGAAATCACAGGCAGTGAACTGTCTGCCATGACCGCTATGGGTTATGCAAAGCGTGCCGCCTTGGTTATGTCAAAATTTCTTGATGATTTTACAAATCAAGAGATTGAGGAATGTACAGGGCTTGCATACAATGAAGAGAGGTTTCGCTCGCCTTCAATAGCTCCGCTGCATGAGCTGTATGACGGGGTTTATATGCTTGAGCTTTGGCATGGACCGACCTGTGCATTCAAGGATATGGCTCTCCAGATATTGCCTCACCTTATGCGCGTTTCCGCAAAGAGAACGGCCGGCGGCAAGGAAATCATTATACTTGTTGCGACCTCCGGAGATACCGGAAAGGCTGCGCTGGAGGGCTTCCGTGATGCGGACGACACCAGAATACTTGTCTTTTATCCCGAGGACGGCGTCAGCCCGATGCAAAAGCTCCAGATGATAACCCAAGAGGGCAGAAATGTTGCTGTCTGCGGGATCCGCGGGAATTTTGACGACGCCCAGACGGGTGTAAAATCAATTTTTACCGATCCCGCAATAGCCAAACGGCTGGCCGCAAACAATATGATGTTTTCCAGCGCGAACTCGATAAACTGGGGGCGTCTTCTCCCGCAGATTGTTTATTATATATCCTCATACTGCGATTTGGTTGCTAATCAAAAGATTAATATAGGCGATAAAATCAATGTGGTTGTTCCGACCGGAAATTTCGGCAACATCCTTGCGGCTTATTATTCCAGGAAAATGGGGCTGCCGATAGCCAGGCTTATCTGCGCGTCGAACCGCAACCGGGTGCTTACCGACTTTATTCAAACCGGAATATACGACAGGAAACGGCAGTTTTATACAACATCGTCCCCGTCAATGGACATCCTTATATCTTCAAATCTTGAAAGACTTCTGTATGATATATCGGGGTGCGACCATTCCGAAATCAACAGACTTATGCTGGATTTGAAGGACAAAGGCAGATACAAGGTATCCGACACCATGGCCGAAAGCATCCAATCGCTCTTTTCGGCAGGATGGTGCGACGATTCCATGACAGCCCAAACAATCAGGGATGTTTTCAACAGCTACGGTTATCTCTGTGATACCCATACGGCCGTTGCGGTAAACGTATATCAGGAATACCTCAAAGAAACCGGCGATCAGATACCTGCGGTTATCGCCTCAACGGCCAATCCATATAAGTTTTCCGCAAATGTCCTCGAAGCTCTGGGCGGCGATACTTCATCCGAAGATGAATTCAAGAAGATGGACAGGCTACAGGCGCTGACGTCCTGCGAAATACCCGCCCCGCTTGCGGCCATCAAAGGAAAACCGAAACGATTCGAGAAAATATGTAACCCTGCCGACATGGAGCAGGTTGTATACGATATGCTCCATATCGGCTAAGGTTAAGACTTGGCTTCCGGTTTAAAGGTGTCGCAAACGGTATCCAGACTGCTTATCGCATGGGTAGGACCGACCTTGATTTTGCCGGCCGTGCAGATGTCTTCGCCCTTGTGATATACACAGTTTTTCACATCACAGTACACCGTTGGCGTAGGCATTTCTCTATCATCTTTAAAAAGATTCATAGTATCGCATCCTTTCCGGCTGATAAAGCCAACAATAGTATTTCCGAATAGAATAATTAATACATATCCTTGTAAGTGTAAGTTTAAGGAGTGCAGTAATGTCTTTATTTGCCATTGCAGATTTGCATCTGTCATTCGGTACAAATAAGCCGATGGACATCTTCCGCGGATGGGATAATTACCTTGATAGATTGGAATCCAACTGGCGGCAGCTTATAAACGATGACGACACGATAGTAATTGCCGGA
This sequence comes from Clostridiales bacterium, assembly GCA_012522615.1. Lineage (GTDB taxonomy): Bacteria > Bacillota > Clostridia > Oscillospirales > Acutalibacteraceae > Avimonas. The sequence goes on from JAAYKB010000176.1 coordinate 8,108, forward strand.
GATATATCATGGGCAATGAATCTTGAACAGGCAAAACCGGATTTTTCGTTTATAAATTCATTGCCGGGCCAAAAACTTATCATTAAGGGCAATCACGATTATTGGTGGACGACAAGACGAAAAATGGAAGAGTTTTTTCACGATAACGGATTTGATTCGATTAGAATCGTTCACAACAGCGCAGAAGCCGTGGGCGAATTTGCTGTCTGCGGGACGCGTGGCTGGTTTTTTGACGCCGAAGAGGATGCGGACAAAAAGATCGTTTTGCGCGAGGTCGGCAGACTCGACACCTCAATCAACGAAGCACTCAAAACAGGCAAAGAGCCCGTGGTATTTCTCCACTATCCGCCTGTTCTCGGCGAAGCCCGGTGTGTCGAGATATTGTCTGTGCTATTGCAATATAAGATCCGTCTTTGCTATTTCGGGCATATTCACGGCCCGTCGGCACAAAAAATTGCACCCTTTACGATAGAAGAGACAACCATGCGGCTTATATCTTGCGACGCCGTCGATTTTACTCCGGTACTGGTCAGATGATTTTGAATTTATTTTAATTTTAAAATTACTTTTGAATTTATTTTTGAAAAAGGGATAGCACAAAACGACTCTCTATGATATAATAAATAGCATTGTTTTATTCGCGTATTTACAGGAGGAATTTTAACATGGGTTTAAAAAGTACGTCCAAGGTTGATACAAACCGTGTGGAGCTGGAGGTTGAAGTAGACGCCCAAACTTTTGAGGCTGCCGTCGACAGGGCATACAGAAAGAACATCAATAAGATGTCTGTCCCCGGTTTCCGTAAAGGCAAAGCTCCCCGTCATTTGGTCGAAAAGATGTACGGTTCCGGAGTGTTTTATGATGATGCGATTAACGATTTGTACCCGACGGCTCTGAATGAAGCTATTGAGCAGTCCGGGTATGAATATGTCGAAGATAAAATGGATCTTGACGTCGTATCGGTCGGCAAGGAAGGCTTTGTTTTTAAAGCCGTTATCACCGTAAAGCCTGAGGTTGAAATCGGTAAGTATAAGGGCTTGAAGGCTGAAAAAAAGATTGAGCCGGTGACCGACGAAGATGTAGACGCAGAAATCAAAAAGCTTCTTGAGCGCAATTCCCGGCTTGTTAATGTTGAGGGACGCGCAGCCCAAAGCGAGGATATTGTAATATTTGACTTTGAAGGATTTATTGACGGTATGCCGTTCGAGGGCGGTAAGGCTGAAAACTATTCGCTGAAAATAGGCTCCAACCAGTTCATCCCCGGTTTTGAGGATCAATTAATCGGAAGGTCCACGGATGAGGAATTCGACGTTGAGGTATCATTTCCGGAGGATTACCATGCAAAAGAGCTTGCGGGCAAGCCGGCAGTATTCAAATGCAAGCTTCACGAAATCAAAACCCGCGAGTTTCCGGAGTTGAACGATGAATTTGCCAAGGATGTAAGCGAGTTTGATACACTTGATGAACTCAAGACCGACCTAAAAGCAAAGCTTGAACACCAAAGGGAGCACGCTGCCGACGACGACTTTGAGTCGCAGTTGATTGAACAGCTTATCGACGGGCTGAAAGCGGAAATACCCGAGGCAATGTTTGAAAACCGCGTAAACGAAAGCGTAAGAGAATTTGAGCAAAGACTCCAGTCGCAGGGGCTTAATATCGAATCCTATATGCAATACACCGGTATGGATAACGAGTCCTTTAGAAAAGGCTTCCGTGAACAGGCCGAGAAACAGGTTAAGGTTCGTCTCGCACTTGAAAAAATCGTTGATTTAGAGGGTATCACTCCGTCGGACGAAGAGGTTGAGGCTGAATATGCCAAGTTTGCGGAGCAGTACAAGCTTGAGGTTGATAAAATCAAGGCGTTTATCCCGAAATCTGAACTGGTCAAGGATATTGCAGTGGGAAAAGCGAAGGAGCTTGTAAAGGAGAATGCAAAAGTATCGGCTTAAGCTTGCTTGAGTCTGACGAAATTTGGCAATACTAAAAAGGCTTTACCATATAAGTTTACATGAAAGGTTGAGTGATGTTGTATGAGCAGTTTGGTTCCGTATGTTGTAGAACAAACAGGGCGGGGTGAGCGCAGCTACGATATATTTTCCCGGCTGCTGAACGACCGCATTATACTGTTATCTGACGAAGTCAACGATAACACAGCCTCTCTTGTTGTTGCCCAGCTCATCTATCTCGAGGGGCAGGACCCAGACAAGGATATCGACCTTTATATAAACAGCCCCGGCGGTTCTATTTCGGCAGGTATGGCGATATATGACACCATGCAGTTTATCAAATGTGACGTATCGACTATTTGTATCGGAATGGCGGCCAGTATGGGAGCGTTTCTGCTTGCGGCGGGAGCAAAGGGTAAGCGCAAGGCGCTTCCCAACAGTGAGATCATGATTCACCAGCCTTCAGGCGGCTCCCGCGGTCAGGCAAGCGATATTAAGATTCAGGCAGAACACATTTTATATATACGCGGCCGCATGAACAGGATTTTGTCCGAATTGACCGGACAATCAATCGAAACAATCGAACGCGATACCGACCGCGATTTCTTTATGACGGCCGAAGAGGCGAAAAATTACGGAATTATCGATAATATAATTACAAAACGAGCATAAATTCAGTTATGACTTTTTTGATGTGTACAACATTCGACATTCTAGTAAGGAGATCGGATAATGCCAAAAAATGAGGATAACAGAATAATATGCTGTTCATTCTGCGGTAAAAATCAGAATGAGGTACAGCGTCTGATTGCGGGGCAGGGAGTTTACATCTGCAACGAATGTGTCGAGCTATGCCAATCCATCCTGGAAGATGGCGGAATTATCACAAAAAGACGCCCGGTTTCAAGCGGAGTGCCGTCAGTGCTGCCCCCTCCGATGGAAATCAAAGCCGGTCTTGACGAATATGTAATCGGACAGGATGACGCCAAAATCGCGCTTTCGGTTGCTGTTTATAACCACTATAAGCGCATCTATTTCGGCTATACCTCCGATATTGAAATCGGCAAAAGCAATGTTTTGCTGATAGGTCCGACCGGAGTCGGCAAAACCGCTTTGGCGCAGACGCTTGCTCGTATTCTTGATGTCCCGTTCGCAATTACCGATGCCACGACATTGACCGAAGCCGGTTATGTCGGCGAGGATGTCGAAAATATTCTGCTGAGATTGATTCAGGCCGCTGATTATGATATTGAAAAGGCCGAGCGCGGGATTATTTACATTGATGAGATTGATAAGATTGCGCGCCGCAGCGAAAACCCCTCGATTACCCGCGATGTCAGCGGAGAGGGTGTGCAGCAGGCCTTGCTGAAGATTATTGAGGGGACGGTTTCCAATGTTCCCCCGTCGGGCGGACGCAAACATCCTCAGCAGGAGTTTATACAGATTGATACGACAAATATTCTGTTTATATGCGGCGGCGCCTTTGACGGTATTGAAGGTATAATCGAGCGCAGGGTTGCCTCGGGTTCGCTCGGCTTCGGAAGCGAGGTCCGCTCCAAAAAAGATATAGAGAGAAGCAAGCTTCTCAAAAAGCTCATTCCGCATGATCTGATTAAATTCGGTCTTATCCCCGAATTGGTCGGTCGTATGCCGGTAATAACAGCCCTTAACACGTTAGACGAGGCCACGCTGGTAAGAATACTCACCGAGCCGAAAAACGCGATTTTAAAACAATATATGCAGTTGTTTACCCTGGATAATGTTGCCCTTGAGTTTACCCCCGAAGCCTTGTCGGCCGTCGCCAAAAAGACGGTTAAGCTGAATACCGGCGCCAGAGGCTTGCGTTCCGTTATGGAAGGCTTGCTTACCAATCTCATGTATGAGGTTCCTTCGGACTGCAAGATTGAACGGGTTATCATAAACGCTGATTATGTGGAGGGTAAGGGCTCACCCGAGCTTATTCGCAACCCAGACAGAAAACCGTGCAAGCCTAAGCTCCCCTCAAAGGGCCGTAGCACAAGAAGACAGGTCACTGCGTAAATCTTATATTATATGAAATACTAAATGGCGCAATGGGTCAGATGATAAATGCAAGGGCTGCAAAGCGGCAGATGCATTTGACGTTTGACCCTTTTTAACCCGTCGGCAACAGAAAGGAATTGAATGAAAATGGAAATCAAGAGACGGATTGCGCGTGTCGCTACCCTGCCGCTGCTGGCACTGCGGGGTCTTGTAATCTTTCCTGAAATGGTTCTTCATTTTGATATAGGACGAAAAAAGTCATTACTTGCCTTGAACGAGGCAATGTCCACCGATCAGACCATATTTCTTGTAACCCAGCGCGACATCAGGGATGACGACCCGGACGCAGAAGGACTGTATTCGGTCGGGGTGGTTGCAAAAATACGTCAGGTATTAAGACTTCCCGGAGATAATGTTCGCGTGCTGGTCGAGGGTATGTATCGCGCAAAGCTGCAGGAAATAATCGAGTTTGACCCGTATTATGTCGCAAATGTGCGGGAGTGTGTCGTAAGGCGCGTTCCAATGAGTGTAAAGGTGCAAGCCTTGCTCCGTAAGTGCAAATCAATATTTGAAGATTATGCGGCTCTTGCTCCTAAAATATCTCCTGATGTAATGCTCGGTGTTTCCGCGGCTGACGATATTTCTAAGATTTCCGACTACATAGCTTCAAACATTCTGCTTCTACCCGAGGAAAAACAGCAGCTTCTGGAAACCCTAGACCCCGAAAAGCGAATCGAGAAGCTGATGGTAATACTTGAACGCGAGATTTCCATCCTGTCCTTGGAACAGGGCATACATGAGCGCGTTCACGAACAAATCGACCAGAATCAAAAGGAATATTATCTGCGGGAACAACTCAAGGTTATCAATCAGGAGCTTGGTAATTCAGACGACCCGCAGGATGAGGCGCATAAATACAGGGCAAGAATAGAAAAGCTAGGTCTGCAGGAAGAAGCACGGAAAAAGCTGTTTGACGAATGTGATAAGCTCTCGCGTATGCCGACCGGTTCACATGAGGCAACGGTTGTGCGCGGATATCTGGATACCTGTCTTTCGCTTCCGTGGAACAAGAAAACCAAAGACAACCTGGACTTAAATGCAGCGCATAAGATACTCGAACGGGATCATTACGGTCTTAAAAAGGTAAAGGAACGCATTCTTGAAACCCTTGCGGTCAGAAAGCTGGCTCCCGACATAAAAGGACAGGTTATCTGTCTCGCCGGACCTCCCGGTGTCGGAAAGACATCTGTGGCAAAGTCCATCGCCGCCGCAATGGGACGCAAGTATGTGCGGGTTTCACTCGGCGGAGTCAGAGACGAGGCGGATATTCGCGGACACAGACGTACATACATAGGCGCAATGCCGGGCAGAATTATCAATGCCGTAAACCTGGCGGGTTCGTCCAATCCGGTCATTTTGCTGGATGAAGTCGATAAGATGGGCAAAGATTTCCGCGGAGATCCATCTTCGGCAATGCTTGAGGTTCTTGACACGGAACAGAACTTTGCTTTTCGCGATCATTATATCGAAATACCGTTCGATTTGTCGGGCGTATTGTTTATTACAACGGCAAATGACGTCGGCAACATCCCCAGACCCTTGCTTGACCGTATGGAGGTTATTGAACTTCCGAGTTATACCGCAGAAGACAAATTTCACATTGCCAAGGATTATCTGTATAAAAAACAGTTGAAACGGCACGGTCAGACACAGCGTAAGCTTAAAATCACTGACGAAGCCATCTATGAAATTATTGACGGTTATACCAGAGAATCAGGAGTCCGGTCACTTGAACGCTGTATTATCAAGATTTGCAGGAAATCCGCCCGCATGATTGTTGACGGAAGTACAAAATCGGTAAAGGTTACTCCGCAGAACATAGCCGAATTTCTCGGCCCGCGCAAGTATAAGGATGATGTCAATAATAATTGCGACGGAATCGGTATCGTCAACGGACTGGCATGGACCTCGGTGGGCGGTGAAATGATGCCGGTTGAGGTTGCAGTGCTTGACGGTACGGGAAAGATTGAGTTGACAGGTTCATTGGGCGACATTATGAAAGAATCCGCCCGCACCGCAATAAGCTATGTGCGAAGCCGTACAAACGAATTTATGATAGAGCATGATTTTTATAAGACAAAGGATATCCATATCCATGTTCCGGAGGGAGCGGTGCCGAAGGACGGACCATCCGCAGGCGTAACGATTGCGACTGCTATAATATCGGCATTGACAGGGATACCGGTGCACGGCAATATTGCAATGACAGGTGAAATCACCTTGCGCGGACGGGTACTGCCTATAGGCGGGCTGCGCGAAAAGACCATGGCGGCGTACCGGCATCAAATCAAAACAGTAATTATTCCCGCCGGAAACGAATCCGACCTTGCCGAGATAGACGATGCTGTGCGCGAGCATGTTAAGTTTATCACGGTCGAGCATCTTGACACAGTTATCAGTAACGCTCTGGTTTCGCAACTCAATAGAATGAGTGACAACAAAACGGACAAGCTGTTTATATCGAAAATCGCCGAGGACAACCTGCAGCCGACCGTTCCGCAATAATTTAATAATTTGAAGAGGGGAGAGGGGACAATGAAAATCGAATCGGCCGTTTTTGAAATGTCGGCAGCGCTGCCGAATCAACTCCCTCCTTCAACAATGCCCGAAATTGTTTTTTCCGGCCGTTCAAATGTCGGAAAATCCTCTCTTATCAACAGGCTTCTGAACAGGAAATCGCTTGCGAGGGTAAGTTCAACTCCCGGGAAAACTGCGACAGTAAACTTTTATAAGCTTGATACCATGCGTTTGGTTGATCTTCCGGGTTACGGATACGCGCGTATTTCCGATACCGAAAAACGGCGCTGGGCCGAGCTTATAGAGGGATATTTTGAGGATGATCGCGACCTCAGATTGGTTGTTCAGCTGCTCGATATGCGGCATACGCCGTCCGAAGACGATTTTCATATGCTGGATTATCTGACACAACAGGAAATCCCTTTTATACTCGTGCTTACAAAAGCGGACAAACTCAAAAAAACTGCCCGCGAGCATCGCTTGCAAAGCTTTAAGCAGGAGCTTTCCGATTTTATAAATGTAAAGCTATTGCCCTTTTCATCTGAGAGCGGCGAGGGAGTGGGGGAGCTCCGTGAAATACTCGATTCGGTAACACAAGACAATTAAAATTAAGGGTGGTTAGGTTGTTTTATTTAGAATCTTCAGAATCATTAGGAATTAACGAGCAGGGACACCTGACAGTCGGAGGATGCGACGCGGTAGGACTCGCGCATCGTTACGGTACTCCGCTTTATGTTATGGATGAAACCGTAATCAGAAAAGCCCTGGCCGAATACAAAAAATCAATCGATGAAAACTACGAGAACGGCGGCATGGTTGCTTATGCAAGCAAGGCGTGCAGTTTCAAGGAAATTTATCGTATTGTTATGCAGGAAAACTGCGGAATCGATGTGGTTTCGGGCGGCGAGCTTTATACCGCGATGCAGGTCGGATTTCCTGCAGAGCGTATTTATTTCCACGGAAATAACAAAACAGAGGCAGAGCTTCGTATGGCGCTTAACTACGGCGTAGGCCGTATTGTCGTTGATAACCTTCCTGAGCTTTATAGATTGTCAGATATTTCCATATCGATAGGCAAGAAGACCAACATATATTTAAGGATTACACCCGGAATTGACGCCCATACTCATGATTTTGTCAAAACCGGACAGATCGATTCAAAATTCGGATTTACCCTTGAAAACGGAGACGCGCTCAAGGCGGTAAAAACGGCGATTAAACTGGACGGCGTTGAGCTCAAAGGGTTGCATTGTCATATAGGTTCGCAGATATTCGAGGAAGATCCTTTTGTATTTGCAGCCGAGACCATGCTTGATTTTATGGCTCAGATACGGGATGTTACCGGAACGGTTTTAACCGAGCTGAATCTTGGGGGCGGTTTTGGTATCCGTTATGCCGAAAATGACTGTCCGAAGGCTTACAGCGAGTACATGCGGGCCGTTTCAGGCGCTGTCAAAGCGCGCGCGGCAAAACTCAATCTTCCGGTACCGTTTATTGTGATTGAGCCCGGCAGATCGGTTGTAGCGCCTGCCGGAATTACTCTTTATACAGTTGGAGCAGTAAAGGATATTCCCGGGATTCGTTCCTATGTGAGTATAGACGGCGGGATGACCGATAATCCGCGATATGCTCTGTATAAATCGTCCTACACGGCTTTGATTGCCAATAAAGCCGACCAGCCGCCCGACTGCAAATTTACAATAGCGGGACGCTGTTGTGAAAGCGGCGATTTGATTCAGGAAAATACAATGCTGCAATCCTGTCAGCACGGTGATATTATGGCCGTGCTTGCAACAGGGGCGTATAATTACTCGATGTCGTCGAATTACAACAGACTGCCGCGTCCGGCCGTTGTAATGGTCAAAGACGGTGAATCGCGAATTGTCGTCAAGGCGGAAGACTACGAAGATATTGTACGTAATGATATATAACTATATATTATATAGTTTTTAAAGCAATGTTGAAAGCAGCGGCGGTATAAGACCATAACCGCTGCTGTTCAATTATAACAAGGGAAATAGCTCTTATCAGTGTCATTTTCGCTTTATTGCTCCCCTGTACTATACAAAATATTAATTTTGTATAGTATTATCTATTAAAAACCAGATATCCCCTTTTGAAATCTTTTGAAATATTGAAGTAAAATAACTAATATGCTATAATGGCTCGGTAATACTATATAGATATTCGGTTTCAACTACTGCGGTTGGGATAAATAACAAAAGGTCGTGTTGGTATTGAAAAAGTCGTTGGTTAAAAAAAGAAGTCCGATAAAGACTGCTTTTGCCACCTCATTTATTGTGAGTCTGGCTATTTTCACGACGCTTTTTGCAATGAACATTGACCTTGTAACCGAGTTTTTCGGCGACAACCCCACCTTCAGGTGGATACCTCAAAACATCGGCAACAATCCCGATGACGATAATCCCTCATTTTCCGAATCGTTTTTGGAATATATCGAGAACACCATTTTTATAGGAGATTCACGGACGGTAGGTTTCGTCAACTACAGCTATCTGAAACAGGAAAACGTCTATGCATTGAATGGTCAGAACCAGCAGGCGGCCCTTTATTCAAGATTTGTCGATTTAGGAACCGGCAGTCTTCTTACGGCTGCGCAAGCCGTTGCTATAACAATGCCTAAACGCATTATTATTTCGTACGGTATAAATCAAATGTACTCGGACCAGGCTACATTTATAAAATACTATTCGGAATTAATTGACGATTTAAAGGCCGCCTCCCCCAACAGTCTTATCATTATTCAGTCCATGCTGCCGGTTTCCTATAACTATCATATTATATCCGGTAAGCCCTATTTGACTAATGATAACATTGACTCGTATAATGTTTTGTTGGAGCAGCTTGCCAAGGAAAAAGGCTGTAAATATCTTGACACGACCCCTGCTCTGAAAGATGAATATAACAGTTTAGCCCCCGAATTTGATTCGGGTGACGGACTGCATTTCAATCCGGATGCTTATAAAGAGCTGCTCAGATATATTGAACAGCATCGGGTTTACTAAGGAGCAGATTATGAAACTGGCAATTATTGGCACCAGGCGGGCTCATGCTGATATATGCGTTACGATTCTGCGTTATATCCCCGATAATGTGACCGAAATTGTCAGCGGCGGCGCACGTGGGGTTGACAAGGCGGCCGAAGAACTGGCAAAGTTGTTGTCGTTGCCTATCCGACGCTTTCTGCCCGACTATGCCCGATACGGGCGAATTGCCCCCCTAAGGCGCAATATTGAGATAATCGAATATGCCGACGAGGTTATTGCATTCTGGGACGGAATTTCGCATGGAACAAAGCAAGCCATAATCGAATGTATTAACCGCAGAATTCCAATAAGGGTAATCCCGATTTAAGTCAGTATAGAAAAAAGGAAATGAAGATTCAAAATGAGTCGTATAAAAAGTAAAATCGAAGCGGTTGTTACCCTAAGCCCGTCAACCTGTTATTATATGAAAACCGGAAAGTGTTCTTTGAATGTGGTTACCGACTATTACGTATCCGCATCTTCAAAAACGGCGGCAAACGAACTTCTTTTCTGTCCCCGTTTGTACAGTGCAATGCGCGGCCGGGAAAAGATGAAGCCTATATCGGTCACGCCCTGTGAATGCGGGCATGCCGAAGTCGTTTCGGGACATCAAAGGGCGTGTATTGCAAGCCAGAAAGGGATTGAAATGTCTATCAGCCTAGCTGCAAAAAAGCCCAAGGCCAACTGCCCCATCTGCGGCGGACAGCTTACATTTGAAAAGAACAGCGGAGAAAATCGATTTATAAGGCTTAAGGTATCCGCCGATGATGAGCAATAGCTACATAAAAGAAAACCATCCATTTAGATTTTAAATCTTAACGGATGGTTTTATCTTTTTAAATTGAACATTTTAAAAACGCGCGGATGCAGGGTTCTCATATACAGCGCTATTAAGCTGGTTAATGTTATATCATATAGAACAAAAACGATATTTCCGACAGCCAGCATGGCATATACGGCATATTTCCCCACAATACCGAAAGAATCGGCGTCAATACCTATTACAAACAATAACAACAAATAGGAAACGACAACCGCGATATTGAATACAGCCAGCTTCAGCACCCATTCAAGCCGGCGACTGCGGATGCGTTCAAGCAGGGACTTGAGTATTGGATAATATCCGAACAGACTGATAAAAAGGGTTTTTGCTTCGATATCCGGCGAGATAAACAAAGAAAGAATCGCGACAGCCGCATAAACCAGCCATGCGCTTTTAGCATTCACCTCAACGACAAACGGTATTAAAACGGCTCCCGCAATTGCGGGAAGGGCATATGTGGCGAAAGGGAAAAATGTCAGAAGCATAAATGTAAGCGAAAGCGCAGCCAGCACACCGCCAAGCGCAACCTTGCCGGTTGGTTTCAAATCAAACTCCTCCCGACGATTTTTAAATCAACAGCATCTTATCAAATCTCCGCCCATGCACTCACAGCAGCAGTCGGCGCATATCAAACCGGTACACATGTCGCAGCCTGTGCATCCTCCGGGGTTGACTCCCCCACCGGTCGTTCTGTATCCGCCCGTCTGCCTTTGCATATTAATTTGATTGAGTGCGGTTCTGTATTCCATATTCATCGGATCCATACGCGCCGCGGTCTGAAAATGGTTGTAGGCGTCCTCAAGCCACCCTTTTTTATATAAAACGCTGCCCTTGAGAAAATGCCATTCGGCGTCACGCGATGATACGGGAATTCCGTCCAGCAGCATCTCGGCATCCAATACCCTGCCGGAATTTATCATACTGCGTATATCAAAATATCGGGAGCTTCCCGACGAACGGGCTCCCCCCTCTGCCCTATTCTGTGAACCGCCCCGCCGTCGCATCTGCACAATAGCGTCATACGCCTCGTTTATCTCCTGCATTTTTTCCTCTGCGAGATCGGACAAGGGATTGTTATTGTAGTTATCGGGATGGTATTTTCGCGCGAGCTCCCTGTACGCTGCCTTTACTTCGTCATCCGTTGCGTCGGGTGAAACCCCCAACACCTTATATGGATCGTTTACGCTCATGTTTACTCCCCTTTTTTGTAAGCACCTGCTGCTGAACAGACGGCATTCCCTGCTCCAATATATTTCGTAAAATTCCGTCAAAGCGGCGTATATCCAACAAATTATATGCTGCGATACATTCGGCGAGACAGGAATTCAAAACCGGCTGAAGCGACTGCAAAATCTCTTGCTCTGGAAGCTCTCCAGCCCCGATTGTTCTTGAAACAAGAAAAGGATTATAGCTTCCTTTGGAGCGGTCATCCACAATATCGTCCGCAGCATCTATAAGATAAATCCACCGACCAAGACAATATCCGAACCGTTCGAGAATCCTGCGCTCTTTTTCATCATGTGCGCAATCCCGGGCCAAAGCCGACAGGATTCGGGCCGTAGGTTCTGCGGCGGCGTCAATCGACTCTGTCCTGTCCGCCTCCAGCCTTTCCTGCTCCCGCATACAATCAGCGATAAGTTCATCAAGCTCTTTATGCTTACCTGCAGCCTTTTTTCGGGCTCGGCTTGCAAAAGGAAGCAAAAAGCGGGCGGGTATAGATGAAAAGAACCCATTGTCGGCTATATTGTCTTTTATTTTATAATACACAAGAATTGAAGCGGCGTCAGCGGCAAATCGAATCGAATCGTTATCGCAGCAACAGGTACGCTTTTTTAAGGGATTGAACAGACAGCGTCCCTTTTTGAAGCCCGCACATTTCTCGTCAAGCGCCATGCGAAACAGCGCAAGAAAGGTGAAATCATAGCTTAGGGTAAACCGTGACAGGAGTCCGTAGCTCTTTCCAAGCTGCTTGCACAATGAACAGTATATCCCTTGATAGTGCTCATATTCTGCCATTCTGAGGTCCGGCTTGTACACTCGCACATATCCAAACATAATTTTTGGCCATGCCTTTCCGCGCTTTCTCTACCATCCTGCTGTCTTACCGTGTCAGTTCCGCTACCTTTTTATCATACAGTAATCATTGATAAAGTATATTAAAGAATTGTAAATTCTTAAATATTGAGGATAAGCGGCTATCGGGATTATCTGCTTTTTTCCATAACCGGCTTGAGATACTGCCCCGTATATGAATTATCGCATTCGGCAATCTGCTCGGGCGTTCCCGTCGCGATAATATAGCCCCCTTTATCCCCGCCCTCCGGACCGAGGTCCAGTATATAATCGGCGGTCTTTATAACATCAAGATTATGCTCAATCACAATAATGGTGTTGCCACCGTCAACCAGCTTTTGCAGCACGTTGATTAGCTGGTGCACATCGGCGGTATGCAATCCGGTCGTCGGCTCGTCAAGGATATAGATGGTGCGGCCGGTCGCCCTGCGTGCAAGCTCTGTTGCAAGCTTAACCCGCTGGGCTTCCCCTCCCGAAAGGGTGGTGGCGGGCTGCCCGACCTTAATGTATCCGAGCCCTACGTCAACCAGCGTCTGAAGCTTTCGTTTTATCTTCGGGATGCTCTTGAAGAATTCCAAAGCCTCTTCAACCGTCATTTCAAGCACGTCATATATATTTTTTCCCTTATATCGAACCTCAAGTGTTTCCCGATTGTATCTTTGGCCCTTGCAGACCTCACACGGGACGTAAATATCGGGGAGAAAATGCATTTCAATCTTTATGATTCCGTCACCCTGGCAGGCTTCGCACCGCCCGCCCTTGACGTTAAACGAGAAGCGCCCCGCCGAATAGCCGCGCATCTTTGAGTCGTTTGTGGAGGCGTAAAGCTCCCGGATATCGTTGAAAACTCCGGTATAGGTAGCGGGATTGGAGCGCGGCGTACGACCAATCGGCGATTGGTCGATATTGATTACCTTATCGAGCGCGTCCTGTCCCTCCATCGCCAGATGAGCGCCGGCTCTGGTATGGGCGCCGTTCAGCTCGGAAGCCAGCCGTTTATATAGCACCTCGTTGACAAGGGATGATTTGCCCGAACCCGAAACACCGGTTACACAGTTAAATGCGCCAAGCATAAAGGATGCGTCAATATTCTTAAGGTTGTTTTCGCTTGCCCCCCGGACGGTCAGCATCTTACCGTTTCCTCTGCGACGTTTTTCAGGTACGGGAATCCGCTTTTTTCCGCTTAAATACTGTCCCGTAACAGAATTATCACAACTGCAAAGCTTTTCAACCGGACCGGAGAAAATAACCTCTCCGCCGTGGATGCCTGCCCCGGGACCGATATCTACAACCCAGTCGGCGTTTCGTATGGTGTCCTCGTCATGCTCGACCACAATGAGGGTATTCCCGATATCTCGAAGACGCCGCAGGGTGGCAAGCAGCCTGGCGTTGTCACGCTGATGAAGTCCGATACTGGGTTCGTCGAGTATATACAAAACCCCCATAAGATAAGAACCTATCTGGGTCGCCAGACGAATCCGCTGGCTTTCGCCGCCGGACAGGGTTCCGGCCGACCGCGATAGCGACAGATAATCAAGACCGACGCTTTGCAGAAATCCGAGACGTTCGGTTATTTCCTTGAGGATTCGGCCGCCTATCATGCGCTCGCGTTCGGTAAGCTTAATGTTGTTTATAAAATCAAGGGCATCGCGTACGGAAAACTGCGACATTTCGGCAATATTGATTCCTCCGACCGTGACGGCAAGGCTTTCCGGTTTTAATCGTTTTCCCCCGCATTCGGGACAGGGAATCTGACTCATATATGATTCAAGCTCTTCACGCATCCACTCGCTTGATGTTTCCTTATATCTGCGCTGGAGATTGTTCACAATCCCTTCAAATTCGACCATATAGGTTCCGGAACCGTATTCGTTCCTGCGGGTCATTTTTATCTTTTCGCCCTTGCTGCCATATAGAATAACATCTATAACATCGGAAGGAAGCTTGTAAATCGGCACGTCCAGGGAAAATCCGTAATGCCTGGCGAGCCCTTCATAATACATCTGGGCAATCGTGCCGCCGTCGAGATAGCTCCAGCCGCTGGCACGTATTCCTCCCTCGCGGATGGTAAGATTCTTGTTTGGTATGACGATATCGGGATCAATTGACATAAACACGCCTAGGCCGGTGCATTTTGGGCAGGCTCCGTACGGGTTATTAAACGAAAACATGCGCGGAGTCAGCTCTTCAATACTTGTTCCGTGTTCGGGGCAGGAGTAGTTTTGTGAAAAGGTCATCTCTTCCCCATCCACAACATCCACCGTAAGCAGTCCTCCGGAAAGAGAGGTTGCGGTTTCTATCGAATCGGAAAGACGTGCCTGGATGTCCCGAGATATCACATGACGGTCAATCACTATCTCAATCGTATGCTTCCTGTTTTTATCCAGCGTGATTGTCTCGGACAGGTCATATATAATCCCGTCAACACGGACGCGCACATAACCCGACTTTCGCGCCGATTCAAACTCTTTCTGGTATTCGCCCTTTCTCCCCCGTACAACCGGAGCGAGAATCTGTATGCGTGTTCCCCCGGGCAGCTCCATAATTTTATCCACAATCTGGTCTACGGTCTGCTGTTTGATCTCTCGCCCGCATACGGGACAGTGCGGTATGCCTATACGAGCATAAAGCAAGCGGAGATAATCAAATATCTCGGTGACCGTCCCGACAGTAGAACGCGGGTTCTTTGACGTGGTTTTCTGGTCAATCGATATTGCGGGAGACAGACCCTCGATTGTATCCACATCGGGCTTATCCATCTGACCGAGAAACTGGCGGGCATATGACGACAGGCTCTCAACATACCGGCGCTGCCCCTCGGCGTATATGGTATCGAAAGCCAGCGAGGATTTTCCCGAACCCGAAAGGCCAGTAAACACGACAAGCTTATCTCTCGGAATCTCAATATCAATACTTTTCAGATTGTGCTCGCGCGCACCCTTTATGACTAGTTTGTTGCTCTGCATGATGGTTGCCTTTCTGTAGTTGGATTATTTGCCTTCCTGAAGCTGTTTTATACGGTCGCGCAGATATGCGGCATGCTCGAATTCCAGCAGCTTTGCCGCGTTTTTCATCTCTCGTTTCAGTTCCTCGATAAGCTTCATGCGCTCGGCTTTGCTGAGCTTTTTGCCCGGCTTATCCAAAGACTTAGCTCTGGATGAAATCTCGATAATATCTCGAACGCCCTTGCTGACGCTTTTGGGAGTAATCCCGTGCTCCTCGTTATACCTTTTCTGTATCGCGCGGCGCCTGTTTGTCTCGTTTATCGCGCGTTCCATAGACGGCGTCACGCTGTCCGCATACATTATAACCATTCCCTGCACATTGCGCGCGGCGCGGCCTATCGTCTGTATCAGCGAGGTTTCGGAACGAAGGAAGCCCTCTTTATCGGCGTCAAGGATGGCGACAAGCGATACCTCGGGCAGGTCAAGCCCTTCGCGGAGAAGGTTAATACCGACCAAAACGTCGAACTCGCCGAGCCTGAGGTCTCGTATGATTTCCATCCGTTCGATTGTATCTATATCGTGATGCATATATCGGACCCTGATTCCGTTGTCATCAAGATATGTTGTCAGATCCTCGGCCATCTTCTTTGTCAGGGTGGTGACCAGTACACGCTCGTTTCGCTCGGCGCGTTCGCGTATCTCGCCCATGAGATCGTCAATCTGCCCCTCGACAGGCTTGACAAAGATTTCAGGGTCAATCAGCCCGGTCGGGCGTATGACCTGCTCAACAATCTGCGCGCTGTGCTGCCGCTCAAAATCTCCCGGTGTCGCGCTTACAAAGATTGCCTGATTGATTTTACTGTAAAACTCGTCAAAATTGAGTGGGCGGTTATCATAGGCACTCGGCAGGCGGAATCCGTAATCAATAAGGCTCTTTTTTCTGGCGTAGTCTCCGCCGAACATGCCGCGAACCTGTGGCAGCGTCACATGCGATTCGTCCACCAAAAGCAGAAAATCATCCGGAAAGTGGTCCATCAGTGTGAAGGGAGTGCTGCCCGGCTCCCTGCCCGACAGCACGCGGGAATAGTTTTCAATCCCCTTGCAGACGCCAATCTCCCGAAGCATCTCAATGTCGTACCTCGTGCGCTGGAGAATACGCTGGGCTTCAAGCAGCTTGCCCTCGCTTTTAAAGAACTCTACCCTATCCTCCAGCTCTTTTTCGATGACTGCAATGGCTTCCTCCATCTTTTCGGGCGGTACTATATAATGAGAAGCCGGATATATGGCCACATGGTTTAAAATGCTTTTAAGCTCGCCCGTAAGCGGATTTATTTCGCTTATCCTGTCAATTTCGTCACCGAAAAACTCAACCCTGATAACAGTCTCTCCCGAATATGCGGGGAATATTTCCACCACATCGCCGCGCACCCTGAACTTGTTTCTGATAAAGTTAATATCGTTTCGCTCATACTGTATTTCAACCAGCTTTAACAGCAGCTCATCCCGCTTTTTTTGCATGCCGGGACGCAGGGATATTACCTGGCTTCGGTAATCGATAGGGCTGCCAAGACTGTAAATGCATGAAACACTGGCGACAATGACGACATCCCTGCGCTCCGCAAGCGACGATGTTGCCGAATGCCTAAGCTTATCGATCTCGTCATTGATTGCGGAATCCTTTTCGATATAGGTATCGGTTGACGGAATATATGCTTCCGGCTGATAGTAATCGTAATAAGATACAAAATATTCAACGGCATTGTCCGGAAAAAACTCCCTGAACTCGCTGCAAAGCTGTGCCGCAAGGGTCTTGTTATGTGCAAGAACAAGGGTAGGTTTATTAACATTGGCAATTATATTCGCCATTGTAAAGGTTTTACCCGAACCCGTGACTCCGAGCAGGGTCTGTTCTCTCATTCCCTTGAGAATCCCGTTGGATAATGCTTCAATGGCTTCGGGCTGGTCACCGGTCGGTTTGTATTCGGATTTCAGGTGAAAACGCTCCATCGGAATCCTCCTTTATACAGTTAAGGTTCGGTTTTTATAATAGGACTGGGCTTAAACAGAGACGCCAGAGCGGGCGTGCTTCTCATTGAAACATAATCGTCCTCTGCAATAATCAGGTGGTCGATAAGCTGTATTCCGGCGATATGCAGGGTGTTTGTCAGTGCCTTTGTGCTTTTCTGGTCCTCCAGACTCGGAAGTGCAAAACCGCTCGGGTGGTTGTGCGCCACAACAACCGCGGTCGCGTGGTTTCTTATCGCCTGCTCGAGGATACGCCGCACATGAATTTCGGTTGCATTCATGCTGCCTTCGGATACAAACGACGAATACAGCACCTTGCATTTATTATCGAGGCAAACCAAAAGCACCTTTTCATTACGCTCACCGAAAAATTTCGGGAGCACAAACTCCCCCATCTTTTCGGTACTGTCAAGTATTATATCCTTTGAAAGCTCGCTGTCGTAGTATTCCCTGATCAGCTGACCGCTAAAACACAAAAGGGTTGCCGAACCGGGGGTCATGCCCTTTACCTGAAGCAAATCGTCATACCGCGCCTTTAATACGCCGGAAAGGCTCCCGAAGGTGTCGAGAAGCTTATGAGCGATTTCGTTGGTATCCTTTCGCGGTATACCGAAAAACAAAAGCATCTCCAGTATTTGATGGGGCTCAAATCCCCTCAGGCCGTCCCGCAGAAATCTCTGCTTTACACGCTCGCGATGCCCTTCATGCGTCTTGCCGCTCATAAGTCCGCCCCCTTTCGTAGAATTGTCAAAAATTTGTTCTATCCATTATACCAAATTATTGCCGCTTTGAAAAGTACCGTATCTGCAACATTTTTTAAACCGGAAAAATCATATTCATCTCTCGCTCCGGTTGAATTTTAACACAGGTCGGCTAGTGAGGTGCAAGTGAGGGGTGCAAAATTTTTTTAAAAATTTTTGAGTTTTTTTCGCGTTTAGGTAGTGAGGTTCTAGTGAGGGGTCCTAGTGAGATGGTAGTGAGGGGGGTGCAAAATCCAACTATTCGCCACATGTCGATACCCATAAGGTGTCAATTCTCTTATATTGTTTTTTATCATTGAGTTGACAATGAAAACTATACTTTGGTAATATAAAACAAGGCGATAAAAAAATGCCTTATACAGGCACGTCAATAAGTTAAATTGCAATTTTTGAATTTAGAAGGAATGATGACATATGAAAGCGTATCAGGTTACGGGAAAAGCAAAAGGAGAATATATTGAAGTCCCGATCCCCGTCCC
>JAAYKB010000177.1 GCA_012522615.1 Clostridiales bacterium
GATTTATCGTGCCACCATACAATAGATCCTCAACCTAATCCGGATAAATTCCCTATGCACGCTCATTATATGTATGAAATTTTTTATTTTATAGAAGGGAAGGGCAGCTACTATGTAGAAGGCAACAGTTATAAACTGCAGCAAAATGATATTTTGATTATGCGACAAGGGGAAACCCATAAACTCCAAATCGACGGGTCGAAACCTTATGAACGAAGTGTAGTTCATTTTTCTCCATCGATTTTCAAAGATTATCCGGAGATTTTAAGACCGTTTAACGACAGGCCGCTTGGAAGGCTTAACCAGTTCCGTGAAAGCGCGTTCTCAACCGGACATTATATCTCGACCTTTAAACTGATTAGTAATGCATTCGAAGCGAATCAACCCAAATTTCACTTAATCGCACACCTTTATTCTCTCGTCTCTGAAATTTACCTGGCTTTTGATAAACAAGCAAACAATGCCGGCCAATATGCCGACAACCATGTTATTGTTGATATTGTAGACTATATAAATACTCATCTTTTTGATAATATATCATTAGATACTTTAAGCGAACGCTTTTATTTAAGCAAATCTCAGATTAATCGGCTTTTTAAAAAATCGACCGGTTCTACGGTTTGGGAATATATTTTAATTAAACGGTTAATGAAAGCCAGAGACTTAATACAGCAGGGCAGTCCTGCATTGAAGGCTTCTAGCAAATGCGGTTTTCGTGATTATTCATCCTTTTACCGGGCCTACAAGGCGCGTTTCGGCTGTTCACCGAAATCGACCAAGAACAATCAATCAATTGCATTTAATGACGGTTAAGTAGCTATTGAAAGAATCCCCCGCGTCGGTTTCCGGCGTTCGGGTATGATACCTAACATACAAAAGACAAAAAAGATGTAATTGGTGTGATAAATCTGATTGCTGTCTATATGGATTCGGAGATATTTTTATTTACGAAAGTACGGATAGCATTGGCGCAGTTCTGTTTGACATCGACAAGTCTTTTAGAGTATTATTACAAACACAATATGCTTGTACCAAAGGAAAATTACAAAAACAATGAATTTGTACCCAATGTCTGTTCCCCATGTGCAGACTTGACGGATACAGATACAGTGCGTATCGCAATATATTATGATACATCTGATAAATATGCGTACTTGCTGCTGCAGATTGAGCTGTATATCTATATATTGTAGAACAATGAGTCGGGAACAGACGATGGCCTGATAATCTTCTAAATTAAATCGGTTGTGGGTATATAGGTAATCGTTTTCAAAAAATGAAAGTAAGGTGTAAAGTATAATGGGAAAGAACTATTATCCGGTTAATAATGAAACTGTAATTTTTCAAGGACGTACTTTTGAACAGGAAGGCATAAGGTGCCTTAGCTGGACAGATTCAGGCTTTACGTTTAATTTTGAAGGTACGGACGTGTTTGGGCGGAGATTTGGACAAACCAGCCTCACAGCGAAATGTCACGCCCATACCTGGGTGTGCTGTTGGATGGGAATACCAAGCCCGAAGAAATGTATGTTTTTCCGATAGACCGTGAGGGGTGGAATTATTATCCCTTGGCACAATCGCTGCCCGAGGGCAGGCATTCGGTACAATTAGTTAAACTGAGCGAAACGCATCACTCGGTTGTAAAGGTAAAAAGTTTAACAATGAACGGAGAGCTGATTAAACCGGCACTTGTCAATTGCGCATGTAGAATACGCACCATAGAATTCATCGGCGATTCCATCACAGCGGGGTTTGGGATTAACTGCAAAACAGAGGACGGCCCTTTTTGCCCAAAGGAGCAGGACGGATGGCGTTCTTATGCCGCGCTGACAGCACGGCAACTGAATGCCCGATTCTTCGTAATTGCCCATTCAGGCTGGGGCGTTTATAAAAGCCCTTACGGCGAACGTATGCCGGATATTTATGAATACACGTATGACAAGGGCGAATACTGGGATTTTTTGTCCAATCCCGTCGATTTAGTGGTGGTAAATCTCGGGACTAAAGACTGTTCACGGATTCTTATGTGGATTTTATAAAGAAAATACGTTTTTATAACCCCGATGCAATCATACTCTGCGTTATAGGGATGATGTCTGTGACAACAGCCCCGTATATCGAACAGGCCGTTGAAATCGCCCGCAGTCAGGGAATAAGCCGGGGTTTTTTTGGGCAACTGCCGCATGCAATCTCGTATGGTTCCGGACATCCATCGGCAGAGTCTCATCTGATGGCCACTGACGCTTTAGAAAAATTGATACGTGAAATCATCGGCTGGTAACCTTTTGGAAATGCAGTTTTTGCACACTTGTGGTAGAGAATGAAAAATAGGTGCCAACATAGAAACTGTTGAAAGGCTAATAAAATTCTTGAGCAAAAATGGAATGAAGCAAATATGAGTGAAAATAGGAGCTCACCGGCTTCGCTGAAGTGGTAAAAAGATAGTAGACACGGTCTATTGTGTCTACTATCCTTTTACCACTTCAACACAATCGGGGGTTTTCCCATACAAAAAGCCCCGAAAACATAGTGTTTTCAAGGCTTTAGACTTGGTGGAGATAAGCGGGATCGAACCGCTGACC
>JAAYKB010000178.1 GCA_012522615.1 Clostridiales bacterium
CCGATTTCAGCGCAAGAAACCGACAGTAAAAAAGCACCCCGCGAAACCGCGGGGTGCTCACTTTCATTTCAACACATATACATTAAGTTTTTTTGCTCCGAATTTCAGACATTCCTCATAATGCTCATAGAAGAGGTCGACCACGCAGTGCCCGTTCATAAGCGCCCTTCCGGTGTCGCCGGCAATCGCATATCCGTAAACATAAGACCCGTCGGCCGATGTGATATACAGCTCGGAGCCGTAAGGGATAATCTTGGGATTGACGGCGACAACCCCGACCTGGGCCTTGCGACCCGACGCGGTCCGCGTTCCCGCATACCCGCGGTCGCTGCTGTAAGCCGTCGCCCGGCCGCTGTACTTCGCCTTGTAGCTGACCGGCTGTCCCTTGGAATCCAGCTTGAGGTCGAACGGAACCGGCGAGATGGGCGTGCCCGGCTTCATGCCGACAAGCTTGATTTCGTCAACCCTCTTTTGGTTTACGACGGTTTTAAGCACCTCGGTCTTTACAACCTTGCCGTTTTCGATGGTCCTGCGGTAGGTTACGGTCTTGCTTCCGTTTACCCCGGTGCGTTTAATCAGGGTTCTGCCGAAGGGAATGGTGTTTGTATAATCGGTAATAGACTTGTATTTTTCGATTTCTGTCTTGGTAAACTCCTGATAGGAGATGCGGTCAATCGTGATATCAAGACCGTCGTCAATCTCCTGTGTCAGGTCAACGTTGATTCGGTCATTCTCATTAAGCTCAATCCCCACGGTTTCAAGGACGTCGGCAACAGTCCCGTTCGACATGCGGACAATTGTTGAAATTCCGTCTGCGGTAATCTGGACATCGGCGGCACGGTTGACCGAAAGAACCCTGAAACCGTCTTTGGCAACAACCTCGTCGCCCTCGCTTAAAGCGATGCCGGCGCTTGCCACCACCCGCTGGGGGTTTTTATCAAGGGTGAGAACCACCCGGGTTTTGTCCCCGTCGATAATGGTGATCGCGGTCAAGTGAACCGAAACCAAGGCGATAATGGCAGCGCTGACGACTGCCAGGGCGGAAGCTGCGACAAGCCGGTTTTGAACCAGACGCGCAGCTGCCGAAAAAACTCGATATACGGTATCCATCCAATGCTTCCTTTCTTTCGGAACCGCCGTTCCCGTATCGTTTACCAAAGGCAACCCGACAGGTGAGGTCAAGCAGCATGGGCTGCCGGACGGTTCCTAATTTTAAAACGGCCGTTCGAGAGCAGGACTTCGGACAAACCGTTTTTTAATGACATTCCAAAACCGCAACGGGGCGGGAATGTCATGTCGGCTGGCTGGAGAAAAAACCCGCTTTTCGGAGTGCAGCTGTATTATACGCACAAAAAACAACGGTGTCAAACCGCTGAAAACTACTCGTATTTGTAAGTGTTGCACAAACAATGTGGCAGTTTATAGTATATTTAGAATTAATTATAGACCGGTCTCATCGGACTCCATTTGTCCTGCCCTCTCGGAACATGGTCGAATAATTCAATAAAATTAAATAAAATGGTGAGAAAAAATTGCCGTTTGTGTCGCGCAAACCATAAATTAGCCAGAAAAATGGCAATATTGGCAAAAATCCAAACCGGAAAGATATAATGTATAATATTTGTGCACCTATCCAAAAGTTACAGAGCTGTAACCCCTCAAAAGCCTATAAAAACAAGCTGTTTTGCGAATATTTTAATAAAATCGGGGCATAATACCGTCTTTTCGGCGCATATATATGCAGAACACGGTATAAATATACCGACTCTTCAAAATTTCCAGCCATTTTTATGCAATAAAAAAGAGAGCATGCCGCTCTCTTTAAAAAGACAGATGCTTTTCCCTTGCGATTCGTAATAGAGGATAACCGCTAAAACGTACGAAATGTAATCGCTCTCCTCATACTCAATCCTTTCGCAAAAGCTCGGTCAGTCTCTCGCCCGATTTAAGAACCGGCTGCCCGTCCTCGTTAAGACCTATCTCCTTAATATCCGAACAGGTGTATTTGATAATATCCCTCATGCGGTATCGATCATCGGGTGTAATAAAGGAAAACGCAAGCCCCCGCCGCTTGGCACGCCCTGTCCTGCCGATTCTGTGGAGATAATACTCGTTTTCGTCCGGCAAATCATAGTTGAAAACAGCCTCGACGTCGTCAACGTCAATACCACGGGCCGCCACGTCGGTAGCGACAAGCACCTCAAACCTGCCTTCGCGAAAACCGTCCATTACACGGTTGCGCTGGACTTGGGGAATATCGCCGTGCAGACAGTCTGTCGAACATCCGGCCCTTTTCAGCCTTTCGGTCAGCCGGCGGACGGTTGATTTCATATTGCAAAACACTATAACCCTATGCAGATCAAGCGCCTTAATAATTGTCAGGGTATCCTTAAAACGGCGCTCTCCCGAGGACAACAGGGAGAACTGGGCAATCTTTGGGCGGTTTTCCCCCTCGGCGGCGACCGTCACCTCAACCGCGTTGTGCTGGTATTCCCACGCCACATCCATAACCTCGCGAGAGAAGGTCGCGCTGAACATCACAACCTGTGTGTCCGCCGGGGTTGCGTTCAAAATCTTCCGCACATCCCGGATAAACCCCATTTTGAGCATCTCATCGGCCTCGTCCAGCACGGCGGTATAGACGTTGCCCAGCCAAATCGAGCCGCGGTTCATATGGTCTATCAGCCTTCCGGGCGTGGCGACGACAATCTGCGGCTTTCTTTTAAGGGCAGTCAGCTGACGGTTTATCGGCTGCCCGCCATACACCGTCACAATCCGTATATCCGGCCGGTATTTGACAAGCGCCCGAAGCTCGTCCCCGATTTGAATGCAGAGCTCGCGGGTGGGGCAGACGATAACGGCCTGAATATCGGTAATGCCGGGGTCAAGACATTCAATAATCGGTATGCCGAAGGCACAGGTTTTGCCCGTGCCGGTGGGGGCTTTCGCTATGACATCCCCGCCCCCCAGCATGATGGGAATGGTTTTTGACTGTATAGGGGTGGGACTGGAAAACCCCATCTTGCCGAGAGCCTTTATTATTTCAGGACTAAGGTTGAGCTCCTCAAAGCTCGAAACAGAATCGGTCATTCTTTTAATTATCCTCTCTAACGCCTATATACCTACTATTATATGTTTTGATGTACATTAATAAATAAGTCCTAAATTATAGAAAAATGCATCAAGTTTCTATTGCCTGAGCAATAGTTTACGGTATAATAAGAATACAGGAACATAGAATTTTGGTTCATGTCTTATCTATTATACTAAGGAGGAAGCAAAATGGCAATATTAATAACCGGCGGCTGCGGATATATAGGCAGTCACACCGCGATAGAGATGACCAAGGCCGGATATGAAATAGTAATACTCGATAATTTTTATAACTCCAAGCCTGAAGCCCTTCGGCGGCTCAGGGAGCTTGCGGGAAGAGAAATTCCGTTTTACAAGTGCGATATACGCGACGCCGAGGGACTTCGCAGGATATTTTCCGAAAACTCGATCGAAGCGGTAGTCCATTTTGCCGGACTCAAGGCGGTCGGGGAATCGGTTTCCAAGCCCCTCGAGTATTATGAAAACAACGTGGGCGGCACGGTCAACCTCTGCCAGGTGATGGCGGAAGCCGACTGCAAGAGGATGGTTTTCAGCTCCTCGGCAACCGTCTACGGAATGAACAACCCCTCGCCCCTGCGGGAGGAAATGCCGACCGGCGCGGTTACAAACCCATACGGCCGCACAAAATATATCATCGAGGAAATCCTCGGGGACGTCTGCAAAGCCGACCCCGAGTGGACGGTTATCAACCTGCGCTATTTCAACCCCATCGGGGCGCATGAAAGCGGAAGAATCGGGGAGGACCCCAACGGAATCCCCAACAACCTGATGCCCTATATCTCACAGGTCGCGATAGGCAAGCTCGAAAAGCTCTCGGTGTTCGGCAACGACTATGACACCCACGACGGAACCGGAGTCCGCGACTACATCCATGTGGTAGACCTTGCGCTGGGCCACGTCCGCGCCCTTGATTATGCAATGAAGCACAAGGGGGCAGAGGCAATAAACCTCGGCACCGGAACGGGCTACAGCGTGCTTGACATTATAAAAGCCTTTGAAGATGCAAACAGCGTTCCGGTCCCCTATCAGATAGTCGGCCGCCGGCCGGGGGATATCGCTGTCTGCTATTCCGACCCCTCAAAGGCCGAACGCCTGCTCGGGTGGAAGGCCGAGCGTACAATCCGGGATATGTGCAGGGATTCATGGCGGTGGCAGTCGAACAACCCTAACGGCTTTGACTCCTGAGGGGTGTGAAAAAGGAGGACGTAAATGGAAAACAACACCAGGAAGATCGTGCTTGTCGGGACAGGCTTTGTCGGCATGAGCTTTGCCTATGCCCTGCTCAACCAGAACGCGTGCGACGAGCTTGTTCTAATCGATATTGACAAGAAGCGGGCCATGGGCGAGGCGATGGACCTTAACCACGGTCTGGCGTTTTCGGGCTCCCACATGAAAATCTATGCCGGAGACTATGATGACTGCTCCGACGCCGATATTGTCGCCATCTGCGCCGGGGTGGCCCAAAAGCCGGGCGAGACCAGAATCGACCTGCTTAAGCGAAATGCAGAGGTGTTCCGCTCGATTGTCGGACCGGTTATGAACTCGGGATTTGCCGGAGTATTTCTGATAGCAACAAATCCGGTGGATATAATGACCCACGTAACACAAAAGCTTTCGGGGATGGACTACCATCGGGTTATCGGCACCGGCACCACGCTGGACACGGCGCGGCTGCGCTATATGCTGGGGGATTACTTCTCGGTTGACCCCCGCAACATCCACGCCTATGTCATGGGCGAGCACGGGGACAGCGAGTTTGTCCCGTGGTCACAGGCCCTTGTCGCCACCAAACCGGTGCTTACCCATTGCGCCGAGACCGGCGGGAAATTCTGTTGCACCGAAATGGAAAGGATAAGCGAGGAGGTCAAAAACGCCGCACAGAAGATTATCGAAGCAAAAAAGGCCACATACTACGGCATCGGCATGGCAATGGTGCGGATTGTACGGGCAATCTTCGGAAACGAAAACAGCATACTGACGGTATCCGCCATGCTGAACGGGGAATACGGGCAGCACAACGTATACGCCGGAGTTCCGTCGGTCGTAAACCGCAACGGCGTCAGGGAAATAGTCCAGCTTTCCCTCAACAGCGAGGAGCTTTCCAGACTTCACGATTCCTGCGAGCTGCTGCGCGGCGTCTTCAAAGGCATTGAACTGTAAAAAATAAATTCAAATTAAAGCATCCGTCTCGTCCCGAGGCGGATGCTTTTTAATATTTTATTCTCCCTCTTGGAATAATGCAGACTAATTTGCAAAAAATTAATACGAAGAAAACCGGCAGCAAACATGCTGGATTTCAATAATTTTTGGGGGATTGATCATGAAAAGGATCTTGACACTGACGATAATCACCGCATTATGTCTGCTTATGGTTGCCGGCTGCAAGAAAAAGGACGATGAATCGAGCACCATCGGCAGCGTGACCGACAAGCCAATCAACATTACCCACTGGTATTGGGCTGATAATCCGGATTATTCCGCAAAAATGCAGGATATCGTTAAAAACTTTAACGATTCCAACAACATGAATATTAAGGTTACCGCACAGGAATACCCGTGGGAGGGCGGGGGCTACAGCGAAACCCTGTTTACGGCCGCAATGGGGGGCGGCGGCCCCGACACGGCGGCATGGAAGCTCACCTCAACTCCGCTGTTTAAGGCAAACAACCTGCTTGCCGCCCTTGACAGCTATATAGACAAGTGGGACGACAAGGACGATATCGAAAGCAACCTCTATGATGTTATGAGAACCGCGGGCGGCTCGGACAGCATATATGTCATGCCGTGGAACACCCAGGTGCTGTATGTCTACTACCGCCCCTCGATGTTCAAAGCGGCAAACGTATCGGTACCCAAAACCTATGAAGAATTTCTCGAGGCCTGCAGAAAGCTGACCCGCGACACCAACGGCGACGGAAAGATTGACGTATACGGCTTCGGGATGCGGGGAGCCAAGGGCGGACAGGAGCCGTGGGGCAGCTTTATCTACGGGCGGGGAGGCGACCTCTCCGACTTCACCACACCGCAGGCGGTTGCCGGTATGCAGGACTTCATCAACCT
The DNA here is from genome assembly GCA_012522615.1 of Clostridiales bacterium. Taxonomy (GTDB): domain Bacteria; phylum Bacillota; class Clostridia; order Oscillospirales; family Acutalibacteraceae; genus Avimonas. The sequence goes on from JAAYKB010000178.1 coordinate 6,175, forward strand.
CTTTAAAAACGGCTATGTTCCGCCGACCGCCCCGACCGACGGATTCAATGAGATTATAGCAAACTTCAAGTCGGGCAAAACCGCCATGACCATCCATCATATCGGCTCCTCGGGAGACATGGTAAAAACCTTCGGGGACGACGTTGACGCCTTTGTATTTCCGGCGGGCGTAAAGCAGTGGACCTCGATGGGAGATACCGAAAACGTTGTCTTCCAAAAGTGCGACAACAAGGACGCCGCCTTCCAATGGGTTGCCTATCTTGCCACCGGCAAGGGACAGGAGGAATGGTGCAAGACGACAGGAAACGTGCCGGTCAGCAAAAGGGTTCAGGCAATGAAGGAGTTCCAGGACAACAAGTTTATGAAGGTATCTATCCAAGGCTCGCCCTATGCCGGCATCTTCCCGATACTGGATACGACCACCGAATGGATTAACACCATCTGGCCAAACACGGTGGCGGCGGCGCTTGCGGGACAAAAGACGGCGGCACAGGCAATGCAGGATTTGCAAAAGGGACTGCGTGGCTGATTCCGTACGAG
>JAAYKB010000179.1 GCA_012522615.1 Clostridiales bacterium
CGGGTCAGGATGACCCTGCTCGGCGGCAGAATTGTTTACCGCGACGGTAAGATAATATAAACGCCGATTGCGGAAGATGGTTTTGGAAGCGAGGGGAGCGGGAATGTTGTCCTCGTTTCTTAATATATGATTAATACTTGATTAAGCCGGTTGAAATATTAGGAAAATAATGTATAATAAATCAAGCATTACTAACAGGTTTAAAGGAGGAGTTTTTTTGACCATACGCAACGTCATACGCAGGGTGAACCGCGGTATAGTCCTTGCCGTGCTTCTTGTTTTGGGACTGATCGGCTATCTGGTATACGACAACGCCCGGTTTAATAATACCGAGAAGGACGCAATTAAGAATATGCTGGAGGAATATGCGTCGGTCGCCGGCGACTTGAACATACTGCCTGACCAAGAGCGCGTGCCCGGTAAAAAGCCGTCCGAGGAGGCGGTCAAGAAAAAGCTGGAAGAAAACAGGGCTGTGCTCGAAAAATATCTTACGACCTTGAAAGAGTATGAATCGCAGTATAATGACGCGGTCAGAAGTCTTGAAACGATTTTCAAGGAAAACGCGGAAAGCTGCGCCTATGTTACCGATTGCGAATTTACGGTAACTTCGGTCAAAAATCTGAAAAAGAACGGGCCGAGGCATGCGCTCGCTGATATTGATATTAAGGTAAATATGAAAACCATAGGTAAACCAGGCTTTTTCACCATGACCGGCGAACAGAGTACAAGCGGCGATCGTTTTTACGTTTATCACGAAAAAGGCGAGTTCGAATCTGAACCTGAGACCGAAAATGAAATCGATACAAAGACCTATACATATTCGTGGGAGTATTCATTATATCGTGCCCAGCTTGAAAAGACGGACGGCAGATGGAAAATCGCAAGTGCATACAGTTCAAGCTATTCAATGGGAAAGCTGGTGGAAGAATAATGGAGAAGGTATTAAAGGTCAGCAACCTGAACAAGAGGATGGGCAACCGCCAGATTATAGACAATCTATCTTTTGAGACATACGCCGGCGAGGTGTTCGGATTTTTGGGCCCGAACGGAGCGGGCAAAACCACCACAATCAAGATGATAATGGGGCTCCTCAGCATTGACGAGGGAGAGATCGAGATTTGCGGTCACAATGTTACCCGTCGTTTTGAGACCGCCATGGAGAATGTCGGCGGGATTGTGGAAAATCCCGAAACCTATACATATCTGACCGGAATGCAGAACCTCCGTCAGTATAAGAGGATGCGTAAAGGGGTTACCGAGGAACGCCTGAGGGAGGTCGTGAGACTGGTCGGTCTTGAGAACCGCATCAATGAAAAGGTTAAGCGGTATTCCCTCGGTATGAAGCAGAGGCTGGGTCTTGCGCAGGCCATCATGCACCACCCCAAGCTGCTTGTCATGGACGAACCGACCAACGGGCTTGATCCCGCGGGAATCAGGGAGATGCGCGACATCTTCAAGCGCCTTGCCCATGAGGAAGGGGTGGCCGTCTTTGTGTCAAGTCATCTGCTTTCCGAGATGGAGCTTATGTGCGACCGGGTCGGAATTATCGCAAACGGCAGGCTTTTGGGAGTCAAGCCCGTAAACGAGCTGATAATGCAGGCCCAGGGGAACCAGAGGGTTATGAGATATACCGTCAATGACCTTCCCGCCGCCCTGAAGGTGGTCGGCGACAACCGGCTTGAGCCCTTCAACGTCAATGAAAGGAGCTTTGATGTAGCGGTGGAAAGCGACGAACAGCTCGGACGGCTCGGTATCGCGCTGGCATCCGCGGGAATATGGGTACTTGAGGTGACACGGCAGGGGCAGCACCTTGAGGACGTCTTTATTGAAATTACCGGGGGAGGCGACCAGATTGCGTAAGGTTTTTAATGTTGTTGTCAATGAATATATCAAGATATTCGCCAAGATTTCCACCAAGATTATGCTTGCCTGTATTGTTTTGCTCGCGGTGTTCTGGAGCGTGGGCTCGTACATTGACTATTACCGAAGATACTCGGATACAATGGGCGAGCTGGATTATGAAGAGCTGAAAATGAGGAATGGCGGCTCAGAGGATGCTATGTATGACGAGATGAAGGAGTTGGGCATCAAATACGCGGATGATTGGCGGTATGAAGCTTATCAGAGGGTTTATTATGATTTATATTGGGCTGAAAATCAGCAGCCGCCCGCATCCGAGCAAGAAATCGAAGAGGCCAAAAAGAGGTATGAGCGGTTTAAGAAAACAATAACCGACAATGACTTCAAGGAGTATATCCGGCTGCAGATAGAGAAGACGGAACAGAACCGGGATATGCCGGAGGGCGAAAAGGAGTTGGAGCTTTGGAAGCTGCAGTATCAACTCGACCATGATATTCCGCCTACAAGCCATAATAAGCTGTATCAGGCCCTGACGGAATATTCCCGTGCAAAATACGAGATTGCAGGGATTGAGCAGCAGCCGTCCGAAGCGCAGGACAAGAAGAGGCTCGGCGAGCTGAAAGAAGATGAAGCAATCTTCAAATATGTGCTGGACAAGAAGATTGAAAGCTACATTATTCCCGACAGAACAAACAATTATTATGACGCCGACGGGTTTTGGTCGGTGTTCAGCAACTCCGTAATGCTGCTGATGGTTATTAATGTGCTTATCATCATCGTGGCGGGCAGTATCATCTCGGCCGAGTTTTCGTCGGGTACCGTCAAGTTTTTGCTTATCAATCCGATTAAGCGCTGGAAGATACTTGTGGCTAAATACCTTTCGGTGCTTACCGTCGGTATCGTCATGCTGGTTATATACTACATATTCAACCTTATATTGAACGGCATATTCTTCGGGTTCGGGGATATCGTCGCGCCGTCGCTGACCTTTGCCGCAGGCAAGGTTAGGGTAGGCTCCGGCCTGCTTTATGTGGCTTGGAAGTACATTCTCGGCAGCGTCGGCGTGCTCACAATGGCGACCTTCGCCTTTGCGGTGTCATCCCTTGTCCGCAACTCGGCGCTGGCAATAGGGCTCGGGGTGTTCCTGATGCTTTCGGGGTATGGCGCGGTGTTTGTGCTTGCGGAAGGGTTCAATATGGATTGGGCAAGGTATATCCTGTTTGCCAACACCGATATTAACCTAATAATCTCCCAGCAGACCCCGTTCCTGGGTCATACCGTCACCTTTGCCCTGATTGTAATCGCGGTATATATGGTTGTGTTTCTGCTTACGGCGTGGGACGCCTTTGTCCGCCGGGACGTGAAATAATAGTATAACCCATTTCCCCCCGTTTGGGCGTGGAGCAGGCCGCTGACAAGCAACAAGGTCGGCGGTCTGTTTTTGTATGAGCCCCCGACTGTGTCGGGGGCTCATACAAAAAAGGCATAATCCCGCAGCTTACCCCACAGGATTATGCCTTTTCTAAGCCAAAACTAAAGATTATCCGCCACGTCCTCAACATACATTTATATGAATAATTGCCAAATACAACCACAAGATTCTGTGCAAAAGGTAGAACATGGAAATTGTTATTGACATTGAAACGGATATGTGATATTATAACACCGGAGGCGAAACAAAAGGGCAGGCATCCGCATAAAAAGTATCCTAATCCAAATGAAAGACCTCTTGCATATCGGCCCACCATTCGTTTTGGTCTGCCGAGTCAATCGGCTGCTGACACGGCTTGCACACCGACCACCATTCCTGCGTCTTGGGGTCGGCCGCCATCTTTTCCATATCCTCTTGGTAGTTATCCCCGACATATTCAAAATAGGCGAACAGGTAATTATCCCGCAGGAAGATTGAATAGTTTCTTATGTTGCATTCGGTAATCTTCTTGAGTACATCCGGCCAGACATTCGCGTGGAGCTCGACATATTGCTCCATCTTTTCCGGCTTGATTTTGATTACTTGGCCCATTCTCTTCAAAGCAGACACTCCTTCTACCGATTATTTACAGCCCTGCGAATGGCTTCGATGTTTTCGGGCGGGACATCGGGCAATATGGCCTCGTGGCTGGGAGAGACTATTAAGCCTGTCGGGAAAATGCGGCACAGCTCCCTGACCTTTTGGGCGATCTCCTCCGCGCTGCCGTTTACAAGCAGATGCTGGGCGTCCACCCCGCCGCAAAATGAGACCCTGTCCCCGAACCCGAGCTTCAGCGATTGGGGCTCCATTCCCTTGGCCATGGCCTGAATGGGATGGATGACGTCGGCTCCGCAGTCTATCAAATCGTCAATCACCTCGGAAATAGCGCCGCAGGAGTGATGGATTACAGTCAGGCCGTATTCCTTTGCCTGTTCAATGATTTTTCTTGTACCTTTAAAAACAAATCTCCTTAAATCCTCGGGGGATAGTATAAGACCGGTTTGCGTGCCGAAATCGTTTCCTATCAGGACCGCGTCAAGCCTGCCTTTTACGGCTTCGAAAAATATCCTGTTTGCCTTCAGGTAAAAGTCGGTTATCCTGTCAATCACGGCGTCAAACAGTTCGGGACAGGTTTTCATCTTGACCAAAGCGTCTTCCATCCCGAAGGCGGCGCAGGCGTCCTGAAAATGCGCGGACCATATGACGGCCATAACCGGATACCCTTCGGGCGCCTGATTGACAACCCTTTTGCATTCCTCGGTACTGATATACCTTTCGGGGTCGGGCCAATCGAACAGGTCAACCGCCTCGGGCTCCTCGTAATGCTCGAAAAACCCCGGCGCCGTCAGTGTCCTTTCCTGAATAACCGCGTCCTTTTTGGCAAAGTCGAAAGCCGAATAGATTGCGTCGGAATAGGGGGAATGATAGGGCATTTCAACCGTCCAGATGTCATCGTCGATTTTCAACTTCAAATCGGTATAGTTTGTGACGCCGAAATAGTCATAAAGGATTGGAAGCGCCTCATCGGTTGGCATCCCGAGCCAAAAGGCCGGCCTGTCGACCTGCTTTCTGGCTATCGTCGCAAAAAACCTTTCTCTTGTATTCATATCAACCCACTCATCCGTACTGAGATTAAAAAAATCCTTATCCGAACGCCTTTGCGGCCTTAATCAGGGCATGGACATTTTCAATCGGCACGTCGGTTTGGATTTCCTGAGAACCGCAGGTTATGTATCCTCCGTTGACGCTCATCTGGCGGATAATATCGGAGGATTCCGAAAAAACCTCGTCGGGCGTGCCGTTGGGCAGGGTCTGCTGCGTGCTTATGCCGCCCCAGAAGGTCAGCTTGTCTCCGTACTTTTGCTTGATATCGAAAATATCCATGCACTCGGGCTGAACAGGGTTCAGCGCGTCAAGACCGATTTCAACCAGATCTCCGAGTATCTTATATATATTGCCGCAGGAATGCACAAACACATCCTTGCCCGCGCTTTTAATAAGGCGGTACTCTCTTTCCTCGCCCTGCTTAATCAGCTCGCGCCACGAGCCGGGCGACATGAGCAAATCCTTCTGGCTTCCCCAGTCGCTGCCGAGCAGAATGCCGTCGATATAAGGGCAGTTGACGATATTGTCAATCATGACCATGTTTTTTTCGATGATATAGTCCAGCAGTCTTTTCGCAAATTCGGGTTCTCCCGCGATATCGGCAAGAAAGTTTTCTATACCTCTTGCGAAATACGCCTTTTCAAAATGGCTTCCGTAAATCAAGACAAGCACATATACATCGGTGTTTTCCTTGATAAACCTGGCTTTTTCAAAAAAAGCGTCATAGCTTCCGTAGCCTATTGTTTTCGGCAGGAA
>JAAYKB010000024.1 GCA_012522615.1 Clostridiales bacterium
AAAAAGGCCAATTTCAAGATGTCATTTTATTGACCTGAAATTAGCCTCTGTTTTATATTTTCTCAAAAATCCCCGCCGCACCCTCAATCTCTATCCACCCGATAACCGGATGCCAGCCCCTGACGCCCGGTATTGTTAATAATTGCCAAATACGACCTCAAGATTTTATGCAAAAGGTAGAACATGGAAAAATTAATAAATTTTCTCAAAAAGGTTATTGACAATGAAACGAAGCTGTGTTATTATTACCCTGCAGGCGAAACAAAGGCAGGCAGACGCACAAAAAAACAAAACATATCCCCTGCCGCCTGATCAAAAAAGGAGGTGAATTCCATCCGGGGGATAAAACATGAGTGAAAGCCCCCAGAAGAGACTTCCACTCGTATATCAGACAGGATGAACCATGTTATCCGTATTCAGATGCTTGCCGTCGATTCCGTATTTCTTGTTGCGCCTGTTTTCAAAAAACTTGACCGCAACCTGCCCGAACTGGGCATAGGTGAGAATGTCCTCCTCCTGTTCATACCACTCGCTGACCTCTGCCCTCATCTTATCAAGCTCGGGTTCAATCAAATCCGCGGGACGGCATGTGATAGGCTGCTCGTCTCCGATAATCTTCTTTGCAAACTCCGGATCAATCGGCGCGGGGGTGCGTCCGTACTCGCCGCGCACAAGAGCCTTGAACTCCTTGGTAACCATCTTGTATCTCTCGCCCCCGATGATATTGAAAACAGCCTGTGTGCCGACAATCTGGGATGTCGGGGTAACGAGCGGCGGATAACCGGCGTCCTTGCGAACACGCGGCACCTCCTCCAGCACCTCGACCAGCTTATCCTCCTTGCCCGCCTGTTTAAGCTGGCTTACAAGGTTGGACAGCATGCCGCCCGGAACCTGATATATCAGGGCGTTTGTGTCAACCTCAAGCATCTTCGGATTGAGCTGACCGCTTTCAAGATACTTGCGGCGCAGGGTATTAAAGTATTTTGTGGCTTCATTCAGCTTGCCGAGATCAAGTCCGGTATCATACTCCGAACCCGCCAGAGCCGCCACCATAGCCTCTGTTGCCGGATGGGACGTGCCCATTCCGAAGGGCGACAGCGCGGTATCTATAATATCGGCGCCCGCCTCAATCCCCTTTATCATCACCATGTCGGCAATACCGGCCGTAAAGTGAGAATGAAGCTGAACGGGAATCTTAACGCTTTCTTTCAACGCCTTGACAAGCTTGTATGTCTCATAAGGCACAAGCAGTCCGGCCATATCCTTAAGACAGATGGAATCCGCGCCGGTATTCTCAAGCTCCTTCGCATACTTTACGAAATAGTCTATATTGTGTATCGGGCTTGTGGTATATGAAACTGCGACCTGAACATGAGCGCCCGCCTCCTTGCGCGCAGCCTTGATTGAGGTCTCGAGATTGCGTATATCGTTGAGGGCGTCAAAAATCCTGATGATGTCGATGCCGTTCGCCACCGACTTCTGGACAAAATACTCGACAATATCGTCGGCATAATGGCGGTAACCCAGCATATTCTGACCGCGGAACAGCATCTGCAGCTTGGTTTTGGGCATCTTCTTCCGGAAAACACGCAGACGCTCCCACGGGTCTTCATCCAAAAAGCGCAGGCAGGAATCAAAGGTAGCCCCTCCCCAGCACTCAAGAGAATGGTATCCTATATCGTCGAGAATTTCGAGCGCGGGCAGCATTTCCTCGGTCGTCATGCGGGTGGCGATAAGCGACTGGTGGGCGTCCCGCAATATGGTCTCGGTAATACCTACTCTGGCCAATTATATCAATCCTTTCTGTCGGCAGGCGATTATTGAAGGGATACCAAAAGCTTTCCGGAATCCACGCTGTCACCCTTATTCACATGAACGCCCGCCACAACCGCGTCGCGCGGGGACATAATCTCGTTCTCCATCTTCATGGCCTCGAGAATCAAAAGCACCTGACCCTTTTCAACCCTGTCCCCCGCCTTAACGAGTACATTGACAATATTGCCCGGCATGGGCGCGCTCAAAAGCTCTGTCCCCTCGGCGGGAGCAGCCGCAGGAGCGGGAGCAGGCGCAGCTTCGGCAGCCGGAGCCGCAGCGGGAGCAGGAGCAGGAGCGGGAGCCGCAGGAGCCGCAGGTGCAGGGGCAGGAGCGGCAGCCGGAGCGGCGGAACCCCCTACCTCCTCGACCATAACATCGTAAGCATGACCGTTTACGGTAATATTAAATCTCTTCATTTCGTTTCAATCCTTTCGGCAGATTCGGTTTAAAGAACAATATTGGAATGCTTCTTGGGCAGGCGCGACACCCGTTTCCCCGAAAGCATATCGAGCAAGGCAATCAAACGCCCTTTTGTCTCGGCGGGCGGAATAACATCAGAAACCGTTCCGTCGGCGGCGGCCATAATCGCGTCGCCGTTCTCCCGGGCATACTCCTCGGCCAGCCTTTTGCGGTCCTCGGTCGGATCGCTCATTTTGGCAAGCCGGTCCTTCCAGAAAATATGGATTGCCGTCTGCGGAGCGAGCGGCAGAATAACGGCGGTCGGCCATGCCAGCACAATATCAGCGCCCGAGGCTTTTCCCGCAACCGATATATACGCCGAACCGTATGCCCTGCCGGTAATAACGGTTATCTTCGCCGTGGTCGCCTCGGCATAGGCATGGGAAAGCTTTGCCGCCCCTTTAAGGCTTGCAAACCCCTCGAAGTCAACAAAGGTAACAACCGGGAGCGAAAAGCCGTCGCACAACCGCACAAAACGGGCAACGCGTGAAGCCTCGTCATCGCTCAGCTTCTCTTGGGCTATCGCCACCATGCCGCAGACATTGCCCCCTATACGCGCAAGCACGGTCTGGTTCGCACCGCTTCCGAGCGCAACCGCGGTTTCACCGTCCGCCACAGCGGCAATCACATCTGAAATGCTTTCGCACGGCGGCATTGCGGACGAATCAAAATCATATGCCACGGCGGACGAAAGGTTGTTTGACGGCAGCATTGTTATCAGTTGACGGGCCTTGTCAATCGCATCGTCCGCGTCCTGAGCCGCAATATCTGCCTTGGCATTCTCGTCGCCCGGATTGAGATAGTAATCGCAACCCTCGGCCGCTATAACAATATCGGCATTCGCCGCAACCACAGAGGACGAACCCACGCAAGCGCCCACAATAACGGCTATCTGGGGCACAACGCCGGATATATTATTCGAAGCAAGAAGAATCTCGGCTATGGCGTCCATAGCGTCAACCCCCTCGCCGAGCTTCGCCCCGTCGCTGTCATACACCCCTACGACAGGAGCCCCGTTCTGCGCCGCAAGCTCAAAAACCTTGCATATTTTAGCCGCCTGTGACCTTCCGATCGCGCCGCAGCAAACTTCACGGTCCTGTGCAAAGGCATAAACCGGATTCCCCTCGACGGTACCATATCCCGCAACCGCCTCGGCCGGCTTGTCCCCGTCCTTTACCAGCCTGTCTATCTCCACAAAGGTTGACTCGTCAAACAGCCGGATAAGTCTGGCGCGTGCCTGCGAGCCCTCCAACAAAGAAGCGGCGTCAGATAACTTTTGCAGCCGATCTTGCATATTAGTTTTCCTCCTATCGAATGGTCATGCTGCGCGGTAAACGTCACCTCAGCCATGAAAAGCATATATCACGTCATGCCTGCAAAATGCAGCGCAAAAATAAAACGCAAATCAGAACCATTATATAATATAATCGGATGAATAACAATATTTCATAATCAAGAAATATTGATAAGAATATAAAAAAGGCGGATATTACCTATATTCTGAACTATTTTCAAGAAACAATCCAAAATATATTAATACCCGCCTGTAATATCAGTTTTTGCAGTCCTTATTAAACAACCGCTCAATATCAATCCTTATTTCAACCGGCCGGCTTTCACCATCCCGTGTCAATCCGGTTTTTCCGAATAAATCAAAAAGAGAGCCCTTGCGGCAAACAGCGGTTTTGACCCCCTCCCGGGATACCGCGTTCAGGGCGGCGCGAATCAAGCCGTCCGCAATCGACCCATCATCCATTGTGACATCGTCGATAAAAACCTCATCCTTTTCTGTCCGGTATAAAATCCGGCCGATAAGCTCCCCTCCATCATATGCCGCAAGACATAATTCATCGGGATTCAGGCCCAGCCTTTTCCGTAAAGCCTCATCTGCGGGGACGATTGACACCATGTCTTCGTTCCTCCCCCTTGGCCGCCGCCCGATTGGGTTCAACCTCCGGCATTGAAGCCCTGTTAAGCAAAGACTGCACCTCTCGCGGCTCAAGCTCCCTCCATTTTCCCGACGGAAGCATTCCGAGCTTGAGATTCCCGATAGCCACCCGCCTTAAACGTGCAACCTCGATTTTCATGCTTTCAAACATGCGCCTTATCTGCCTGTTGCGCCCCTCATACAAGACAATCTCGGCGACGACCCGTTCCGACCTTGAACCGTCAGGCTTTTCCCCGGAAATAATCACAATATCGGCGGGCGCGGTCTTGCTCTTCTCCCCCTCTAAAAGCATGCCCTCGCGAAACATCAAAAGCTGTTCGTCGGTTGGCGACGGTTTGAGGGTAACACGGTAAACCTTCGGGATATGCCTTGCGGGATGGATGATTGAGTTGGCAAACTCCCCGTCATTCGTCAGGATAAGCAGCCCCTCGGAATCGCGGTCAAGCCTGCCGACGGGAAACACCCTGTCCCCCACATCCTCGATAAGCTCGGCAACACACCTGCGCCCCATCTCGTCATTCAATGTCGTGACATAGCCGCGCGGTTTGTTAAGCATGATATATCTCTTGCTGTCCGGCAGCCCTATTCTCTTGCCGTCGACAGTTATAATATCCCTCTTTATATTGGCCTTATCACCCAGTCCGGCAGGACGTCCGTTCACCCTGACCCTGCCCTGTATGATCATCTCTTCGGCCTTCCGGCGGGACGCTATCCCGCATTCCGAAAGCAGTTTTTGAAGTCTCGTTTCACTCATTCGGGTTTTTCATCCTTTCCGATCTGCCGACCGGTTCAACATACTATAAACGAATCCATTCTTTTGACAGCTCGACAAAGCCCTTGAAAAATCTCTCCCAAAATCCCGCCACAGGTCTTGCGGCCACGCTGCCCGATGCGGTAACGACAAGTTTACACAGCTCCCTGTCCCCGGCATAATACCTTGCATAACCTATCAAATCACCTGCGGATACAGGGGCCAGCACGAATTTGGGCAATTGCAGCTCAATACGGATTGAATCCTTTTCCTCTTTCAATACCGTGCATACCGGAGGAGACTCCATAGCCAGTCCACCCCTTGCCGAAGTCCCGCCCGACACCGCCATATCGCCTAATTTTCGCTCAGGCAGGGAAACCGCCTCCACCCGGGAAAAGCCGTACTCATACATCTCGATATGGTCGTTCCAGTCGTCCCCCGCTTTCAGTGTAACGGCAACAAGCTTTACGCCGTCTTTCTCGGCGGCCGAAACCAGACATCTGCCCGACTTTTTCGTAAATCCCGTTTTCATGCCGATTGCGTAAGGATAAAGCTTCAGCAGCCTGTTGTGGTTTGTCACCCTCACCCTGCGCGGCGGATTGCCGAAGGATATATATGCGGATTCCAAAGCGCATATCTTTGAAACGGTTTCATTATTGAGCGCCTCGGCCGCAAGCAGCGCCATATCATATGCGGAAGATGAGTGATTTCCCTTGTCAAGACCGGACGGGGTTACAAATTCGGTGTTCTTCATCCCTATCTCGGCGGCGCGTTTATTCATCAGCTTGGCGAATTCGGGGATACTGCCGGATACGGCATAGGCGATAACATTTGCCGCATCGTTTCCCGACTCCAGCAAAAGCCCCGTCACCAGATCAATCATGGTTATTTGGTCGCCGCCGCGCAGTCCAAGCGCCGACCCTTCCACCCTTACCGCTTCGGGCGATACCGTCAAAACCTTATCCGAAGGACAGCGCTCAACCGCCAGCAGGGCCGTCATTATCTTTGTGGTGCTTGCCATCGGGCGCGGAGTATAAGCATCCTTTTCATAAAGCACCCTGCCCGATTCGGGTTCAAACAAAACGGCCGACACCGATGACAGCGAGCCGACAGCGTCCGCCTTAATCCCGACCGCAAAGGCCAAAAAACAGACCGACGCGAAAACAGTAAATCTTTTTTTAAACAATATAACCACCTGCCCCTAAAAAGGTATGCAGGTGAATATAATATAATCACCTGCCCTTAAAAAATAAGGTATGCACCGACTTAAAAAATTGGTATGCAGGTGAATATATAGAAATACGTCCTTTTATCAGGATTTTGTTGTCGTCTCTGTAACGGTTACGCTCGGGTCGCTGCCGCCCGTGACCTCAACCTTCTCGGTTTTATCCTTCTTTTTCTTGAACAAAGCCGTAATCTTATCAAACATTTCGGGGACAAGATTAATCACTTTATCGCTGGAATCCGGCTTTGACACAATCGGCAACACCTGAACATTGCCGTTGGAGATTACAATAAAGGCAACCGGGGTAATGTTAATACCCGCGCCGCTTCCGCCTCCGAAAAGCTCTGTTGACGATTTGGAGGGGATGTTTGAGCCGCCCGAAGCAAACCCGTATGACACCCTTGACACAGGTATGAGCGTGATGCCGTCCGGAGTTTTAATTGCCTCGCCGATAACCGTGTTGACATCCACCATCTCGCGGATTTTATCCATAGAAACGCCCAGAATACCCTGCAAATTGTTTTCTGCCATAGTAACAACCTCTTTCATATTCGTTATCTTATAGCTTTAACCTGCCGATGACCCTTTATGGACCTTTTTTGATTCTGAAATATTATTTCCGATATAACCTAAAAATAAAAGCAATAGATTCCATAAAACCCTGAGGGGAATAGCGTGAATCCTGATTTCGCCTTCAACCTTTCCCTTGTCGCCCAGAAAATCGGGGGTAATCGTAATATTTCTCCTGCGTATGCGAAGCAAGCTTTCGAGCAACGCCTGGACAGGATATACAACCGCGCAGGCCCTGCCGTAATCGACCGCCGTTTGGCAGGCGTCCTCAGACGCAACAGTAATTGTAAGATTAAACTTGTCCACGGTTATTGTCTTTAAAAGGCGCTTAACAGCGGATTTTATAAGCTCCGCCATTTCGGCATAATACGATATTACGGCAGACACTCCCTCGTTTCTGAGCAGCTCCTCTGTACGGGACAGTTCTTGCTCATCCTTGGCCTTTCTGCGCCGTCTGATCTCCTTTTTCCGCTTCTTCTTTTCAGACTGCGGCGGGCGGGGATATAGTGTAAAGTTGAAAAACATTACACCAACGCGAACCCTCAGGTCACCGTCGAAGGACGCATACATGTGAACAGGCAGAATCAGGATAATCAGCAGCAGCGTCAAAACACCAAATATAATTTGTAAAGCCAGCAAACGGCATCCCTCATTCCGTTCCCGTCATAATCGGCGTTCCCTCCGGAGCTTCTCCCTTTGTCTGTGTCATTGAATCTTCGATAACCTCATCCAGCGTCGTTTCCTGCATATCCGAATCCGCATCCTTTTGCGGAAGCGGCGGAAGCTCGCTTAAGGATGAAATTCCGAAACATCTTAAAAAATCTTCGGTCGTACCGTATAGCAAAGGCCTTCCCGGAAGATCCAGCCTGCCCTTTTCCTCGATAAGGCTTTTGGCAATCAGCCCTTGAATAACAGCCGCGCAATCAACGCCCCGCACCTGGTCGATAAAAGCCCGCGTTACCGGCTGGTTATATGCCACGATAGCCAAAACCTCCATAGCCGCCTGTGTTAATGGGGTATTGCGCCTGATATCCAAAGCCCTTCTTACATAATCCGCATACTCAGACCTTGTGCACATTTGATAGCTTTTATCCAGACGAACAAGCTTTATGCCGCCCGTTCTTGTATTAATCTCATTCATTAAATCATCTGTCAAACGCTCGACCGTATCCTCATCCAGCTCCAAAACCTCGGCCAGTCTTGAGATTTCAACCGGTTCTCCGCTGGCAAATAAAATAGCTTCGGTAATCGCCTGATATTCCTTGATTTCCATTTAAATTTTCACGCCTTTCAAAAGGTGAGGTTTACCGGTTCCTTGTTCTCCTGTTCCCCTCGACCATATACACCACCTGTTTGTCCCCCTCGCCCTCAACCCGTATACGGCAGGCCTTCGCCAGTTCAAGCAGTGCAAGGAATGTCGCGATAAGCTCGGATCTGCTTTTCGCCTTTTCAAACAAAGCTGTATAACGTATATCCCTTCTCCTGTAAAGCCGTCTTAGCACATATATAATCTTTGATGAAACAGAAACCACGTGTCTGGACACGATTCCGCTGAAAGCCTTGGCGGGAGGAGGAAGCTTACGCCTTCCCCTGCCGGCCGCCGCCAGATAAGCATCAAGTATGCTCCCAGTCGGGTGTGTGCGGCGGTATGTGAGGTCGAGCTGAATCTCCAACGGAGAGCGTACAAACAGGTTCTCACCGATATTATGTGCGGCAAGCCTACGCGCCGCTTCCTGACAGAGCTTGTATTCCATCAATTCGCCGCTAAGCTCCCTGCGAAGCTCCTCCGCTTCCTCATGCTTTGGAAGCAGCATGGCGGTTTTTATGTGGACAAGGCGGGCCGCCATCTCCAAAAACTCTGTGGCAATATCAAGATTTATGGCCTTCCATTCCTCAATCGTCCTCATATACTGCTCAAGCAGTTCGGCAATAGGAATATCCATAATATTCAGTTTGTGTTTTTGAACAAGATGCAAAAGCAGGTCAAGAGGGCCTTCAAACCCGGGCACCTTATAGGATATTGTTTCCATAGTTTCTCCTGAAAAACCTTTATATACTCATAAACCCAAAACAATACTGAATAATCTGTATATCGGAAAGGCAATACCTGTGAGGATTCCGCCGAATCGATTGGAAATAACAAGCACAAAAAATATAATTGTTATATATCTCTGATACTGTTCGATCATAAACACCCATCTTGGGGGCAGAAAATTTGAAATCACCCGATAGCCGTCAAGCGGAGGTATCGGAAAAAGATTGAAGACAGCGAGTATTATATTTATATATGAAAAGGTGCCGAAAAACAAGGACACGATACCGAGCACTTCCAAAGACAGCGAAAACATGGTTATCAGTTTTAATATCGCGAGACTTAAAAATGCCATAACAAGATTTGAAAGCGGCCCTGCCAGAGAGGTCAGTATCATTCCCTTTTTATAATCCCGAAAATTACGGGGATTGACAGGAACCGGCTTGGCGTAACCGAATCCGGCCAGAAAAATCAACAGCGAACCGAATATGTCAAGGTGGGCAAACGGATTCATTGTAAGTCTGCCGTTCCATCTGGCCGTCTGATCCCCCATACGGTCGGCGGTATAGGCGTGGGCAAGCTCATGTACAGGAAGGGCAACAAGCAAAATCATTGCGTAGGATAGAAAGGTAAATATCAATTCGGCAAAACTCGGTCTATCCGGACTGAACAACATATCAAAAAGCATAAATATTACTCCCATGATTCAAGATAAAATCTTTATCATTATTTTAAGTATTATACTGGAAATCACGAACAATTACAAGGGCTATGAGCTTATCGGGAGAGATAATTGCGGCATAAATCAAAAAAGATGAAAAAAGCCTTGATTTTCGGCGGAATATCTGTTACTATATCCCTTGCTGATTTTAAAAAGGAGGTGCAGACAATTATGGCTAAATGTGATATCTGCGGAAAAAGCATTTCATTCGGAATTCAGGTATCCCACTCCCACAGACGTTCCAACCGTACATGGAAACCCAACGTTCGTCGCGTTAAGGCGGTCGTTAAGGGTTCTCCGAAACGGATTCACGCCTGCACCCGCTGCTTGCGTTCGGGCAAAGTCATCCGCGCTGTCTGAAGCCTCTCCCATTGGTTTTGCCGAAATATATTGCTTTTACCCAAGAGCCGCACATGCGGCTCTTTTTTGTTTTGGCTTTACCATATCT
>JAAYKB010000025.1 GCA_012522615.1 Clostridiales bacterium
CCTTTCCGGTCAGCTCGGAAATGCGCTTGGTCGCCCTGCCGGTCGGTGCGGCTATGGCAACCGACTGGCCCATCTCCTCAAGAAGTGTGATAATGGCCTCAAGGGTGGTGGTTTTTCCGGTTCCCGGCCCTCCGGTAAGAATAAGCACGCCCTTTCTCAACGCCTGCGTAATCGCAAGTCGCTGCTGCTCGGCGTAGGTTATCCCCCGCCGTTTTTCTATCCTTTTTATTCTGGATTCGGTATCCTCGACAGAGGGCGGCGGCATCTGCAGCATCAGGCCGATTCTTGTCGCTATGTATTTTTCCGCCCTGTGAAGATGGTTAAGAAAGATATAACGCCGCCCATCAAAAACCTCGTCCTTGACGTCAAATGTATTAACCATCCCGTCAATCGTTTCGGCTATCTGCTCCTTTGAAACGCCCAGCAGGGACGCCGTGACATCAACCAGCTTGTCAAAGGGCAGACAGGTGTGCCCGTTACCGAGATTATGCCTCAGCACATAAATTACGCCGGCCTCCAGCCGTCTCGGATCGTCGGCCGGACGTCCCATATCTATACATATCTTATCGGCGCGCTCAAATCCGATATACAGCCCGCCACTGCACAGAACATACGGATTGGCGCGCACACGGTCAATTGTAGCGCTTCCCCACCTTTTCCAGCAGCGAAAAGCCTCATTCGGAGTCAAGCCGTACTCGGCAAAGGCCATCATAACCTCGCGCAGCCCGAATTGTTTGGCATATTCTTCGGCAATCTTGGCAGCTCTTGACGGGGAAATACCTTTAACCTCCACGAGTCTTTGGGGTTCTTCCTCCAATATCTCAAGCGCTTTATCCCCGAATTTTTCAACAATGCGGATGGCGGTAGCCTGCCCAACTCCCTTGATGGCACCCGACGAAAGGTAGCGCAAAATGGCATCTCCCCCGACAGGAAGATGCCTTTCACAGTATTCGGCCCTAAACTGGATGCCAAAGCTGGGATGCTCCACCCATCCGCCCGCCAACGAGAGGGTTTCCCCGACCGCCACCATCGGCATAACCCCGACGACCTTATGCAGCTCGTTTTCGGATGCAAGCTCCAAAACCGTCCAGTTGCTCTCATCGTTGCGGTATACTATCCGTTCCACGCTGCCGTTTAGCTTCTCAAGGCTTTTTTCCTCCAAACCGTACACCCATTTCCGTCCAATTTAAAATTCCTTTATATCATTATAACACCGTTTCATGTAAAAGCGAAGCTCCTCGGGCGTGCTTATATGTACATTTTCAAAATCGCGACTCATTTTCTCGGCCAGCAGGCGTGTCTGCTCATCCATCCCGACATCAAGCAAAAGAACCTGACTGGGGCTGTCCGACGTCCAGCGGCTGCGGGAAACCGCCGCTCGCACAATAAACTCGAGCTCTTTACAGCTTCCGATAGGCAAAACCAGAATTGCAGGGACCGGATTTCTTGATCTCAGCAGGCGAAGCGAAAGGCTTCTAACCAGCTCAACGCATCCGTACAACGACAATAACAGCACCACAACCAACAGAATGTTTTCGCCCATCTCTCCCATCCTTTCCTCACAACCGCATACCGAAGAACGGGAAATGCGCGCCCGCCTCTTTCCCACCCGGCATTTCCCTTATCGCTCTATCCTATGCGAAAACGCCGAATTTGTGAAATTGCGCGGCTATGAAGAATCCGGAAGATAAACAGCGTCAACTCCTGACCTTATGCATCTCCAGCTGCGCCATAACCAGTCCGTAATAAATACCCTTTTGCCTCATAAGCTCATTATGTGTGCCGACCTCGGCAATCCTGTGCTTATCAAGCACAACAATCCGGTCGGCCTTTCTCAGGGTGGACAGACGGTGGGCGATTGCAAAGGTTGTCCGCCCCTCGGTAAGTCTGTTCAGCGCCTCCTGAATCTGGTACTCGGTTTCGGTATCCAGACTGCTTGTCGCCTCGTCAAGTATCAGCAGCCGCGGGTTATGCAGGATTGCCCTTGCAATCGCAATGCGCTGGCGCTCGCCGCCCGAAAGATTATATCCCCGCTCCCCTACATAAGTATCGTAACCATCCGGAAACTTGGTGATAAAATCATGCGCGTTTGCTATTTTTGCCGCCTTTATCACCTCAAGCCGGGTTGCGTCGGGCTTTGCGTAACGAATATTATCATACAGAGTACCCGAAAACAGAAAGGTTTCCTGCAAAACAACCCCTATTTGCCCGTGGAGGCAATCCCTCTTGATACCGCTAAGAGGTACGCCGTCAATCAAGATTCTGCCGTCGTCCGCGTCGTACAGCCGCATTAAAAGATTAATCATGGTGGATTTACCCGTACCGGACGAACCTACCAGCCCTATCATCTCGCCCTTTTTAACGTGGAGACTAATATGCTCGAGAACAGGCTCGTACGACCTGTACCCGAAGGTGACGTCTTCAAACACGACTTCACCCTGTATCTCCTTGTAGATTGCGTCCGGACTGTCATCAACCTTGGGTTCCTCGTCGATTATGTCATAAATCCTCTCGAGAGAGGTTTTCAGCCGCATAATCATACGAGGCAGCCTGCTGACAAACTGAAGCGGCATATACAGCATGTTTGCATAGGCGATAAACTGCACCAGCTGACCGGGCGTCATTGTACCGCCCAAAACATTGCGTCCGCCGAAATAATAAATAAGAAAGGTGCCGGAGGTAATGATTAAGGTCACAAACGGGTAAAGGGTCGCCCACAGGACCTCGTTTCGCTTCTGGATTGACTTAAGACGCTCAATATATGCGTGAAAGCGGCGGGTCTCACGTTGCTCCTGCCCGAAAGACTTTACAACACGTATGCCCGAAATCACATCCTGCAGCCTGTTGTTCACCTTGTCGTCAAAACGCCACTGCTGTCTCCAAAGGCGCCTCTCCAGTTTCCTGAACGAGCGCACAAGGACAAAGGCAAACGGAACGAACGCAAGGGTCATAAGCGCGAGCTTCCAGTTCATAAAAAGCATAGCGATGAAGGCACCCAGCATGGTGAATATTCTGGTAAACATCTGGGCAAAGGCGGTTTCCATAAACTCGCGGACATGGGCAGAATCATTAACAACGCGGTTCATCAGCTCTCCCGGTTGTCTTGAGCTGATAAACTCCATCGAAAGGGAATTGATTTTTCTATAAACCCGCCCGCGCAAATCACGGCTGATTCTTGTTCCGAGCTTATTGCTCCAGATTGTGTTTATTGTCGAGAGGGTAAGCCCCGCCAAAACAAGAGCCATCATAACGATAAAGAAAAAAGCAATCTGACCGACCGTCCCGCTTGCGGGAATCAGAACATCGTCAATAAAGTACCGTGTTACATACTGCTGGGCAACCGTTCTGACAGAGTTTAATGCCATAAATAAGGTTATCAGCAAAAGGGGCACAGCATACGCGCCGCACAAATCCCAGAACCTTCTGAACATGCGTCCCGCTCCGGCACATCGGGGACATTGGTTTGTCCCGGGCAGTACACGACCGCACTGGGGGCAGTATCGCTCGCGTTCGGGGCTTACAATCTCCCTTTCCGTCCCGCCGCAAAACAGCGATGCACCCCGCGCGACATAGGAAAACTGCACCACATACCGCATGCTGAACCTGCAAAGGAAGCGGTCCTGCCCATCCTTTTTTGCAATAAGGATACCGCAGTCGACCTCCGGTGAACTGATTACATCGTCAATCTCGTTAAGGTCAAGCGTATTTACAACCGCGCCGTTTTTAAAGATGAAAAGATTTTTGCGAGTAACAGCCACCCAACCGCTTTCAAGGAATTCGCCCGTTTCATTAAGATCATACGGCAGGCAGTAGACAATTCTGTCCCCGTTCAAAAGCGGCTTTATCTCACTCTGCTCATCCGGAGGAAGAGTATAACATATGTTCAAGCAATCACCGCCTCGCCGAATTATATAAACAAATCAAGCTGTTTTATTTCCCTTGCCGACAGCTTGTACAAATCGGGAATCTCGAATCGGTTTCCGTCCAAATCGTTAATCAGATATCTGTTTTTGCCTATAGGATACACATTGCCTCCGCCCATTCTAACCGTAAACCGGCAGGCTCCCTTATCGGTCACAACATCCCAGTAGGAGTAACCGTATTCCTCGCGGATATGCCTTACCTTGAGAATCTTAGGGGCAAAGTACCTAAGGTTCATCTGCTCCTCAAGCATTTCGCGCATATCCTTGGGAAGCTCGTTCAAGTCCTCAATCAATCCTATTTCGCGTCCGTCACCGTCCGGCTCGCGTATCGATATGTAATGTGTCGGGTCGGAATGCGGAAAGCAGCGGTGGACGGCAACCCGGCCGTACTCTTTCGCCTCGCTGTCGTCGCCGGTATAACACAGACTCACAAATCCGCCCTGGGTCCGGCTGAAAACCGCATTGTCTTTGGTGATTTTTCTGACCGTTATAATGTCCTCGACAACCTTATTTTGTTGTTCGAGTATATCGTCATGGTCTTTTATCTTCTCCTTCAACATATCAACCAACCCCTTCTTTTAATACAATCAATCGCCCACGCCGCGCATTGCAAGCGCCTTTGACTGGAGCTGAAGCAGCTTGTAATACTCCCCGCGCTTGGCAACCAGCTCGCTGTGGGTACCGCTTTCGACCAGCTCTCCCCTGTCAAGCACTATCAGATAATCCGCATCCCGCAGTGTGGAAAGGCGGTGGGCAATAGATATGGTGGTTCTGCCCTTAATCAGCTTTTCGAGAGATTCCTGAATGGCGCGCTCGGTTTCGGTATCCACCGAAGCTGTCGCCTCATCAAGTACAAGTATTCTGGGATTTGCAAGTATGGCGCGGGCAATGGACAGTCGCTGCCGCTCTCCTCCCGACAACTCGCGACCGCCCGAACCGATTATGGTATCGTATCCGTCCGGCAGCCGGCATATGAACTGGTGGGCGTTCGCCGCCATTGCCGCCCGCACGATTTCCATGCGGCTGGCATCGGGTTTTGCATATGCGATATTCTCGGCGATTGTGCCCATAAAGATATAGGTTTCCTGACTTACCATTGCGACCGCTCCGCGCAGGGACGAAAAGGCGATGTCCTTGATGTTAACCCCGTCCAGTGTGATTTCCCCGCTCTCGACGTCATACAGCCGCGAAATAAGGTTGACAAGGGTTGACTTTCCGGCTCCCGACTTGCCGACAATCCCGAGCATCTCGCCCGCCTTGACCGAAAAGCCGATATTCTTCAAAACGCTTTTGTTGGGTTCATATCCGAAGCAGACGTCTTTGAGCACAATATCGCCCTTTATATCCAAATACTCCGGATTCTCCTTTTCGACAACATCGGGTTTTGCGTCTATGATTTCAAAAATACGCTGGGCGGCGTTCATGCTACCCGACCACCATCTGAAAATATGTGAAAAAAACTGCATGGGCCCCTGCATCATACCCAGGTAGTTCATAAAGGTAATAAGCTTGCCGTATGTAAAAGCTCCGGGCACCTGCAGGATAAATATCGCCCCGATACAAAACACCAGCAGATTCGGGATTTCTCTTGCCAGACTGTAAGTAATCTCAAATCGGTTGCCGTAACTAACAATCTGAATCTCGGAATTTCTTACGCGATCGTTGACCTTCTCAAACCGCCTGTTTTCGTATTCCTCCTGCCCGAACGCCTTAACAACCCTCGCGCCGCTGATACCGTCATTGAGAACCGAGTATAATGTGCGAACCGTTCGGGAGCGTCTGCCGTAGGCGTGCCATAACCTCGGCAAAAGTCTGTAGCTTACATAAAACATCGGCGGAAGCATAAAAAAGGATACCAGCGCAAGCCGCCAGTCCATTCCGAACATGATTATGAAGGCAAACAAAAAGGTAAAAACATTATATAAAAGATAGGGCAGTCCGTCGATAAAGAAACCCATCACTTCGTTTGCGTCGCCGTTTACCCTTTGCATCAGGCTGCCTGTCTGCCGCCTTGTAAAGAATCCGATTGACAGCTTCTGTAAAGCCTCAAAAACAGTACCTTTTATTTGGGCAACCACTCCCGGCACCAAAGACGCGTTGTTGCGGCCCTGAATTACCCCGACAATCTGCTGAAGTATCATAACCAAACCGGATGAAAGCACCAGTAGCAAAAGCGCAAGCACAAAATTTCCGGGTATTCCGAGCGACTCGGTAAACGCCATATCCTTTGCAAACACCTTGTCATATAACACGGTACCGGTCAGATACGGGCTTATCGCACTCAATATTCCGGATACAATCATGCACACAAAAATAAGGGCGATACGCAGCCTGTAGGGCTTGAAATAGGTCAGTATTCGGAAAAATATCGTGCGCTTTACCATACATTTCGGACATACATTCCGCCCCTTTTCCGGATATGGCATACCGCATTTCGGGCAGTATTCAACATCCTCATCCGTTTCCTCCGGCAGCTCCTTATCCGTCAGGATGCAATTGAGAGCCGTACAAAAACGGCGCATCTCCCTCATTTTTGCTCCGGAAAAACGGCAAATCCATGTTTCAACACCGTCAATATCAACCGCGAACAAGCCCCCGACCACCTGATCGATGATTTTCGGGTTTGCCAACCTCTTCAGGTCGTAATCGTACAATTCGCCGATTCCCTCGGGGCAGCGGTATTTTGCGGGCGCCGCACCCGAAAACACCATTTCTTCGGATTGGTCAGAAACCGCAAAAATCAATTTGGTTTGGGTGACGAGCAGGTAGCTATTGCGCAGTCCCCCGTCATTATCCATGTCGGCGCACACCGCATACCGGACGGAATCGACCGAGACGCCGTGTTTCTCCAATCCCGCCATCACAGAAACCGGAACTGTCTTTTTCAGTGTCTTCATGGCAAAATCAAATCCTTCCGATTTCGCTCTTTTTCATCAGATTCATATGTAACAAAGGCACCTCCGGTCTCGGAAGCGCCTTATAACTGATTTTAATAATGAGTGAGCCTGTAAGCCGAGTTCTGTCTTGACTATAAAGTCATGAACAGCCATCTATCTCGACTGCATGTTGCCATGCAGCTCTAGCCGCCCGTTGAAGCACATCGGGCAAATGTATCGCTTCAGTCGGCGTTGCACCGGATAGGGTTTGCAGGGCCACATAGTCTCCTATGTGCCGGTGAGCTCTTACCTCGCCTTTCCACCCTTACCGCAAAATATGCGGCGGTATATCTCTGTTGCACTTTCCCTGGGGTCGCCCCCGGCGGCCGTTAGCCGTTATCCCGCCCTGTGGTGCTCGGACTTTCCTCATAAATAAAATTTATGCGGCTGTTCAGCTCACTCACCTTTTAAATAATAGTACATTCGTTCGTTTTTGTCAAGTGTAATATATTATCATTTTTTATTTGTAATAGAAGTTCTGCTATTTTACGTCAACTCGTTTACGCCTTCCAGAATCCTTGAAGCCTCTATATCATATATGCACATATTCTTCCAGCTTTTTGAATCCAGTTGATTTTTTTGACGGTTCAGGGCTTTCTTCACACCCGGCCTTATTGAGGGTTGGCAGTTCTCATAAAGCCTCAAGGTCGCCTTTGCGGCAGATGGGCCGAGAGCCGCCAGATATTCGGTATCAATATCCCTCGGCTTATCCGTACCTATGCTTTGGATATAGCAATCCACATTGTATTCGGCAATTATGCGGTTGACATTAACCAGATTTACGGACGCCGTCATAATCAGCGTTACGATTACGACATAGACCGGCAGGTTAAACCGCGGCGACCATATCTTTATGACCGCGCCGATAAGGCAGAGCGCAAAAATCACTATAAGCCAGGTAACCATAAATCTCTTGACCGATAAATCGTAAACCTTAATATAGGTCAGCATTCTGAAAACCGCCGAAACAACAACGACAAAATTGCACGCGATAAACAGCGTCAACAGCAATGATACCGATTTGGGAAGCCTGCCTTCATGCTTTTTAACAAATATCAGACAGAAAATAATAATCATAACCGAGATGCACAACACCCCGCATAATTCAAAGAATCCCGAGCGCGCATACTGCGAATAGGTCATGCCGCCGGGTAGCTTCATCCCGGCGAAAAGATAGCCGAATTGCACCGCAACAAAGGCAAGCTGGATAAGATTGAGAATCACCAGTACGGTTGAGACAATCACGCCGTTAAACGAGGCATTAATATTAAATCCTTTAGCTTCCGGCTTTTTTCTTGCCCTCAAGGTAATAAGCCAAGTTGAGACAAACATCGCCGATAAAAATCCGAATACTATATCAAACAGTATTGTTCCGAATGAAATATCTATTTTTTCAACAAGCCGGTTGACAAAATAGCCGAACGCGCTGTCCGCAACACTGAATAACGATATAAATATATAGGCAAGCGGAAGGGCTGCCAGAGCGCCTAAAAAGACCATAAAGAATCTTGATTCCTTCACGCCATTGCTCATTCTTTGACTAACGGCTTTGAATGGGGTGTCGAGATAGGAAAACGGGCGGGAAACCGTTGAAATTATCGTGTCATATGCCGACTGTACGGTAAACAGCTTGGAACCCGAGGTCTGGCTCATATGGCACAGCTGCAACGGAATAAGCACAAGCAGCAATAGCACGTTAATAAAATACACCGTCTGGTTATCATTCAGAAAAAATCCGTATGACAGCAGACCGATAGGTATCAGCAGCAATTTTGACTCTCGGCTGGGTTTTGCGTCCTTCTTTGACATATACCAAACAGCAAAGGAATAAAACAAGGTACATAAAAGGGGCACCGATAAACCAAACCCGCCTCTTAGAAATATCGCCGAAAACAGCACTCCGAAAACCGAGCACAGGAGCACGACCGCAAAAGCCTGTTTTGACGAAACATGCCCCAGTATGTCATCCTGCTCCACCCTTTTATAAGGCTCGTAACTATACGGTCTCGGCGGATACGGCTGATATTGGGGATATGGCGGACCGCCTATATTCTGATTCCCATACTGGTTATATGAACCGTTGCTCCCCTGCCGGGTCTGGGTCTCCTGCGCCGCATTATTGCCTTGAACCGTATCCTCCGCTGCGACTTGGCTTTCGGCGCCGTTACTTTCGTTTGATGAATTCTGTATAAACTTATCGCTCATACAAATCCTCCGTTCTGTAATTACATAAATCCGGTAGATTAGCTTAATCACCTGATTTGTTCGGAACTTAATTTACCACACAGATTATCTTTTGTCAATATATATTTATTGAAAAACGATAAATATATATTGACAAAACGACGAAAAGCTGCGATGGGAAATCCCACCGCAGCTTGATATAAAAATATGTTTATTGTCTGTTATCGATATTCCGGCAGCCAGCCTTTATGGGCTTCAATCATATCGTTACACATGGATACAATATCGTCTATTGACAGTTCGGATGACGTATGAGGATCCAGCATAGCCGCCATATAAATATACTCTTTCTTTAATGTTTTTGCCGCTTCTATTGTCAGCAACTGAACATTGATATTTGTTCTGTTTAATGCGGCGCATTGCTCGGGCAGGTCGCCTACAAAGCAGGGATTGATACCGTTACGGTCTATCATGCAGGGTACCTCAACGCAGGCATTCTGCGGAAGATTGGTGATAAGACCGGTATTCAGCACATTACCGTGTATGCGATAAGGTTTATCCGACAAAACAGCATTTATAATATATGACGCAAATTCATGGGTTTTTTTGTGTTCAATCTTGCTGCCTTTAAGCAGGGATTCCCTCATATCGTTCCAGCCGTTAATCTGTTCCACACAGCGGCGGGGATACTCATCCAGCGGAATCTTAAACCTCTCAATCAACTCGGGATATTTATCCTTTATGAAATACGGAGTGTATTCGGAGGTATGCTCACTGGATTCTGTTATATAATACCCGAATCGTTTCATCATCTCAAGGCGGACAAGGTCTTTGCCGTCCTTGTTATAATCGGGTGATGAAGCGCGGCGCTTAATCTCCGGATATAGATCGTTCCCGTCCAGATCCTCGACCTTAAGCAGCCAGGCCTGATGGTTTATACCTGCAATCTCCCATCGGGTCTTATCCTTGTATTCGTTCATATCCAAAGTTTTTAAAAGCTCTTTTACACATGACTGAACCGAATGGCAAAGGCCTACAGTCTTTATATTGGTATAACGCTGCATATAACCCGTCAGAATTGCCATGGGGTTTGTATAGTTCAGAAATATCGCATGCGGGCAGAGCCTTTCCATATCATTCGCGTAATCCTCCATCACCGGGATGGTCCTCAGCGCACGGAATATACCGCCGATACCCAGCGTATCTGCAATGGTCTGGCGGAGGCCGTACTTTTTGGGAACTTCAAAATCGGTAACCGTACAGGGTTGGTATCCGCCCACCTGAATTGCGTTTACCACAAAATCCGCTCCGGTAAACGCCTCGGTCCGGTCCATGGTTTTTTTGATAACCGCTTTGCCGTTCGCGGTCTTGTTAATGTTGCATAGTATCTGATAAGATTCATCCAGCCGCTTGGCATCGATATCAAACAGACAGACATCAAAATCACCCAGCTCGGGGGTTAAAATGCAATCACCGATAACATTGCGGGCAAATATCGTGCTTCCTGCTCCGATAAACGTAATCTTCATTCAAATTCCCCTTCCGTGTTGTCTTTGTATATTTATTGACAACTTTATTAAATTATATCTTTACACCTACAAAAACAAAATAGCGTAATGTTGCCAATACTATGCGTCATGTTGCATCCGGAATTACATTGTGGTATTATAACATACGGTTTACACCGAGCAACGGGGAGGGTATGTTATGCCGGAAAGACAAACCAAGTCCTATTCGGATGATTTAATATTAGGCAGCGCGCCGCCGCCGTCCTGCACATCAATCTACATACACCAATGCGGAACCGAAAAATGCCAAAATGGACACTCGTACGGACCGGCAATGAGGGAGCATTACCTGATTCATTGTATATTCACAGGCAAGGGACGATTTTATGACGGATTGCGGAATTATGATTTACGCAAGGGACAGGGTTTTTTGATTCTCCCCGGAATCATATCGCTTTACCAAGCGGATATGCAGGAACCCTGGCATTACGGATGGGTCGGATTCAGCGGTTCGGATGCCGGTCACATTCTTCGCTTGTGCGGCATAAGCAGAGAGTATCCGGTCTTTGATATTACCGATAACCGGGCTATGGAAGAATGTATATATCTCCTTTCCGGACAATACGGAACCGGGGGAAATTCTTTAGAAGCCACCTCATCATTATTTAAGTTCTTTTCACTGATTAAAGGAGCAGACAATCGAAAATCCCAGGGCGCGGGCATTCTCGACCGCGCGACCGATTACATTCATAAAAACTATTCCTATCATCTGACCATACCCGCTATAGCCAGTTATTCGGGCGTCACTCGTAGTCAGCTTTTCCGTGTTTTTAAGCAGAATATAGGCATGTCGACCCAGGAATACATTATAACCGTACGTCTGCAAAATGCTGTGCGGCTTATGCGGACAACCAATCTTTCTGTGACCGAAATCCTGTTTTCGTGCGGATTCAGCGATGCCAGCCATTTTTCAAGGCAATTCAAGCTGAGATACGGTTCCACTCCCTCGGCTTACATGAAGGATGTTCGGTAAGGCAAATGCCGGTAGTAGTTAACCAAAAGAACAGGCATATCCGCCTTTCTGCGGATATGCCTGTTCTTTTGTCATGGTTTTTGAAAAGCAGTAAATTGATTTAGACGGGTCTGACATTAGCCGCACGGAGCTTGCTGCTGTTCTTTGGATCCTGTTCGACATCAAAAGTAACCTTCTGACCCTCGGACAGGGTTTTAAATCCTTCGGCAACAATGCTGGAGAAATGAACAAAAACGTCCTCTCCGCCTTCGTCGTCGGAAATAAATCCAAACCCTTTGCTTTCATTGAACCACTTGACTGTGCCCTGTTTCATGAGATAACCTCCAAAAATTAAATAGTAATATTCTCGTGTAAAAAAATAACATAATCTGACAGGCCATGTAACGAACCATGACTTATCAAATCATGTTAATTAATTCGTACAGCTCAAATATCAGTATATAGTATACCACATTTTTTCAATAAGTAAAGCAAATTATTGATGTATTTTTTAGAATATTTTTTGCAGGATTTTACACCGCCCGTTTAGGCTCATTGCAGAGCTATATTGAGGCAGGCAGGATTACAGAAGCATTCTGTGGAAACAATCAAGGTTTTCTTGCAAAGTTTGATTCAAAAGCATCTCTTGATACCGTCTTACCGGCAATCCCATCTAAAGGCAGCTCTTTATTGTTTGTACTCACGATTTCATCATAAAACTTAAAGGTTGATAAGGGCTTTTCCCCATGCCAATAAGCCACTTTTTTATCAGCATCAATCCCTTGCAAACAAAGCATAGAGTATAATTCCGATTTGCCGGTATAGTACACAGAAATATCAAACGATATACCTGCAAAATTTCTGTTCATATTCCGTCTGAAGAACCCACCAAGCTTTTCGGCATCTGTTGTGAGCCCATTTTTCAACAGCCTTCTGACACTTTTAAATTCGCGGAAATTCAAACACATAAAACGCATACTTTTGTAGAACATTTTGACATTGCGATTGAATTTTCGTTGTACAGTACGGTTGCTGTGAATACTATTCAGCCAAACAGAGACGTTGAATTTATCATAGTCCACATTATCGAGAAAACTCAGCAGCCTTGATGTTATTCGCAAGTCATCCAAATCATCGACAATGATTAGCAGGTCCTGTTTTTGTTTATCGGAAAAATCACATGCAGAAATAGCATCTTTACCGCGAAATACAATATCGCAAACCCTTTCACTTGCACGGCCGTCGTCATTGCCCACAAACCTTTTTGCAAACTCTTCATAATAGGCTTGTTTTTTCCCGGCAATCTTATCAATATTGCGAATCGTATCAACAATTTCGTCCGATGTGTGGCATATCACAGCCGGAATATCATTCAGATCAAGATAGAAGTCCTTATTTCCCCCTCTGTGTAACAGGTATTCATCCTTATCAAACGGGAATAAAATAAGGGGATTGCGTGTTATCAAATAATCAAATAAGATGCCCGAATAGTCGGTAATCAATATATCGACAGCAGCAAGCAATACGTTTGTTTCTATGTCAAGAGGAGCTACATATTCCTTTTGATTGCGCATTAAGTATTTTTCGGACATGTGATGGAGCTTAATCAAAACAGCATACTCATCACCCAAGCCGGATTTTATGCTTTCATAGTGCTTAATTAATATATCCGAATTTTTTACGGGTTTTGTAACCGTTCCCCTCCATGTCGGAGCATACAGAACCAGTTTCTTGCCGTCCGGGATGTTGAGTAATTTACGAACGTCCTCCTTGTTTGCGTGAATAAGCAAATCGTTCCTCGGATAGCCCAGTTCAAGAATTTTTCCTTTATATAGCGCATCGCAATAATAAGCCTTAAAAAGCCGTTCTGAGGTAAACCTGTTGGGGCTTACAAAATAATCTGAATCCAACAGGCTTTTGCCTAGGTTATGTGTTTCCCAAATATAATCCGTATCCGATCCGAGAGTTTTCAGCAGTGTCGAATGCCAGGTGTGAATATAAACCTGTTCTTTCTTTTTGATGTAATAGGGCGATAAGGATGAATCGACAACCAAATACCTGCTGGTCTCGGAATATTTCGCATAGTTGTTATCGTCTGAAGGGCTAACGATAATAACCCTCTTATCATTTAGATAGGGAATCACCCTGGGGTTTTGCTTATTGTCTGTAAGGATAACATGTCGAAAATCCCTCATATCAGGATGGTTGTACAAATACCTGAAAATAGCGTATGGGTTTCCGCTAAATTCCTCCCCCCTGAATGAAGCATAAAAAATATGATTTTCAAGCAGCTCTTTATTTTCATAAAACTTCGCAAATTTTCTGGCTTGGCGATTGCTTCTGCCGAGCAACCAGAACAGTAAACCGCCTATTCTTGTATTTTTAATGCAAGGAATCAATCCTTGCTTCATACCCCCGTCTTTGCTCCCGCCCTTTATTGCAGATAATATGAAAAGGTAGAATTTAAGAAATAATCGGTTGCTGAAAAATAAACGCATCATTCCATGATATTTTTTATATTCCGGCTTGTTTTTATAATAGGGATTGCTCCTCCATCCTTTAAAGCGGGTATTGAGATATTTATATGCTGTTCTGATAAAAAGATTTACAAATTTTCTGTCTTTAAAATATCTCAAAGCTCTTAATCTAATAAAAATAATTATTCTGCACTGTTCGGCAAGCGCATCAAAGCAGACTTGCAAACCCCCGTGTTTTTGATAAAAATCCCGAATAATATCAAAAGCCTTAAAAATATCAAAAAATCTGTTATCGTATGTATTAACGGATGACTCCGCCCTGTCCACTTGATAATAATAAAGGGGCTGGTCCACAAATTCCACTTTATTCGCCGCAAGCAAAAGAGGGTAAACCACAGCCGCATCTTCACACAGTCTTAGCGAAGGTATGTGAAAACCATTATCGATTATAAGTGACCTTTTGAAAATTTTATTGCACAGATAAGGCCTGCTATCCAGTATAATAACCGGTTTTTCTACAACCGAGCAGCCGAATGCCGATTTATCAATAATATTCGGTATACGGCTGCCAAGGCGTTCGCTTATCCTATAATAGCGGCAGACTACGGCATCCGAATCGGTTTCAACCGCTTTTTCATAAAGTTTTTGAAACATATCGGGAGCCACATAATCGTCGCTGTCTACAAAGCCTATATAATCGCCGGTTGCCCTGCTGATTCCAAAATTGCGCGTATCTGCCGCCCCGGAGTTTTCTTTCAGAAAGGGTTTAATCAAATGTGGATATACCCTATCATACCGGTCAATAACGGCTTGGGAATTGTCGGTAGAACCGTCGTTGACAATAATAATCTCGATATCCTTTAAGGTTTGGTTTACCAGCGAGTCCAGACATCTCGGCAGGTATTCCTCGACGTTATAGACAGGGACTATAATGGAAACAAGGGGTGTTCGGTCTAACTGTGTAATTGTGGTATGATAAGAACTGCTTTCAGATCTTGCATATCCTTTATCACAGACTCGTTCCAGATAAAGCACCCCCATATTTTAATATGAGACCGGAGATTCAGATTTTAAACCATACCCTTGAACATAGGCGACATCATCTACTCTTCTTCTGATAAAACTTCCTCGCCCCCAACGTACTTAAAAGAGTGTTTAGCCATTCTTTTCCCTACCGGAGGAAGTTGCATATAATTTCCGTACATTGTCTTAAGTATTAAATCGGAATTTCGAGGGACAGGGAACAAGTACCCCTCAAATTTAACCATTTTCGGCTCGCCGAATGCATCTTTTGGGAATGTTTCTTGTTTAGGCGGATAAGAGCTGGCGAAATTTACCCAATAGCCTGTTTCAGCCTTACCGTTGTAAAATGTTACTAATTTCCTTAATTTTGAATGTAGCTTTTTAAAAGAATAAAAATAGCTTAAAATTTTATAAACCTTTCTTCGCTTGGAATTGGCTTTAATATACTTGACTTTCAGCAATAACATATCGCGGTATTTTCTTATTTTAATTCTTCTCTTTTCGCTTTCAACCGCTATACCTTGGTCCAATGGAAAAACATCTACGAACGGACCTTGATATTTTTCAGGGAAGTTATCTATGGTGTTAATAAACCCGGTATTCTTTGTTGTTATTACCTTTGAAAAAATAATATGATATTTTTCATATGTGGTTTCATTGAGTAAAAGACAGTTGTTGATTTCTTGCTTCCCAAACAGTTTTACAAACCTATCATAATCTTCCCGCGGCATGACAATATCGGTATCATCATCCCATGGTATAAAACCTTGATGCCTAATTGCCCCTAATAATGTTCCTTCGGCCAAATAATACGTTAGGTTGTTCTCTTTGCAAAAGCTGTCGATTGTTTTTAATATATCTAATTGAATTAATTGAAGTTTACGCAGACAATCTCTATTATATATTCCGTTGCCCTTGGATGCTTTATTTGTTCTTTTCAACTTCTTATATATCTTTTTCAAAATACTTTATATTTTTTTCGGCATTCTGAAATAGCAAAGCATCAAATGCTTACTGGATTTAATCCTATTAAACACCTTTTTTTTATAAGCTTTTGATTTAAATGATTTTAAATAGTAAGGATTCTTTCTCCATCTTTTAAAGTTGCTGTCCAAATATTCGTATGCACATTTTATGAAATCAATCGCTAATTTTTTGTCGTTGCAATGTTTCAAACTATTTATTCTAGTAAATATCAATATACGACATTGTTCCTCTATTTGTCTGTAACATAAATCAAAGCAGCCGTTTTTCTTATAAAAATTAATAATACTGTCGCAAGAGTCAAATATATCAAAAATTTTTCTGTTTATAGTATTTGTTATTGCTCCCGCTCTATCAACTATATAATTATAGAACGGCTCATCGACCAACTCAATTTTATTTGCTAAAAGCAGTATATTGTATGTTGTTGCGGAATCTTCAAAATGCTGGCCTTTCGGGAAGAAGATATTATTATCAGTAAACAACTTCTTTTTATATAATTTATTCCATGCATATGGTTTTGAGGCTAATATTATTTCCGGGCTTTCCTTAACAGAGCTGCCAAACGAATTTTTATGTGGCATATCTTGAACTACACTTTTGCCAGTGGATTCGGAGATTCTATTGATTCTGCATACAACAACGTCAGAATCCGTGTCCTGAGCTTTCCTCAGCATTTTTTCATACATATCATGTTCGACAAAATCATCACTATCTACAAAGCCGACAAACTCGCCGGCAGCATGCTTTAATCCGAAATTACGTGCATCCGAGAGGCCGCCGTTTTTCTTTGTAAATGATTTGATAATTTCAGGATACTTTTTCTTATATTGCTCAATAATATCCTGTGAGTTATCAGGTGACCCGTCGTTAACAACAATAACTTCTATATTTCGTAATGTCTGCTTAACCAACGAACCAAGACATCTTGGCAGATATTTTTCTACGTTATATACAGGAACTATAATTGAGACCTTCACATCTGTTGGTATAGAAGATATTATATTATCATTATAGTTTTCGTCAGCAAAACTTTCATCTATAGAGAAACTATGTGTTCTCCCGCTACGGATTTTCTTCGAAGGCAGTTTCATATAATCTTTACCGTATATGGTTTGCAGTATATACTCCGCCTCGCTTGGAACAGGCAGCATATGTCCCTCAAAAGGAATATAACGCATTTCACCAAAAAAGCTTGCAGGGAATACCTGCTTAGCCAAAGGATAATAGCTGCACAGATTAACCACATAGTTTCGCGGCTTATTGTTGAACCTACGCATTGTACGGTTAACCCATTTGAAAAGCGTTTCTGCACTAATAAACTTGCTAAGCACCCTCATAGCATAGCGATGCGGCTTTCGTTTCATAACCAGCGAAAAACCCGATTTAATAAACAAAAATCTTCTAAAAAGACGAACAGTACGCATCTGTATTTTCTGTGCAACGCTGAACTTTCTGGGCACATAATCAAGAGGGAAAACATCGATATACGGTCCACTATACATTGCACAATTGTCCGATTTTTCCTGAATAAACTTTGTTTTTCTGGTAATCTGAACTTTGGCTCCTAAAACCCAGTGCTTGGGATTGGTCTCAAAAGAGTCCAGGTTATATCCGACGGGAAAGTCTTTCTGTGCAAGCTTGATAAAACGGTCATAGTCGTCTCTGGGCATCAATATGTCCACATCGTCATCCCATGGAATAAATCCGCCATGACGTATGGCGCCCAGCAAGGTCCCCTCGCCGAGGTAATAGGTGATATTGTGCTT
Organism: Clostridiales bacterium; assembly: GCA_012522615.1. Taxonomy (GTDB): domain Bacteria; phylum Bacillota; class Clostridia; order Oscillospirales; family Acutalibacteraceae; genus Avimonas. The sequence continues at coordinate 17,817 of JAAYKB010000025.1, forward strand.
TTTGCAAAATTCGTGTACCACCAAGAGGATTTCCAGCTCGAGCTGCTGAAGCTCCCTTAGTTCTTTTTTGTTTTTTATCATTGTCTTTTTGCTTTCAGGATTATCTTCCGAATCGTTCAGTCCGAAAATCTCTTTATATAATTGCCTTATATCATCGCGGCTTAAGACAATCGGATTATTGCCCAAACGAACAGGATTAACCGAATCGGTCAAAATCTCAATATCGTCTTGGTTTTTAAGCTCTGGAGCCTCCAATCCAATCAAATCCAGAATAAACTCAAACTGCTCCGCAACATCTATATCATGCGCTGATTTTATGCCAAAAACGTCTTTGTATATCTCCAGAGCGCTTCTAATATGCCCGACAGCAATCCCTTCTGCGGTTTTGTCCATGTTTTCAAGCATGAAACGCCAGACCGCGGGCAGACACAGGCTGACGGCATGACCGTGCGCAATACCGTACATCGAAGTAAGTTTATAGCTCATTGCGTGGGCTGCCGTGGTCTGCGAAATATTAATCGCCTTGCCGCTGAAATTGGCGGCCTGCATCATTTTTTTAAAGGATTCTCTGTCCCCCTTGAGATATGGGAGAATATTGTCGACAATAAGCTGCAATCCTTTTTGGGCGTAATCCCGGCATTTTTGGTTGGAATTTACCGACCAAATAGCCTCGATACACTGACACATGGCGTCCAGCATGGTGGACTTTTTCTGGTATGCCGGGAGAGTTTCAAGAAATTCAGGCTCGAGAAACACATATTCGGGCACGATGGAATCATGAGAAATGGATTGTTTCTCATTATTAAAATAAAGCACGCTGAACCTTGTCGATTCGCTTCCGGTCCCGGCCGTGGTCGGTATAGCCATACTCTTGACCGGAGAATAAACAAAACCCTGCTCAAGGTAATTCTTATCCTTGTCCAGAGCCGAAAACAGCTTTATATTTTTTGCGGTATCAATCGCGCTGCCCCCGCCCACGGCAATGATAAAATCGCATTTCTCATTTCTGAACAGCTCGACCCCTTCGGCAACCTCTTCATAGAGCGGATTGGGGCCAAAGCCGCTGAACCTGACAAAATCAATCGACAGATTGTTAAAATATTCACTTATAAACAGCTTATCGAATACGCTGTCACAAACCAGCATGGGTTTCTTTACATTATTTTCGGCCAGAATTCTCGGGATATTTATGAAATCTCCCGTCTCGTCGAATATGACCTGCTGGTCAAAATCAAACTGGCGGATGTCCTCCGATACACGCTCCAGATCATTCGGGGTGTCAATCTCATCAATATAATAGTTTTCATATGAAAATATTTTTATATCCAGACGGTCCAGTATTTCATTGAGCGCGTTTTCTGCATACACCTTATCATTGCCCGCATTTATAAACCGTTCTACCTGCTCTGCCCATGCAATAAGCTTGTCCTTCTCAAGCTTGTACAACGGCTGAAAGGCATAACAGTTGGAATCGAATATATTAATCGATACCTCGCGGATTGAATCGGAAATAACTCTGGCTTTGAAGTCCTTTTCCGGCAACTCTTTTGACTTGTTCACCACAGCCAGCGAACCGTCGCTGCTGTCCAGAAGATCCCGAATAAGCTTTTTATCAAAAACCAAATCCCCATGAAGCAACAAGGCGTCATCATCAAAATGCTCTCTTGCCAGATACATTGAATAGATATAGTTGGTTTTATCATAAATCGGGTTGTTCACAAAGGTAAAGCTAAGACTTGAAAACTCGTCTGATTTACACACCTGTTCAAGCTGCTCTTTAAAAGGTCCGGTCGTTATTAAAAAATCGCGAATCCCACATTCACTTAAAATTCTCAATTGTCTATGAAAAATAGTTTCCCCGTTTTTTAAGACTGCCATAGACTTATGACTGCTTTTCGTTAATTCCCCCATTCTGTTGCCCAAACCGGAATTAAATATGATTGCCTTCAATTAGTGAACACTCCCATCATCTTATTGACAACATATGGCTTTAAACCGTAGCGCTTCCAAACACCCTCATCATGTTTATTTTATTTTGTTCCGGGGTGATGGTAGGCCTGCCGAGATTATCCCTCGATCCTTGTTTTACATAGATTATCATGGCGCTTAGCTGTTCATTTTTTAGATGATTAAGCCCATCTTCCACCTGACTTTTTGTTGCCGCGGTATAAACCTTTTTAAATCCGCACGACAATAAGATGTTCTTTATATCAATGTCAAACCCGACGGTAGGCTGCCCGCCGACAGATTCATGCGCGCCGTTGTTTATCAATATATATTTGAAATTCTTCCCCGCATGTTTTGCGGCAACCCCCATGCCGCCCATATGCATGATAAAGGAGCCGTCTCCGTCAATGCAAAAAACGTCTTTGTCGGTTCCGAGCGACATGCCGAGAGCGATTGAAGCGGTATGCCCCATCGAGCCTACCGTCAAAAAGTCGTGCTCATGCCCCTCGTTGCGTCTTTCCCTGATTTCAAATATCTCTCTCGATGTCTTTCCGGTCGTCGAAACAATAAAAGAGTCCTTGTCAACGTTCGATATAATGCATTCAAGCGCCTCTTCGCGCAGCATTTCATATTTCGATTCGGGTTTTGGGGTTTTATATTCGGAAAAGCTCCCCTTCCTGATAATAAGCGCAATCGGTTTTGAATTTTGAGACATATAATTATAGCAGTAATCAATCTGACTCTTATAATCATCTTCAAGTATCAGGTAATCAATACCCATGGTTTCAAACAAAGACAGGGTAACCTTTCCCTGCTTTACATGTTGGGGTTCATCCTTGACACCCGGCTCTCCCCTCCAGCCGATTAATAAAAGCATGGGGATTCTGTAGACATCCTCGTCGGCAAGCGATAACAGCGGATTAACCGCATTTCCCTGCCCGGAGTTTTGCATATAGACAACCCCGAATTTCCCGGTCGAAATATGGTAACCCGAGGCAATTCCGATAGCATTGCCTTCGTTTGCCGCTATTATATTATTGCTTTCCGTGCTGTTCATTTTAATACATGCGCAAATATTCTTCAGCAGGGAGTCGGGCACACCCACAAAAAATTCAAGCCCTCTCTTTTTCAGATAACTGAAAAACTCTTCGGTATTTATCATAAAAATCCCCTTTATATGCTTTTATGCCGTTTCATATATCATCCCCGCAGAGACACCTACGGGGATAACACTATTGCATTTACTTTTCTTCCGGAATGAGGCTTAACACCTCTTTAATGGACATACAATCCTGATCAACTTCCTTGCTTCGCCCGTACTTTAATATCTTCTCTGCCGTACGCAGCATAGCCGGATACGCACTTCTAAGCAGGTGATTTGCATAGATAATAATGTTTCCGCCCATCTCGCAAAGCTCTTCTTCGGTAAAATGATTGTAAGATGTAGGAACCAGAACCACCGGTATATGGGGGGCAAACTCTCTGAACCTTTTCAGGAAATCTGCAATCTCCTTGCCGTCCTTCTCTTTGCTGTGAATCATAACGGCATCCGCGCCGGCGTCAATATATATCTTCGCCCTATTTAACGCATCATCAATACCGGCGCCTGCAATCAGGCTTTCCAGTCTCGATATAATCATAAAGTCTCTGGTTAGTTGCGCCTGTTTTCCGGCATTTATTTTTTTTGCAAATTCATACGGATCGTCTAATACCTGAACGGCGTCGGTGCCAAAAAGCGAGTTTTGCTTAAGTCCGGTTTTATCCTCAATGATTATTGCGGAAACCCCCAGCCTTTCGAGGGTTCTGACATTATATATAAAATGCTCTGTCCTGCCGCCGGTATCACCATCGAGAATAATAGGCTTGGTGGTTACCTCCATTATCTCGTTAATGGTATTTATTCTGCTTGTCAAGTCAACAAGCTCTATATCCGGCTTCCCTTTGAACGATGAATCGCAAAGGCTGCTGACCCACATGGCGTCGAATTCTTTTATTTCGCCTTCTTTTTCTACTTTTACATTTTCCACTATCAGTCCGCTTAACCCGTTGGATGCTTCCATCACGCGTATATATGGCTTGAGTTTAAGCATTCTTCTTAGCTTCGCCCTGCGAATATCGGGAGTGTTCAGGATTGGTCTTAAACGATAGTCGATTTCCGTCCCCGAAACGCCGCTGGTATAGGGGAATTCTACAAGCTCTCCGCCGTATTCGGCAAGTATATTAAGAACCTCGGCTCTGATATTCGACTGTATACCGGTCTTCCAATCATCACCGTGAACGACATAATCCGGCTTTAATTCACGGAGGTTTTTTGCATAGGACAATGTATCCTGTCTGACTACTCTGCTCACACTTTTGAGGCTTTCAAAAATCCGTTTTCTGACCTCAAAATCAAGAATCGGCAACCTTTTATATGTCGCAATAACATCATCCGTCAATATGCCGACAATTACTTCACCGAGCTCGGCTCCTTTTTCGATGATATTGATATGCCCGCTATGTATTATGTCTGCGGATACAGCAATATAGACCGTCTTTTTTTCAGCGTTTTCTTGTTTCATTTTTAATACTCCTGCCGTCAATTTGTAATGTCTGAAAACAATAGAAATCCCTAATTAATAAGCATCATGTCAGACGCAAAAACTCCAAATCAGTATATAGTTGCTAACAATAAATGTCAAGTTTTGTCCTTTTATCGCCTCATCTTTCGAACAACAAACATGTTATATATTCTATCATAGAACATGCGCATAATCAAGCACCGAGCGCGTGCCAAACGTAGTATTAATGTA
>JAAYKB010000026.1 GCA_012522615.1 Clostridiales bacterium
CGGGAGAGAGGGCTGCTTGTGCTTACCGACAGCGATTCCGCCGGATTTGTCATACGCGATTATCTAAGCGGAGCAATCCCCCCGGAACAGATTAAACACGCCTATATCCCCAATCTGCACGGCAAGGAACGCCGCAAGAGCGTGCCGTCCAAAGAGGGGTATCTGGGCGTGGAGGGTGTGGAAGGTGAGATTATCGTGGACGCGATACGCAGAGCCGGAGCAACCGTTATTGAGCAGCCGGACGCGACGTTCAACGGGGCGGGGCTGACAAAGCTTGATTTATACGAATGCGGTCTGACCGGAGGGAAAAACAGCGCCGACCGCCGCAGGAAGATGCTCGGGCTATTGGGACTGCCGCAGTCGCTGTCCGTAAACCGTATGCTTGATGTTTTGAACGCGACAATGACTAAAAGCCAGTTTGTGCAGACCGTGCGGGATTTCGGGTGGATATGATTCCGCCGTCAATACGATAAATTAATGGATTTTAACAGGCTGTCAATCAGCACCATCGGGCTGGTTACGGGAATATCAAGAAGAATCAGAATACTCAATACCAAGGCAAGCGAATAAAAACAGCAGTAGATTGCGAGAATTTTGAACTGCTTTTTCTTAATAAGCCGCGGAAAATCAATCAAAAAAATAACAATAAAAATAAAAAGAATAAACAACATCATGCTGCCGAAGCCTCCTTGCTGCTTCCGGCCGCTTTTTTTATCGCCTTTTTTATATATGACACCATCAGCGTTATAAAGGGCAGAATCATTTCGATAAAAGCCCAGAAAAACGGAGCGGTTCCACGTGAGATGGTTGTGTGCATTATAACGTTTTCAAAGATAGTGATTGAATAGACGACGATAAGGGCTGACGCAGGAAGTATTAACGGACGGTAGGACTTGATTTTAAAAAAGTGCGAAACGGCAAGAATACTTGTATAAAAAAGGATGGATATTTTAAAGAATAAAAATAATATCAGCAAAACGGCAAACAAAATTTCAATATGGCTTATGGTTTCAAACAATGTCGCAAGACGAAGGGCCTCAAATGACGGCAAAGACAGGAATTCGAGCATGTTGCCGAGAACCGCGGTGTCTCGTAAGATTACCAGAAGAATCAGTAAAGCCGCTATAAAAAATCCGCCGTAAAAATATTTCGCCAAGCCCTTTTCTTTGCCCTCTACATTCGGGGCAATCATCAAAAACACAACAAGCTCTCCGAAGGGAATAGTGCTTATTATATGTGTGCCGTGGATGTAACTGTTGACCGGCTGATGAAATATCGGCAGAAAGTTTTCAAAATTCATGATGTTAAAGGTAGCCAGAATCGAGACAATCAGGATAGCAGTGGAGATAATCGTAAATACGATACTGTACCGTGTGACGACCTCCAGTCCGTAGTATACCGACCATGCGCATAAGATGATAAATATTGAGATGATGACAGTGTTGGGCGTAAGAATCATAATCGACTTATTCACAAACCCGCCGAGATCACGCAGGTTCAGGGTTGTCAGGGTGAAGAAGAACCAGATATAAAACACTGACACTATCTTGCCCCCGATACGGCCGAAAACCTCGTCGTTTATCTGTATTAAGCTTTTATCGGGGTATTGTTTGGCCAAAGCGACGTAAACCCATAACAAGGGAATGCAGACCACCGTTCCGAACAGCACAATTAACCATGAATCCTGCTTGGTAATTGAAAAAAAGAAGGCCGAGAGAAGGGAAGATGAACGGATAAAGATGACGATAGAGAACATGAACTGGGTTGCCGAAATTTTTGCGTTTTCTACCTTCATTGCTACCTGATTCCCTCCATTTCCGGGGATTTACCGGTCTTACCCGTATCCTGAATGTCGACCTTTATATCGACTTCAAGCGCAAGATTGGAGAAGACGGCGTCCCAATCCTTTTCAATCGTTTTCCACCTGCCGGCGTGATACTTGTATATATAGGAGCCGAAACCGTAGATGTCTGATTTGAGCTGTTGGGATTTTTTATAACAATCCATTACCAGCTTCTTAATCGAGTCGGCAGCACCCTTTTTCAGCAAATCGATAACCTGCTCTATTTTCATGTTTTTGAATCCGGTCAGCTCGGCGATGATGAACTTGCCGGTTATATCAGCCTTCATTTTCTGCAGTCGGTCTTTGTTGAAAACCGGCTTTAGCTTGCTGCTTGAAGACATGACCGCAAGCTGGGCGGAGCCTTTTTCGGTTTCGACGCTGAGATTGCCGCCTTTTAAATCCCCCATAACCCATGAAAAACCTATCGACTGATCTTCGGTCAGCTTGCCGGTCATCTGACCTTTTTTAAATACAGCCAGACCGGATAACGAAAGGCGGTGTATGTCCTCCTCTTTTATAATCTTTATTATGGGAGCCACGGCGGAAGCAGACCTTTCCGTTATTTTGGATAAAAAGTCCAATAACCGCACGCCCAGGGATTTTGATGTCTCGGTGTGATTCTTTATCATCTTGGCGATACCGACCGCCGAAACCTCATCAAGCTCCATTTCGGTTTCGAGCACATCCTTTGCATTGCCCTCCGAAACAAGGACCCACACTTCAAACCGGGATTCCTTATTACGCATGAATGTGTCCAGATATGGTATGATGCCCGTTCTTGCCTGGTCCTCGCCGATTATTAAAACCTGATTGTGCTGAAAAAACAAAATGCGGCTGTTGTCGTTGCGGAGGGATTCAAGCGCGACCATAACGCTTTCACCCACGGCGTCTATAAGCTGGACAGGCTTTTCGTCGGGGGCGCCGACATTCTCCCCTCCTCCGAGCGCGCCGGCCTTGCCTATTTGAATGGTAAGCTCGATATTCCCCGGCTGCTCAGCCTTGTCAACCGCCAAGCCGGTTACAATCGAGACCCTGTCAAGCTCCCGGATGTCGTAACAGCCTGACGAAAACAGGATAGCTGCAATAACAGATGCAAGAATAAAAAGCCTTGATATTTGTTTCATGCCAAGATCAATATCCTTTCCGTGGTTTTCCGAACCGGTTATTCGTTCGATGGCGGTTGATATACGGGAGAAGGCGGGATTTGCATATCGTTTCGGATGATATCCTCATTTGCAATCCCCTTTGGACGTTTTGTCATTGCCCAAAGCGGCATACGGACAAAGCTGTCCTGCATATTATGATTAAACGTGAGGGAGGAACAATAGGGGATTCCGAATGATTTTAGGGAAGCGAGGTGAATCAAAATACCAAGGAAGCCGACCGCAATGCCGAACCCTCCGAACGAGGATGCCAGGATTAAGAGGATTATACGCATGATGGCGGCTGAATCGGTCTGTTCGGGGACGGCAAAGCTCGCGACCGCCGTTATAGCAACGACAATAACCATGGGCGCCCCTACCAAGCCGGCAGACACTGCCGCCTCACCCATGATCAATGCCCCGACAATGCTGATTGCCTGGCCGACCGGCCTCGGCAGACGGATGCCCGCCTCCCGCAGTATCTCAAAGGAGAATACCAGAATAATGGCTTCCAAAAAGGTGGGAAAGGGTGTTCCTTCCCGGGCGGCGGCAATTGTAAACAGAAGGGTGGTCGGGATTAATTCCTGATGAAAGGTGGTCAGCGCAATGAATATCGCGGGGGCGGAAATCGATATAAAGAATGCAAGATATCTCAGGATACGTATCATACTGGCATGGAACGGACGTATATAATAATCCTCGGAGGATTGAAAGCTTTCAATAAAAAGCATGGGGGCTGTGAGAACAAAGGGTGAGCCGTCCGCTATAATCGCAACCCTGCCCTCAAGTATTCTGGCGGTTACCACATCGGGTTTTTCGCTGTATCCGATTGTTGGAAACATCGAGAAGGGATGATCCTCGATATACTGCTCGATATATCCGGTGTCAAGAATCGCGTCGGCGCTGATTGACTTTAACCGGGCTTTCACGGTTTCCACAATACCCGGGTCGGCAACCCCTTCGATATAGGCGACACACACGTTTGTATCGGTCTTTTCACCGATTGTAAGGTGGTCCATTCTGAGGTTGGGGCTTTTGATTCTCCGGCGGAGCAAGGCGGTGTTGGTTCTGAAGTTTTCGGTAAAGCCTTCGCGCGGTCCGCGGACCACAGATTCGGTCTGGGGTTCGGATATGCTTCGCTTATCCCAGCCCTTTGTGCTTATAATCAGCGCCTTGTCAAAGCCTTCCGACAAAAAAGCCGTATCTCCCGACAGGACGCTTTCCACAAGCTCGCCGATGAGGTGCTTTTCGGTGACGTCGCCCGAGCAGAGAATGGTCTGCTTGACGGTATCCAGCGTCTTGGCTATGGATTCTTTCTGGTAGCTGTTCAGATTTTTGCCCAGTATCAGCGGTTTCAGGATGCCCTGTGTAAGCATATCGGAGTTGACAAGTCCGTCGATGAATATTAATGCACCCTTAAGCTCGCTGTTCGTGCCGTAACGAAACTCATGGATTTTTATGTCGCTGCTGGTGCCCATAACCTTTCTCGTAAGTTCCAGATCGGCCGAAAGCCTTCCGGTTATCGGCAGCTCTTCAATCTCCTTATTGCTTTTCACATCTGCTGTTTCTACCTTGGATTCCTGCGCGCGCCGCAGGCCGTATTTCAACTTTTTGGTTATAAAATTGAACATATGGCTTTTCCTTCCGATATCTCAAGTTTTGGCTATTACCTTAGTATTTCCAATGGCTTTGAAGAAATTCGTAAAAAATGGATTTTACCTGTTCACAAAACTCGAAAAATATTGTACAATATAGATCAGGTGTAATAGGTCAAGATGTAAAAACGCAGAAATGCCCTTAATAATTATTTACAATGTAAAATCGGGATGTATAAAAATCCCGATACAAGCCGCATGTGTAATGTCATGGAAGGGCAGGTGTACCGTTGAAAAGAATCCTTATAATTTGCTGTGTCTTTTTTGCTTTATCGGCTGCGGTTGCCTCCTCGCTTTATGCGTTATATTATTTTAATCTTCTGCCCGGAAAAATATACAAGGCCGAGGATTTCGGTATAAAAACAATCAAAAGTGATAATGATTTCGATAAAGACGGTATTGACGATTATACAGATATAATGCAAAGCGCAAGAGCCTATCTTAAAACAAAGCCGAAATATAAAAGCGGGTATTATGAGGGCGGCTATCCCCCGGAAGGCGAGGGGGTTTGTACCGACGTTATATGGCAGGCGTTTAAAGGCGCGGGATATTCTTTAAAGGATATGGTGGATAAGGATATCGAAGAAAACACCGAGTTTTATCCCGGGGTCAACAACAATCCTGATAAAAATATAGATTTCAGAAGGGTTCGCAATCTTCTCGTGTTTTTTGAACGGAACGCAGTATCGCTTACCCTTGACATTTCGGAAATAGCCGAGTGGCAGCCTGGCGATATTGTAGTGCTTGAAGGGCATATCGCAATTGTATCCGACAAAAGAAATAAACTCGGAATACCGTATATACTTCATAACGGAGGTCAGCCAGTAATGGAGGAAAATGCTTTGTCGCGATATGAAATTGTGGGACATTACAGATGGGATACTTCGGACGGTGAATAGTGAGCTTACATTAAAATGAAGGAGAGAAATCAGGCTAAGACCTGATTCGCAAACGGTTGTTATGATAACAAATACGATGAGGTTTAAACTTTATGATGTTATTGTAAGTCTTTCGGAAGCTGTTGACTTGATATCTCCGGAGCTCAACAGTCACCATCAAAGGGTGGCTTATCTCTCGTACCGCATCGCGGAGCAGATTGGAATTCCTCTGAAAATAAGGCGCGAAATCCTCATGCAGGGACTTCTTCACGACATAGGCGCCCTTTCGCTTGCCGAAAGGATTTCGCTGTTTGA
>JAAYKB010000027.1 GCA_012522615.1 Clostridiales bacterium
TCAAAATCCTTAAAGGTCTGCCCCAGAATACTGTCAACCGCACGCTCTAAATACCTTTCAGCCTTGTAAACGGGCATGATGATTGTCAAAAAAGGCTTGTCCATTATCAAAGTCATTCCTTTATGCCGAATGAAGCTTCACATCTCAACCGACGTCAACGGTTTGCCTTTAATATGGCAAACAGCTTTGTGTTGCGGACCTTCACCATAGAAACCACCCTGCTTTGGAGTATGGCGAGGGTGACATTTTTCCATCTTATCGGGAGCAGCAGCAGCTTCATCATCAGGCTGCGTGGTCTGGCAATCTTCAGGCAGGGGGCCACATTCTCGCCCCGCATCATCAGGGCAATCTTTTCCCGCTTTTCGGCATTCGGAAGGGTACAGTTCGGATTGGTCACATTTTCAATACACCCGACCAGCCGCTCCACATACCTGCGGGCAATCATCTCACGGCTCTCCTCGTCATCGATCTGCCAATGGTCGTACAGCTCAAGCATCCAGCCGTGCTCTTCTTCCCTCTTCTCGTACATCTCGGGACGATATGCCGCCGTTTCGGATTCGGCGCGCGCCCTGATAAAATGATAATACTGTTTTGAAGACACGACAACCCGCTCAACATCGCGAATCACGCTGAGCACAAACGGGAAATCGTCCCAAAAGGTGGAGGGGAAACGCAGCCCCTTGCTGTCGACATACTCCCTGTTATACAGCTTATTCCACGGCGTGTACAGAAGATTATGGTCAAACAGCTTATATGCGTTTTCCCGAAACGACTGCCGGTCATACACCGCGTCGGGCTGGGTCTGGTGGATTGTGATATATCTATCTTTATTGTAATAGGTATCGATAAAATATCCGGTAACGACAAGCTGGGCGTCGTTTTTTTCCGCCAGCTCATACATATCCTCAAGCATGGTCGGCTCCGCCCAGTCGTCGGAATCCATGAAAAAATAATACTTCCCGCGGGCGTGCTCCATCGCCATATTGCGGGCGGAGGGCGCGCCGCCGTTTTCCCTGTGGAACACGCGGATGCGGTCGTCCTTCAGGGCATATTCATCACATATCTTCCCGCTGTTATCGGGCGAACCGTCGTCCACAATCAGAAACTCAAACTCTTCAAGGGTCTGCGCCTGTATGCTCTCGATAGCCTTGCCTACATAATCCTCGACCTTGTAAACAGGCATGATAACGCTTATCTTGATATCCTGCATAGAACAATCATCCTTTCTCGCCAAACCCAAGGTTTTGACCGGCTTGGCGAGTAAAATTCCCACCCCATAAAGCGGGAAAGGACAGAACTTTTCAAGCCTTATTTAAAAACCGATTCACCGTCCCGCAAGCTCTTCCGAAGCCTTTTGCAGGGCGGATTCAATCACCTTGTCCATATCATAGTATTTATATTCGGCAAGCCTGCCCCCGAAGATTGTGCGGGGCTCTTTGGCTGCAAGCTCGGCGTACTTCCGATAAAGCGACTGGTTTGCCTCGTCGTTCACGGGATAGTACGGCTCCATCCCCTCCCGCCACTCGGCGGGATATTCCCGGGTGATAACCGTGGCGGGCTGGGTTCCGTACTCAAAATGCTTGTGCTCAATGATTCGGGTAAACGGGGTCTCCCTGTCGGTGTAGTTCACCACCGCAACCCCCTGGTAGTTTTCCTCCTCAAGTTCAACCGTCTCAAACCGCAGGCTTCTGTATTCGAGCTTGCCGAACCTGTACCGGTAATATGAGTCTATTGTGCCCGTATATACAATCCTTTCGGCCAGCGCGTCATATTTTTCCCTGTTCTCGTTATAGTCCACCCCGAGCTCAATATCGCTGCCCTCGAGCAGGGCGTCTATAAGCACGTTATACCCGCCGATAGGAATACCCTGATAACGGTCGTTGAAATAGTTGTTGTCGTAGGTATAACGCACGGGAAGGCGCTTAATAATAAAAGCCGGAAGCTGTGTACAGTCCCTGCCCCACTGCTTTTCGGTATAGCCCTTGATAAGCTTTGTATAAATATCGACCCCGACAAGACTTATCGCCTGCTCCTCGAGATTTCGGGGCTCATGATTGATAATCGCTCTTTGTTCGTCAATCTTCCTTTTTGCCTGCTCCGGGGTGACAACCCCCCACATCCTGTTAAAGGTATTCATGTTAAACGGCAGGTTATATATCTCGCCCTTGTAGTTTGCAACGGGCGAGTTGGTGTACCGGTTGCACTCGGCGTATTTATTGAAGTATTCCCAGACCATGCGGTTATTTGTATGGAATATATGCGCGCCGTATTCATGGACATTGATGCCGTTGATATTCTTACAGTGCAGGTTCCCTCCGGTATGGTCTCTCTTTTCTATAACTAAAACCGATTTACCGCTGTCAACGGCCTGCCTTGCAAAAACCGCGCCGAACAAACCGCTTCCCACAATCAGGTAATCATATTTTTTCAATCATAGCTTCCTTTCCCGTGCCGTACACAAGATATTTCCAAAATCTCTCTATGGTTTACTATTATATTTCCATCCGTAGTAAAAGTCAATGATTCAGTAAATAGTGCACAGTTAGACAGACGATTATTTGGTAAAACAATACATATTATATCACTAATGTAATATCCAGATTGAATTATTTAAGTTAATCATTTATAATATTGTAAGTTGTTGGAGCGAAGCCGTTCCTGTCTACCACCAGAGCAAAGAGGAGAATTTCATGCGCAACCAAGCTTTAAAAAGATTCCGAAAACCTGCGGAATACCTTTTTTCCTTCATCATCCCCGCCTTCATTGTAATGCTCGCGCTTGCGGCACAGAAAATCTATCCCTTCGGCGACAAAGCCCTGCTGTGCTGGGATATGGAGATACAATACGCCGATTATTTCGGCTGGCTCGGCAACGTCCTGCGCGGCGAGGGCAGCATATTCTACTCCTTTTCAAAATCACTGGGCGGCAATATGGCGGCCCTTTTCGGCTACTACCTGTCCAGCCCCTTCAATCTCCTTGTCCGCTTCTTCCCGCCCGAAAGGATAACCGAATTTGTTTCATGGCTTACCGTTCTTAAAATTGCGGCGTGCGGCCTGACCGCATACGTCTATATAAGCAAACGGCACCGCTTGGACGGTCCTCTCGCTTTGTGCCTGTCGTCGGCCTACGCCCTGATGGAGTATAATGTTTCCTACTGCAGCAATATTATGTGGCTGGACGGGGTCATGCTTCTGCCTCTGATAGCGCTCGGAATCCACAAGCTGCTCTTTGAGAGCAGATACACCCTGCTCTTTGTAAGCGCGGCGGCCTCCATTCTGTTCAACTGGTATTCGGCATACATGGTCTGCCTTTTCGCCGCCCTGTACTTCATATATGAACTGGCGATAAAATATCGGTTCACCCTCAAAGGCAATGTGAGACAGGGCATAAGCCACGCCGCCCGGTGTCTGTTTACCGTCCTGCTCTCGATTGCGGCAGGCGCGGTGCTTTTCCTTCCGATGTGCTGTGCCCTTATGAACGGAGGCAAAAGCTTCGGCGGCTTTGTAAACGAGTTTTATTTCAGCTTTCTGTATTCGCTCAGAAGCCTTTCCATCACCGCGCCCACAAACACCGTAACCAGTCCGGTTATCTATATCAGCGGTTTCGCCCTGCTCTCCGCGGTATCCTTTTTTACAAACAGGTATGTTAACCCTAGGAAAAAGGCAATCGCCGCGATTTTCATCGCGATATTCATGCTAAGCTTCTGCTATTCCCCCTTTGACGTAATCTGGTCGGATATGAAAAGGGCCTTTTCGTATATATTCAGATACTCCTTCGTCTTCAGCTTCCTTATGGTCAGCCTTGCCGCAGACGGCATAAAATCCTTTGACCGGCTCGACAGAAAAGGGCGCTTTGAAACCGTCTTCAGGGCGGCCTGCTTCATAACCGGGACCGGACTTGTTTTGGACCTGCTCGAGGGCTTTAAATCCCGAACCGTCTTTTATCTTTTTCTGATGCTCATTATAGCCTTCGGGGTCTTTCTTATTGCCCTCAAGAATATTAAAGCCAAACGTTCCGCCGCAATAATAACCGCCGTTATACTGTTGATGTTTTCGGTCGAACAGCTTTACAATACAAAGCAGGCTGTGGAAAAATACCGTGTGAGCAATTCGGAATACCAGAGCTATAAACAAGAGATAAAAAATGTCAGCGACAGGCTCGCTCGGGACGAGGACGACTTTTTCAGGATGGAAAAGACCTTCAGCGAGATGACAAAACGGCGTTACCCCAACGTCCCCGCCTCCTGCGAATCGCTTTCAATCGGTTACAGAGGACTCGCCCATTACAGCTCCACCTTTGAAAAGGATGTTATCGGTTTTTGCTCACGGCTCGGCTATTCCTCCCCAAAAAACATCACGGAGGTCTGTTATAATTCCCCCCTTCTTGTCACCGACTCCCTGCTGGGCATTAAATATGTTCTTACGGACAACACAGTCCGGCAGCCCGCCGGGACCTCCCCCCTTGACGACCTGACCCTCTCAAACGGCGGCCGCGTCTATATCAACCCCTATGCCCTCCCGCTCGGCTACGCCGTCAATAACAATGTCACCGATATAAAATGGGAGGACGACCCGTTCGAAAACCAGACCCGGCTTGTAAGCGCCATGCTGGGCAAAAGCGTAAACCTCTACCGGGAGCTTTCTCTCGACCGGCCGGAGCAGGCGCCGAGCGGTATTATGTGGACGGTCAATATCACAAGTGACGGCCCTGTTTACGCCTATTTCGGCGGCAGCCACAGCGAAAAGAAGCTCTATCTGACGGCGCGCGGGCAAAGGCAATTCATGCAGCTTTGCTATTCGCGGTTTTACGACAACATCATCTATCTTGGCGACTATAGCGAGGGGGAAACCATCTCGCTCACGCTTGCGGATGACAGGGATATCGATAGTGAACACAACCTCAAGGTCTGCTCCCTCGACCTAGGCGTGTTCGAGGATGCCGTCAACGCCCTGAAACAAAACGGTTTTTCGCCGACGGTCAAAGACGGTTATGTTTCGGGCAGCTTTCGTGCCGGAAAAGAAGGCCTGCTCATGACCACCATCCCCTACAATAAGGGCTGGACCGTCAAGGTGGACGGCGTCAGGGCGGATGTAAAAAAGGCCGCCGACTGCATGATTGCAATCCCGCTGACACAGGGCGAACACAAAATCGAGATGGAATTCCGCCCGCCCTATCTTGTGACGGGCGCCCTCATATCGCTGGCGTCAGTATGCCTGTTTATATGCTGGAGATTATACAGCATCCGCAGACAACGCCGTAAATCCGGCTCCGACCCCGACCCCGACTAATATTATAAGCCTCACTATACGACAGATTTTGTCGCAAAAAGAATATGGAACAAGCTCGCCCGCATGGTCTTTCGTCCATGCGGGCGCTACGCTTCCCTTTCTTTTGTTTAAAACTCATTTTGACCGTTTATGCAGGTATTTGTTACGGGTAGCAATGCCGCCGCGGATATGCCGCTGCGCCTTGTTCTGTTCAAGAACATTGCGAACCCGCCCGTAAAGCTGCGGATTCAGGGGCCGCAGCCGATCGGACACATCCTTATGTACTGTGGACTTGGATATATGAAACTTCCCCGCGGTAGCACGTACCGTCGCGTTGTTCTTAATAATGTATTCGCCCAGCTCAATGGCCCGCTCCTCTACTGCTCCCTTCACGTTATCACCTCTTGAAGTTCTTCGCTAATACCTATGCGTGTAGAGGTGAATTTATGCGATTTTTATAAACGCAGTATCGTGCCGTCCGGAAAAAGTCCGCCGCAATCACGGCCGCCGTGTTTTATATCCGCCGTTCCCCGAATACAATATACCAGAACATACCGGCCGCCCCGTGTCCGGCAGAAAGGATGGCAGCAATGAACAACAGCGGCAGATGGAGATTCATACGCGACGCAAACTCGATACGATACAACCTGAAAAAACCGGGATACCGAGATATATACGACAAAACCAAAGCCCGCGCGGATTACTGGATAACCCATTTCTCCGAATCGCCCCATGAAACAGCCGGGTGGGCGCACGACTATGTTTGCTCCTGCTCCGCCACCCTTGAATACCACAGGGAGCGTCCCGACCTCCACCGGTGCCCGCGCTGCGGAGCGGTTGCCGAAAACACCGAAAAAATCACGCAGGCGTGGCAGTATTACAGGCGGCGGGATATCTCAAACGGAATAGAGGCGGCGGCCCTGACCGCCGTGGTCGACAATGACCTTAACGCCCGCGATTTTGTGCTGAACGCAATCCGGTGGTACGCGGATAATTACCACAGCTTTGCCGAACACGGCGGCCACGCGGGAACCGGAAAGGTGATGGGACAAAGCCTTGACGAGGCCGTTTGGTGCTGCACCCTGCTGAACGCCTTGTTTATCATTGATTTCGACGGGGAATCGGACGAGGGAAAAAGGCTGTACAAATCCCTGTTTATGCCTCTGTCCCAGCTTGTCATCAAGCAAACCCGCGCCATACAAAACATCGCCCTGTGGCATTGCGCGGCCGCCGTCGGGGCGGCAGTCCTCTTTCGTAACGACGCTCTTTTAAAACAGGTGCTAAACGGCAGACACGGTGCCCGCGCCCAGATATCCGAAGGCTTTTCAATGGACGGACTGTGGTTTGAAAACTCCCCCGCATACCATTACTACGCCCTCGAGGCGGCAACCAGGCTTGTACATTACCTTTATGCCGGACAAATCAGGGAGGACATATTTTTCGACCGCCTGATAAAAGCATGGACGGTCTATGAAAGGCTTGCATTCAAAAACGGCGCTCTGGTATCGACCAACGACGGGGGAAACAACCAAACCCTCATTTCAAAAGCTCCCGCAGCGATCGCCGCGGCATGGGCGCTCATACCGCACCCCGATTTTCCCCTGCTTCAAGCTCATATTGCGAAATATTACGATAAATCCCCCTGTATGCAGGCTCTTCTGTACGGCATACCCCCGTCGGGCGGCCAAAAACCAGAAAACGAATCGGTGCTGCTGCCGTCGAACAAGATGTGCATTCTGCGCTCGAAAGGCGGCGCCGCCGACGTCTTCTGCAAGTACGGCAACCTGTCAAAAAGCCACGCCCACCCCGACGCCCTTTCAATCTCAATATACCCGTTTTGCATGGACGTCGGCACCTCGGGCTACGGTTCAAGACTGCACCGCGAATGGTACACAAAAACCCTTTCCCATTCAACCGTTGTGGTTGACGCCCGCGACCAAAATCGGGAAGCAGCAGGCTCGGCCATGCTCACAAAGGGCGGGTGCTGCTTTACCGCCGTGGTCAACGACGCCTATCCGGGCGTTTCGATAAGCCGCGAGCTCTTGCTTTCCGGCAGCCTCCTGCGGGACACCGTAACCGTAAGATCAAACAAAACCCATCAGATAGACTGGGTTTTCCACTCGTCGGGCGAAGCCTGCTTTTCGGGCGCCTTTTCACCTGCCGTACTGGGCGAAAAGGCAAACGGCTATGAGTGGCTTTCCGACATCCGCAGATGGTCGGGCGGCCACCTTGCCGCCCAGTGGCAGAAGGACGGAAGAATACTGCAGCTTTCCATCGGTCCGGAGGAGCTTTGCAACGCCGAAGTATATTTCGCAAGGTCGCCCGACAACCCCGGAAACCTGTACAGGGATACAATCCTCATACGAAAGCGGGCAAAGGAATTTTCCCTGACCGCCTGCTATAAAATAACCGGATGATGGTTGGACTTTTCGTTAATACGTGGTATAATCCTTATAAATCCACCAGGGAAGGAAGTATGGAATGAAAAACCTGTTATTCGGGCTGAGGATGAACTTAAAACCTTGGCTGCGGCTTTTATTCCTCTTTCTCGCCATAATATTCACAATCATTTCGGCATGCTCAACGCCGATAAAGGGTGTCGGCAAGGCAACCGGACGTTTAAGCGGTCTGAAACCCGCCGATTCGCTGTCTTCGGAATTTCTTGAGGGTTACAACGCCTTTACATCCGACCTCTTGACAACCCTGTATGCCAAGGACAAAAACACCTTCCTGTCCCCCGCCGGCCTTTATATCGCGCTCGGCATGACCTCCAACGGCGCCGACGGCAACACCCTGACCCAGATGCTCGACGCAATGGGTATCCCGGACGCCGAAACCCTGAACAAAGGATGCCGCGACCTGCAATCCCTGCTGTCCGGCAACCCAAAAAAGTATTTCAGAATATCCAACGCGATATGGCTGAAGGATAGCTATAAAAATATAATCAAACAGGATTTCATCAGCAAAAACGAGGAATACTACGGCGCGCTGCTGGCCGCCAGACCCTTTGACGATTCCCTGATACCCGCCATCAACAAATGGGCGGAGAAAAACTCGGACGGAATGATAAAACAGGTGCTTGCCCCACCTCTCGACCCCGATGTCTTTATGTATCTGACAAACGCCCTGCTTTTTGACGGAAAATGGGAAATGAAGTTCAAAAAGGGAGACACCAGGGACGGGGTGTTCCACGGCTCAAAGGGCGACATCACCATTCCCATGATGCACCGCAAGGATAAAGAGAAGGGTTACTGGTATGAGGACGACACCGTTCAGGCAACCCTGCTTGACTATCAGGACAAGCGGACAGCCATGCTTATCGCGCTGCCGAAGGATAACCTCGACAGCCTGATGGCAGAAATGACCCCCGACACCATTCCCGGCTGGCTGGATAAAATCGTGGATTGCGGCGGAATGTCCGTCACCCTCCCCCGCTTTTCGCTCACCTATAAGCAGGAGATGACCGACACCTTGAGATCCCTGGGCATCACCGACGCCTTTGATGAAACCGCGGCGGATTTCGGCCGCATGGTCGATTCGAACCAATTAAAAGGCCCGATTATCATAAGTAAAGTGACACATCAGACCGCCCTTGAGGTTGACGAAAGCGGGACCCGGGCGGCCGCGGTCTCCCTGTTTTCATTTGCAAACAAAAGCGCCGCCGGCTACTCTATGGTGGTTGACCGCCCTTTCCTTTGTGCCATAGTCGATAAACCGACCGGCGCGGTGCTGTTTGCCGGCACGATAAGCGACCCCAAAAAGCTTGATTAGGATTGCTTGGAAATCAAGACCTCCGCTCAACCGACAGCTTGATTTTTCCGGTCAAATCTCAATAAATATCATTAAGCATCACAATCTAGCGGATTCCAAAGGCGGCAGCCTTTGGTCGTTTGCGGAGGGGTCCGGGGAGGGAATCGAAACCCTCCCCGGCGGCCTTTGCCTACTTTATAGGCTTGTAAAAAGCAAGGCTGTTGCTTGCTTTTTCA
>JAAYKB010000028.1 GCA_012522615.1 Clostridiales bacterium
GGTTTCGTTATATAAAGAGAGAAATACGGCGTCACCGTCGATAAAGGCCGCAAGGCCCCGCGTGTTTATACCTGTTTTCCCGGGCACAAACTGCGAATACGACACGGCGCGCGCCTTTGAAGCCGCCGGCGCGTCAACCGATATTCTTGTCGTCAAAAACCTCTCGGTTTCGGATATTGAGGAAACGATAACACGTATGGAAAAGGCCATCCGAGCGGCACAGATTGTAATGCTGCCCGGCGGTTTTTCCGGCGGCGACGAACCGGACGGCTCGGGCAAATTCATTGCAACCACTTTCAGAAATCCCCGTATCGCCGACGCCGTAGAGGAGCTTTTGCAAAAGCGTGATGGTCTGATGCTTGGAATATGCAACGGATTTCAAGCCCTGATAAAGCTCGGGCTTGTGCCGTACGGCCGCATTATTGAGCTTGCAAGCCATGATCCCACCCTGACGTTTAATACGCTCGGCCGTCATGTCAGCAGAATGGTATATACCCGTGTAACATCGGTCAAATCGCCATGGCTTGCCGGCTGTCAGGTCGGCGATATACACGCTGTCCCTGTATCCCATGGCGAGGGCCGCTTCTATGCATCAGAAAGCCTTATGCATAAGCTGGCGGCCAACGGACAGATTGCCACCCAGTATGTTTCACCCGACGGAAAGCCGTCCGGCGATATCATGTGGAATCCGAACGGTTCAATCTGTGCGGTTGAAGGTATAACCTCACCCGACGGGCGTGTTTTTGGTAAAATGGCGCATAGCGAACGCTACGGAGATAACCTGTATAAAAATGTCCCGGGCAATAAAAACCAAAGGATATTTGAAAGCGGAGTCGGGTATTTTAAATAAGCCGTAAATTTAAAAATATTATTGAATACAAAGTTAAAAGGCAGGCTGTATATCGTACCCCTGCCTTTGTCGTATCGTTCTCGCCATGTTGGTTAAGCCCTCAATAATTAAAAAGTATTTTCATAATAAGCAAAGAGATGACTCCGGGTATTCCGAGAACTGCGCAGCAGGCTCCCGAAAAGAGATTAAGCCCGAGCGAAACACCGGTAAATGTGCCGAGCAGGTTAACCGCGGCAAGTGCACAAATTCCCTGGGCTCCCGAACCGACGAATGCCCGTATGGGTCTTTTTGTTCTCATCAATGCAACCATAACGGAAATTACCATGCCGACGCCAACGGCATACACCAGAATCTGAAGCCACAGGCTCATTTTGTTTTCTCTCCTTCATTGACAAGCGGATATGTTCCCGCCCTCAGTCCCTGTTGTCTTGCAATACGAAGTAAATACCTGTATTTAGCGCGAAGTGATTCAATCTCGTAAATACAGGACTCTATCAGGTCGCTGTCTTTCTCCATTTCAAACCGCGTATTGGCATTTTCAAGCCGTGCGCACACATCACGAATCGCAACCAGTATCTCATTGGTCGGTTCCTCCGACTTAAGAATAGCCCTCCGAATTGTTCCCTCCATGGTATCCACGCCTTTCGTATAATTTATATGATAAGTATTGGAATATTATTCCGCGTATATACACAGCGATTTATGAAGGGCACGTGTTTTAATAGAAAAAGCCGAAGCCGCTCCTGTATGGAACAACTTCGGCCTTTTGTATATTATCAGATGACTTTATTTATTCTTAAGATTAAACCATGCGTTGATGCCGGGATAAATTGCGATATCGTCGAGCTCCTCCTCGATGCGCAGAAGCTGATTGTACTTTGCAACACGGTCGGTACGCGAGGGGGCGCCTGTCTTGATTTGTCCCGAGTTGGTTGCAACCGCGATATCGGCAATGGTGACGTCCTCGGTTTCGCCCGAACGGTGGGAGGTGACGGCGGTATATCCCGCGCGGTTTGCCATCTGGATAGCGTCAAGGGTTTCGGTCAGGGTGCCAATCTGGTTGACCTTGATAAGAATTGAGTTAGCGACACCGAGCTTTATGCCTTTTTCAAGCCTCTGGGTGTTGGTAACAAACAGGTCGTCGCCGACAAGCTGTACTCGGCCGCCGAGTTTTTCGGTGAGCATCTTCCAGCCTTCCCAATCCTCTTCCGCCATGCCGTCTTCTATCGAGATGATGGGGTATTTGTTAGCCCAGTCAACCCAGAAATCCACCATCTCTTCGCGGGTTTTCATGACGTCGGTCTTCCAGAAGTAATAGCAGCCTTCCTTACCCTTTGCTTTGGCTTCCTCATACATTTCAGTTGAGGCGGGGTCAAGAGCAATGCGGAAATCATCACTCGGCTTGTAGCCTGCCTTCTCGATTGCTTCCATTATTACGACTAAGGCCTCTTCGTCGCTCTTGAGGTTGGGGGCAAATCCGCCCTCGTCACCGACAGCGGTGGAATAGCCCTTTGAAGCGAGAACCTTTTTCAGGTTGTGGAAAACCTCGGCGCACATACGCAGCGCCTCACGGAATGAGGGTGCGCCGACCGGCATAATCATAAACTCCTGACAGCTTACGCTGTTGTCGGCGTGTTTGCCTCCGTTGATAATGTTCATCATGGGAACCGGCAGCATTTTTGCATTGCAGCCCCCGATATATTTATACAGGCTGATATCCAAAGCTTCCGCGGCCGCCTTGGCACAGGCAAGCGAAACTGCCAGAAGGGCGTTTGCGCCGAGACGTGATTTGTTGGGCGTGCCGTCCAGCTCAATCATAGCCTTGTCAATACCGGCCTGGTCAAAAACGTTCATGCCGCAGAGCAGATCGGCAATTTCTTCATTTATATTTGCAACAGCCTTTTCAACCCCCTTGCCGAGATAGCGGGACTTGTCCTCATCACGAAGCTCACACGCTTCAAAAGCGCCGGTCGAGGCGCCCGAAGGAACGGCGGCACGGCCTATAAATCCGCCCTCAACAATAACTTCGGCTTCAACAGTGGGGTTGCCGCGAGAATCAAGAACCTCTCTGGCAAAAACGTCTTCGATGGCAAGAAAAGAATTCATCTGATAATCCTCCTTAGTAATGTCTTTCATCAGGATTAAATCCCCAATTTTTGACTTGTTAGAATTATAACACACTGGTTTGAAAAGGTAAATAGAAAAACAGACCTGAAAAAATAAACCTAAAGCAAGAGTTATTGTACGGAACGCATAGGAAATTATACGAATACAAAAACGGCGTCAAATAACATAGTCTTTGTATTACTGAGGCAAGGTTTTTAACACCGGCTCAAAATCAATCAGTCCCGAAGAAACGTCGGTTCCGACCACGCGTATTTTCATTGCATCTCCGACGGTATACACAGGGCGGTTATTTCGGTCAAGCAGCGAAGCAACCTCATCATATCTAAGGCCCGATTCGGGCAGGCTCTCCAATCTTATCATACCCTCAACCGAATTCGGAAGCTCAACATAAACGCCGTAGGCCGATATAGATGAAATCACGCCGTCAAACTCCTCGCCTATAAACCTGCTCATATATTCGGCTTTGTAACAGGATTCGCAGTCGCGTTCGGCATTCATTGCGCGGACCTCATGCTGCGAGGACAGCTCGGAGGATTCCCGCACAAATGCGGTATACCTCCTGACCAACTCAACCCTGTCAATTCCCGCCAGAGCATCCGACAAAATACGGTGTATTGACAAGTCCGGATAACGGCGAATCGGAGAAGTGAAATGGCAGTAATCATCAAGAGAAAGCCCGTAATGCCCTTTCGGACTTTCGCTGTATCTTGCCTTTGCCATTGAGCGAAGCAATCGGTCGGAAATCAAACGAGCGTACTTTGTTTCGCGCGCCTCATCCATTAATCTCTTCAAATCCATCGGCTTGTCAAGCTTGTATTGCTTTAAGCTCAGGCGTTTGGCTGTCTCGCTGAGTTGCTCGAGCTTTTCCGAATCGGGCTGTTCGTGTATGCGATAGACAAAAGGAATGCCTCTTTTTCGTGCAAATGAGGCTACAGCAACATTTGCGGCTATCATAAACTGCTCAATCATCCCTTCGCTTTCACCTGTAGTCCTGCCCTGTATGTCAACGGGATGCCCCTGTTCGTCCAGCACAAACACCGATTCTGTGCTAATCAAATCCATGGTGCCGCGTTCGGCGGCATTTTTACGGAGCAACGCCGCAAGTTCTCGCATTGAATCCAGTGTCGGGCGCACATCGGCATACTTTGACTGTATATCGGGATCAGCGTTGCCGTCAAACAGCATATTTACTTCGGAATAAACTCCGCGCACACGGGAGCGAATTACGCTTTTTCTTATCTGCACATCCTTGCATATTCCCATTTTATCAAGCGTAAGTATGGCGGACAAGGTAAGCCTGTCCTCTCCCGCGTTCAACGAACAAATGCCGTTTGAAAGCTCCTCCGGCAGCATAGGAATCACACGGTCGGCGAAATAAACCGATGTTCCGCGCAACCGTGCCTGTTTGTCAAGAGGCGTGTTTTCTTTCACATAATGCGATACGTCGGCAATATGGACGCCGAGAATCCAGCCGTTGCCGGTCTCTTCAAGCGATACGGCGTCGTCCAAATCCTTTGCGTCGGCTCCGTCTATCGTAAAAATCATACGGTCTCTAAGATCCTCGCGTCCGTCCAGCTCCTTCTGTGTTATTCCCGCAAGCGCCAGCTTTTGCGCCTGTTCGATTGCATCCTCGGAAAATTCAGTCGGTATTCCCGCCGAATCCACAATGGCGTCGGCACATATTTTTGCGCTGTCCGCGTTGCCGTAGGTCGTCACCACCCGGGCAAAAAGCTCGCCGGATCGACCGTATTCCGCCTCAAAACGCACCTTATCCCCTTTCTTTGCCGCCAGTTCCCTGTGATTTTTTACAGGTAAAACATATCTTATAAATGCATCGGGAACCACTATCGGTCTGCCGTCTTTATCCTCGGTGAGTCTTCCGGTATACAGCCCGCTGCCCTTTTCAAGAACCTGAATTACACTGCCCTGAGGACCGCGTAAATCCCCCTCTTCAATTTTGACCAGCAGGGTATCGCCCGGCAATACGGCTTTGAGATCATGTCCGTGTATAAAGATATCGCCTTCCCCGTTTTCAAGGCGGGCAAAGCCGTATCCCCTTTGCAGCGACATGAGCCGCGCACTCACGTAGTCTGTCCCGGGCGCGGTATATCTTCCCTTTTTGTCCCGGATGACATCCCCGTCCCGTTCCATCCCTGCAAGGGCAAGTAAAAAACGGGCGCGCTCCCTCTTTTTAATCCGCAGCAGGGCTGCAAGCCTGTCAGCAGAAGCACCTTTCCGACTGCCGCTTATATGCTGTATGATTGTCTTTTTTAACTCATTTTTATTTCTGTCTGCCATATTTTATAATCTTATCCTTTCCGGGTTTATGCCCGAAAAGGACATAAACTAACATGGAATCAATTTATATTATTATAACGGTTACTCCGGATTCTATAAAAAAGCCCTGCTCAAAACGAGCAAGGCTTGCAGTCCTGACTTTTTAAGCACCGAGAAATTTTGTAACCAGCATGCCGGCAAGAACCAGAACAAAGAAGACTATTGCAATTATCTTTGTCCACTTTGCCAGTACTGCATCCAATGTGCGAGCCCTGCCCCTTTCAAGAAAGGAATCGGCAGCCCCTTGAATCGCGCCCAGATTAGCCTGACGACCTTCCTGCAACAGTATGACTGCAATAATCACCAAAGACAAGATAATCAGCACAACTCCGATTGCAATCTCAAAACCAGTCATCTAAGACCCTCCATATAGTATATCAATTGACAGTGAGAATATTCTCATACATACTCCAGCCTATACATACTAGCATAGCCGAAAAATAATTGCAAGTAAATAATTA
>JAAYKB010000180.1 GCA_012522615.1 Clostridiales bacterium
CTGGTTATTGATATTAAATATAACCTCGACCCCGGCAATCGGTCTGCCGTGGTTATCGAGCACGGTGGCCGACAGACGGTTGTCAACCGCCTTTAAGCTAATATCGACCTCAAGCTCTCCGCCCCGCACCACCTCTTTTTCGGTGGTTATGGAGGTGCCGTCGTTCATAATAAGGGATATATCGTATACCCCGGGCGGAATATCGCCTATATAAACATCGGTAATGTATCTTGTGTTGTCATCGACTATGGGTATCTCCGTGTTGCCGATCTTAACGTATTCGACAAAAAACCCGCTGTCGGTTTCTTTGCTTAATGTAATATCGATATAATCGTATGAGAATTCGCGATAATCAAAATCGAACTCCAGCCCGGGCGTCGGCTCGGTAGGCTGTGTTGAACCGGTACTATCTGTTGTGTCAGCCAGTACAAAAGCGGGCAGAGCACACGCCAGAAAAACAATACCGAGCAAAAAAGATGCTATTTTTCTCATAAAGATATCCCTTCCTTCGCTAGAACGCGAATATAAGGATACCACACTTCATCCAAAAAGTAAATGCACACCCCAAATATGAACCTAAACCAATCTTGGAATCATTTCAAAAAGAATAACAATGCTTGCAAATACCGGTGAAAAACACGTCGCCCTGCTCTTTTATAAAGCCTCTGGGGCAAAGACGGCTTACCATGGCGGGAGAATCAAAGCCGAAGTCATAGACCTTCCCGCATTCCTTGCAAAAGAAATGCCCGTGGTCGGTAACCGTCGCGTCAAACCGCTGCTCGTCCGCGCATATATTGACCTGCCGCACCAGACCCGCCTCAATAAGGGCGCCCAGCGAATTATAGATGGTTGTGCGCGAAAAGACGGGATATTCCTCCACTAAAGCCCGATATATGGTATCGGCCGAAGGGTGCTCCGGGTGGGTCAAAAGATATTTATACACAGCAATCCTCTGCTGTGTAGGGCGGATGCCCCGCCTGGAAAGAACAGAAATCAGCTCGCTGTCATTCATATTAATTAAGCCTCCTCAAAAGGTGTAACAAGCATTTGTTTGTATTCATTACAACTTTGCTTGTAATCATTACAATAAATAGTGTAACAAGTGTTTGTTTGTATTCATTTCAATATTATAACTTTTATACTTAACTGTCAAGAGTATTTCCAGAATTATCCGAACAGCTTGTATAATACGGCGCGTCGTGTTATACTCACAATTAAAACGGGGGGCGGTGTAATGGACATAAAGGATATCAACAAACCGAGAATTATAATGTCTGTGGTTTCGGCTATGTTTATTATGTTTATCTTTATAAATTCCATCCGGACCGGAACCGACTCGGTCGACCAAAGCGGAAACGTGGTGTCGTTTCTTCAGAGTCTCGCCGACGCCGCCGGAATAAAGGTCACGATATCCCACCTTGTAATAAGAAAGACGGCGCATTTCGTTGAGTTCGCCGTACTCGGGACGCTGCTCGGCATAACCCTCAAGACATACACAAAACGGGTGCTGAAAAACATATTCGTTCCTCTTTTTATCGGGCTTTTTACGGCGGTTACCGATGAATTTATCCAGCTCTATGTAGACGGACGCGCCGGCATGGTTCAGGACGTGGTTCTGGACTTCACGGGAATGATAACGGGGCTGGGACTTGCGATTCTCGTAATTCTGTTAAGGCAAAGACGTAAATTACGCGAACATTTGTGCGAAAAATCCCCCGAAACGGTTGATTTTTGATTGTCTATCCTATATAATTAGAACAATGATTTGCGATTTTTAATTGCGGAAGGAAGGATAAAATGGCGGTTGGCAAAAAGGCAGCCGATTCGGCTCGACCGGCAAACGACGGCAGAAATAATAACAAAGAGGATAAAAGAAAGGCTTTGGAGCTTGCGCTTCAGCAGATAGAAAAGAATTACGGAAAAGGCGCGGTTATGCGTCTGGGCGAGAATGTCGGAATGAATGTGGACTACATATCCACCGGCTCTCTGGCGCTGGACGCGGCTTTGGGAATAGGCGGGCTGCCGCGCGGACGTATAATTGAAATTTACGGGCCCGAGGCTTCGGGCAAAACCACCCTGGCTCTCCATGTTGTCGCCGAGGCACAGAAAAAGGGCGGGGAGGCCGCCTTTATCGACGTCGAGCATGCGCTCGACCCCGTTTATGCCAAGGCTCTCGGGGTTGACGTCGACTCTCTTCTTGTGTCCCAGCCCGACACGGGCGAGCAGGCGCTCGAAATTGCCGAAGCCCTGATACGTTCGGGCGCGGTTGACGTTGTTGTAATCGACTCGGTTGCCGCGCTGGTGCCCAGAGCCGAGATCGAGGGCGAGATGGGCGACTCGCATGTCGGGCTGCAGGCCCGTCTTATGTCGCAGGCGATGCGCAAGCTGGCAGGCGCGGTTTCAAAATCCAACTGTATGGCTATATTTATCAACCAGCTCCGCCTGAAGGTCGGGGTTGTATACGGCAATCCCGAGGTCACGGCCGGCGGCAACGCGCTGAAATACTATGCCTCTGTCCGGCTTGACGTCCGCCGCACCGAGACCCTGAAATCCGGAGGCGAGTCTATCGGTTCCCATACGCGCGTCAAGGTGGTCAAAAACAAGGTGGCTCCGCCCTTCAAGGAGGCCGAATTTGATATTATGTACGGTGAGGGCATCTCCCGCGAGGGCGAGATTCTTGACCTTGCCGTAAAGCTGGAGATCATCCAGAAATCGGGCGCCTGGTTCTCATACAAGGACAACCGCCTCGCACAGGGCAGGGATAATACCAAGACGGCAATCAGGGACAATCCCGAGCTGATGAAGGAGCTTGAACAGCTTGTGCGCGAGAACGTCGGCAAGCTGAACCCGACAGGCAGATCGGTTTCCGTACTGAGGCAGCCGACCGAAATCCCGATTGAGGCGGCCGCCAGGGTCAGCTCCGGCACAGCCAAGGCAAACATCGACATATCGGTTGACGATTAACCAAAAGGGTATGGTTGCTGTATGGTTATTACCGAACTTATAAAAAAACGGGGACGTCTTTTTCAACTGGTTCTGGACGGAGAACCGTCCGTGACCGTGGACGTCCGGACTTTTGAGGAGTCGCCCTACAAGGTCGGCTCCTCATTGTCGGATGAGCAGCTTGAACGGCTTGTGGAAGAATCGCGCCGTCGCCGTTCGCGCGAAAAGGCGTTATATCTGCTGTCCCTGAGGGATTATTCGCGCAGCGAGCTTGAAAAAAAGCTGCGCCGCGATTTTGACGAAAATACCGCCCGGGAAACCGCCGGACGTATCGAGGAGCTCGGGCTTATAAACGACACCTCCTTTGCCCGTAATCGCGCAAAGGATTTGATGAAGCGCAAGCTCTATCCCTCCCGCAGGATATTTCAGGAGCTTTTGGCGCTCGGTGTAGACCGTGAAACCGCGCAGGAGGCGGTGGATGGGCTGGATTGCGACGATGTGAAGCAGGCACTTGCTTTGCTTAGTAAAAAATACTATAATAAAAAAACAAACAACGGCCACGGAGAAGAAGATTATCGCCGGACGGCAGGGGCGCATGCCCGCTACGGCTTTGACGGCGAAACCATCCGACGCGCCATGAACGACTTGAAATCACAGGAACAGGATATGGAGCTTTATGACTAAGGTAGGTATGGTTTCGCTTGGATGCCCCAAAAACCAGATGGACGCCGAGCTGATGCTGGCAAAGCTGAAAAAGGCGGGATTTGAGCTGGTTGCCGACAGCGGCCTTGCCGAAGCGGTTATCATCAACACCTGCGGGTTTATCGAGGACGCAAAAAAAGAATCGATTGAACAGATTATCGAGTTCGGCAGGCTCAAGGACGAGGGGCGTATTAAAAAAATCATCGTCACCGGCTGTATGGCCGAACGCTACCGCGAGGAGCTGGTGAAGGAGCTTCCCGAATGCGACGCAGTGCTCGGACTCGGCGCCAACGGGGATATTGTGGAGGCGCTGAAATCGGTTCTGGGCGGCGAGCGGGTTGCGCGCTTTCCCGACAAGTCCTGCTGGAGCATTGACGGCGAGCGTCTGCAAACCACCCCCGACTTTTTCGCCTATCTCAGGATAAGCGACGGCTGCAACAACTGCTGTGCATACTGCGCCATCCCCATGATACGCGGCAGGCTTCGCAGCAGGGAGATTGAAAATGTTGTCAGGGAAGCCCGGGAGCTGGCCTCAAACGGCGTAAAAGAGCTTATACTTGTCGCCCAGGACACCACATTGTACGGAACAGATATATACGGCCGTCCCGCCCTGCCCGAGCTTTTAGAACAGCTTTGCACGATTGACGGGCTTAAATGGATAAGGCTTTTATACTGCTATCCCGAGCATATCACCGACAGACTGCTCGAAGTCATGGCGGCTCAGGATAAGATAGTAAAATATATGGATATCCCGATCCAGCACGCAAGCGGCAGGGTGCTGGGGGCAATGAACCGCCCGGGAGACGGGCAAACCCTGCGCCGCGTGATTGAAAAGATACGAAAGGCCGTACCCGGAATAGTCCTGAGAACAACCGTGATGACCGGCTTTCCGGGCGAGGGTCAAGAGGAATTCGACGAGCTTTGCGAATTTATAAGGGATATGAGGTTCGAACGCCTCGGCTGCTTTGCCTTTTCGCCCGAGGAGGGGACTGCGGCCGCTGCCATGCCAAATCAGGTCGACGAAAAGGAGAAGCGGCGCAGGCGCGATATAATCATGCAGGAGCAAAGCCTCATATCCGGGGAGATTAATCATTCACAAATCGGAAAAACAATGGATATATTGATAGAAAGCTATGACCGTTATGCCGAATGCTGGTTTGGACGCAGCGCGGCAGACGCGCCGGACATTGACGGAAAGGTGTTTATCACCCGCACGCGCGGTAAAATCAAGCCGGGCGATTTTGTCAGGGTTTTGATAACCGATTCGATGGACTGGGACTTAATGGGAGAGTGCTGCGATTGAATACACCTAATAGGCTGAGCGTATTGCGCGTAATAATGGCGCCGTTATACCTGCTTCTTTTGCTGCTGGATTTTCCCTTTCATTATATTATTGCCGCTCTGATGTTTGTCGCCGCCTCGATTACCGATTACTTTGACGGCAGGATAGCGCGCACCCAGGGGCTTGTCACAAACTTCGGGAAATTTCTCGACCCTCTTGCGGATAAGATGCTGACGACGGCCGCCTTTCTCGGCTTTCTGGCGTCGGGGCATCTCGACGTATGGGCGGTCATGCTGATACTTGCGCGTGAATTCATGGTGACCTCGGTCAGGCTGATAGCCGCCAAAGACGGGGTGGTTGTCGCCGCAAGCATGGCGGGGAAATCAAAGACGGTGGCCCAGTATATCGCCATAATATATATGATGGCGGCGCTTGAGTTTTCGACATGGAAATCAACCCTCCTGTCAGGCCTGTCGCTGCCCGAACAGGCGTACACCCTGCCCTTGTCGATAGGGCGGGTGTTTATCTGGGTTTCGGTAATCCTCACCCTGATTTCGGGCATCCAGTACGTATGGCAGCTAAGGCGTTATTTCAAGGACAGTCTATAGCCTTAAACAA
>JAAYKB010000181.1 GCA_012522615.1 Clostridiales bacterium
ATACATCAGCTTCCCCGAAAGAAACAAGAAGCGTCTTTGTCGGGGCAAAAGTCACTCCCAGCCAGAGAGACCATATAAAATCACTGGCCGAACAATGCGGCATGACCGTAAGCGACTACATATTGTCATGTGCGTATAACTTCAAGCCCAAAGCGAGGCTTACGAAAGAAGAGGCGGCACTGCTGCAAAATCTGGACAATTGTCGGTCTGATCTCGTAAAATATACCTCCGCACTTCACGGAATGTCCACAAAGCAGCGGATGGTAATGTTCAATCAGATTCCGTTCATGATCGGCTGGCTCGGAGAACTTTCCAATGTTGCCGAAGGCGTCTGCCAATTCCTGGAAGCCGTAAAGGAGAAAAACAAAATTCCGTCCAACCTTCAATCCGAAGAAAAATGATTGCAAAAGCCAAAGCCATATCTTACGGTATCAATGACCTTCGTTATATTACCGGCGAATCAAAACACAAGAAGCATCCGGAAAAAATATATCGGGTATTGGACAATCTGTTGCCCCCGGATCTGGACGCTATGGGAATATGGAACTCCATGCAGTTGACCCTTGCCCAGCATCGGCCGATAAAGAATTCCATAATCAGAATAGAGTTGAGTCCATCGCCTGAGCATACCAGTTTCTACGACATTGAGGACTGGCAAAAGCTCTGGCACGAGTTCGCTGAAGAGTTCGACAAACAAACGATTACCGGCAAGGACGGGAAAGTCCGTTCCTGCCCGACCAATCTGGCCAACAGCAAATACACGGTTTACCTGCACATGGAATCCAAAGGTAAAGTTCCCCATCTCCATGCTGCAATTTGCCGTTTTGATGAAAACGGGAACATCAACAATGACCATAACATTCATCTTCGGGCACAACGTGCAGCCGAGCGAGTTGCAGTGAAACGTGGCTGGAAGACTGCGGAAGAAATCCGAAGTCGCAACATTCCGGAAGTAAGCAGAGAGTGCATGGAGGTATTGAGAACCATGCCATCGTGGTCATGGGAAGAATACAAGAAGGCACTTGTCCGGAGAGGCTATTCCGTATATGAACGGAAAGATAAGAAAGATGTTCTCCGTGGATATGCGATCCTCAAAGGAAATACCAAATACAAGGCTTCCGAATTGGGAGTGGCCCGTAACCTGATGATTTCCAAACTTCCCCGAACCTGGCAAAAGCTACACTACCGGGAGAGACTTGCCGCTCAGGTCAATACCTCTCAAATCCATCGACCGGAACCTGTTCAGAGACCGGTAGCCGGTATGGACTATACTCACTATCGTTCCGGCTCGGTGTCCTACACGCTTTCTTCCCATAGCGGAAGGGAACAGCGTTTCTATATCCCGGAGCGGGTACTTGACTACTTCAACGAAGAGTTTGACTACCGGGAGGTTGTCAACAGCAGTGAGCTGACCGACATAGCCGTAGCTATCTTTGTTGGTATGCTTGAGACGCCAGCCGTATCTGCCGGAGGTGGTGGCGGAGGTTCGCAAAGCGATCTCCCCTGGCGGGACAAGGATGATGACGACCTGCAATGGGCCCGTCGTTGTGCCCGTGCTGCTACCCTCCTATTGGGCAAGAAACCGAGAACAGGATTAAGACGATAAAGTCATGGAACAGTCATACAAAAAGCGGCCGCCTCATGCGACCGCTAATAGTCCTCCAATCTTGACGGATATGGGGGAATTTTATTTTATAAATCTGGTAAATTTATAACCATCCTTATCATTCTATTAATTTATCTATTCTTGTCTGTTCGTATTGGACAAACTCTGTTAACTCCTTGTTCAACACCATTTGCTGCTGTTGGATATGACGGGTTATTTCCGGCTGGAAAATGTTCAACATCTTTTTTGCTTTCTCTACAACAGTAGAGTTTTGATTAGTGATCTCAGATATAGCAGATTGATATTGAGGAGCAATTTTCAGACATCTATTTGCCATATCAGATATCATTTGGTTGATGGCCATTCCAATAAGAGGATTCGACAGTTCTGGGCTGTGAATCATTTGAAATAAAGCACTAACTGTGCTCGACCAGAAGCCATAATCCTGGTCGATCTGTTGGAGTCTATTCAATAAAGGTTTCGCAGATTCATAATTACCCAGCCGATTCGTTTGTATCGTCAGATTCGTTTTGTTGTAATAATTATCTATCGTCAACGTTTCCAAGATCTGTCGATCCTCCTCAGTAAACTTGTTATTTACCAACTTAGACGAATATTCAAAAACATGAAAAGGATTCATATTTTGGCATATAGTCATAATATTGGCTATCATGTCATCCAATTTTTGCTGGGCTTGTTGCTGCCGAAGTAGTTTTATTTGGAGCTCCCTACTTTTTTTGTTCTGCCTAACTGAAGAATATATAGTGGCAAATGCGGCAACAGTCATCAAAAAAGATGTTATAGCGCTTATTGCCGTCCAATCTATCGTTCCGAGAGAGATATCCATATTGGAAAAAATTCGTTAACAGTTTTTAATGATATCTAATCTTGGCCTATTACTGTTTGCTACTCCTTCAACGTTACTTTGAGACCAAGCCCCAATGCCTCCGAAACTTTCTCGATAAAAGCCTTTTTCATTGGATTATTGCTGTGGGTAATCAGCAGCCATCCTCCGCCTAATTCCTTTTGACTTCTGCCGTATTTTGTATCCCGACGGTTCGAAATCACCGGAACCTTACAAAACTTCAGATTTTGCTCCTCAACCACCTTGCGAACCTTAGTCACACCAATCTTCTGCACAACCGTAACCAACGTTTCGGCTGCTGTCTTCTCCTCGATTATCGTCCCATCTGGAAAGATCACCGCCATGTCTCTTGCAGGACCTCTCTCAATTTTATCCTCCGAGCTCGAATTACGATTCTGATGCGTCACTTCCGGATCGAGCACCATCTCCTTGGCATCTGTCAGTTCTGCGGCGAAATTACGCTTGCGACTGAGATGCACGCTTAGCGGCTGGCCAGGTACATAATCCACTACCAGCACAAGCTCCCGCTTCACCGGTTGCAATGCGGGTTCTATAGTCTTGCTCAGTACCGGAAGAATCTCTTTCTTGATAATCTCCTCCTCCAGTTCACTGGCCTTCTTTTCAAGATCTTCATTGACCGGAAGCCCCTCTTTACGCAGGGTCCCCATAGCTTTGTATAAATCGCTTAATCGAGACATAATATTTGAATATCTATTTGAGACACCTCATCAGAGTATCTCTATTTTCTTATTCTTGGAAAGGAGTTCTTCATATATGGCATATAATGAACTTTCTTTGTGCAACGAAACAAAAACGACTACATCTGCCTTGTTTGCAATATACCGATTACGGACTAATGCAGAGTCCCTGGTTTGACGGGGCGTGTTACATACTGAAATAACTTCCATCCTTCCCGATTCTATATACGCCTCATATTCTTTAGGGAGCTTTTTATATGGGGCCCGCGCCAAAACCATTTGGATGCGACACGTACCTTTGAGCAAGAAATGCAACACATCGCGTTCGAGCTGCGAACTGAAACCACTGGACACAATAACCTCCTGTCGACTAATCTCGGTTGCCCAATCATAACAACGCATAATCGACTGTGAAGATATTTTACTCGATGCCAACAATGCTATCTTATTCATCTAATCTGTTATCTCTACAATATTGCTCTACTACAGGAATAAAGTTTTCATACCAATACCATTCTTTCCCTCCTACTAAACATCCATATTTATTATCATTTTTGGCATTAGACTGCTTCCAACATTGAACAAAATGATATTGATTCAACTTTGCATATCCTTTTTGACGCATTTTCTCTATGATGGCTTTCGGCAAGAATTTTGGTTTTTCGCGCTCCTTAATAATCTCGTATTCTTTATTCAGGCCTTCTGCCATAGGAGAATCTACAGGAATAAATTCTATAACCTTATCTGCCTGCCCTTTTCTATTTACCATCTTACGAACAAAGAGTACTCGATATGAGTATTTTGGATTATTATAGACCTCATCTGCAATCGATTCATCAAATGATGTTATATAGGCAGATATGTTGGGTGGCAGTTCACTATAATCTCGGAGTTGATTCACTTGCGGCTCAGATATCGAGCTAAATTGCAATGAGAATGATAAATGGTTACTGATACCATATGCACTATCGATATATTTTTTTATTGCCTCGTCAAAGTTGATGCAACAAGCTTGAAATCTTGCACTTAACGCATTATCTATTTTTGTTGTCATTTGATGCTCTATTTCATGTCTTAGTCCAATCAAAAATCTTAGATTATCTTTTACAACCGGATCCAGAGGACAATCATCATCATTTAGACAGCGTTCTAATTCCCATCTTTTTTTAGCTCCATATTTTGTTTTGTCATATCTTTTCCGACCGGCATCTGTTTTCTTGTAGTAACAATAATCTATTTTCCTTGCCCGATAATAGGCATGCATTAAATATGTCCATGCAATAATAGACAAGATAATGAATGTCTCCGCCTTAAATTGTATATTGGGATTATTATATATTTGTACAGCAGACAACATAGCTTCTCTAGCTTTTGTTGCCAATTCGTTCTTTATTGAACCAATTCTCCGATTTCGCTTCATAGCAGATATTTTTAATCATTTAATTCATCGCCCATACGATATTTGATATCATAATTGATGATGAAGTCAAGCTCTTCGTCTGTAAAATTATAATATTGCGCTAAAATCTTATCAATCTCATCTATAGTAGATTTCGAGTATTTAATGTAAAAATACTGCTTTAACATAGTAAATGAACGACCCTTTTTTGAATAATGTCGCTCCTTTGTAAGACTATTCTTTTGATAATCATCCTGCAACTTTTCACCAATTGATACCAAATGTTTAAAATCATCTTTCGAAATAGAATTAACATCAATAGGTATATTAAAATCTCTACTATTAACTACTTGACAACTAGACCAAATTACATAATTCAAGAAAAATGTATTTGATGACAAGATAGCAATAACAGCATTTTTTAGATTATTATTATCAAAGTAAATGGGCTTCATCTCCCCCGTTGCCTTGTCTACACCATCCTCTTTAAATATGGGAGCCTGATCCAATACTTTAAACCAATATAATACCGCTCGGAAATAATACAATTTGTAAGATGAGAATAGCCCAAATATTTCAGGCAAAATATGACCATCTGCCATTAGATACATCTTATTAATAATTTGCGATGCAACTACTGATGGCATTTTCGGTATACTTCCGTCAATCATTACATCAGACACATTGGTATAATGTATAGTTGCAAAAAGAGAATCTCTATATTCATTATACCACCTATGATATATTGTGGCCATTACAACGGTTGACTCAGATGGTGCATTCAGTATTATAGCTAATAACATATTAGCTCCCTCAAATAACTTCGAAGGTCTCCAAGAATAATTACTTACCCAACATCTTTTGTGATCTGAAATAATACGCTGTACGGGAAGCATTTTATTTGCAGATATACGACTATTCGGGACAATCATGCCAAATCGGCCACCTCCATTAATCAAATAATGACTTCTTTCGATACAATATGCGTATAAATTTGCACAGGTCATTGTTTTATAAGACCGATCTATCGTATAATTGCCACTACCCTCTGTATATACGACATACGGAGGATTGCCAATAATCACATCGAATCCTCCACAGTCGTGCATAATCTGATAATACTCGGCTATCCAATGGAATGGCTGATGAGTTTTTTCCCATGCCTCAAATGAAGTTCCACCAGTCGCAGAAAACAACTGCCGGTCAAGAAGATTCGTCAATCTTGTCAATCTTTCTTTTAGTTCTATCTTTGTTGTTTTCACCGATTCCAGATCATCATGATCGGCCAATTGCTGTGTGCGGAATATATCATATGCTTTGCTTACTTTCTGCATCTCTGTTTCCACTCTTTCGCGGAACTCCTGCTGTGTAAACAAATCGGCACCCGAGCCTGCCACTATTTCATCCTCCGTAGCATATCCGACAAGCGTGTTACCGCAGCGGATATTAAAATCGATATCGGGCAGCGGATCAAGTCCAAGATTCGGTGCCCGTCGATCAACCTCAACCACGGCAACCATCTTCAGGAAAAGACGCAGTTTGGCTATCTCGGTTGCTTCATGCATAATATCCACACCGTAAAGGTTGCGCAGGATGATACTTTTGTAGATGAAGTACTGGATATTGGAACGATAGCGATTTTGTATTTCGCCCATCTCCGTCTTGAACAAATGCGGATTCTGCTGGTTCCACTCCATCATGCGATCAATACATACCTCATACAACGGCTCCAGGATATTCATTGCCGCAAAGAGGAATGCACCCGAACCACAGGTAGGATCGAGGATTGTAATCTTCTGCAGCGCATGATAGAAACATCCGACAAATCTATGGTTGTCGGTCGTTGCAAGCAAATCGGCTACAAACGAACGGATATCCAGATTATAGGTGATAAAATCATTAATCTGAGTAATCTCGCCTTCCGATATCTTATGCAGAACCGTATCGCACCGCTGAAGCCGATCAATGGTTTCACGCCATATTTCTGTAGGCAAGGCCCACGGTTCAGGAGTTTTGTTATTCCAATCCTTGCGCCGTTCCAGCAGATTCGGCGAGGTCGTATCGAGACCATCCGCGATGCCGGCCGGAATGCGCGATTTCCAATCGGATGAGTATCCCTGTTTTACGGCATCGAAGATATATTTGTCCCCACTCGTCTTAAGCGTTTGCCAGACGAAGCCCTGTGGAGAAAACATATTACCCATTTCCTGCGTTGCGTCCTTAACCTTGTCCAGCAAAAATGGAAGGATGCAATTACGGCCAATATATTCGGTAATATCCTCCTTGGTATAGTAAGCACCCATTTGGGCTCTATCATTGATATACTGCTCAAAAATATATCCCAATACATCGGGATTGATATCCTTTCCGGTGGCAGATATACGGGTATCAAGATGCCACCGCCACTTATCGAAGAACTCAAATAGGTGCTCGAATGCTTCGTCCGCAATATCAATATCGTGATAGTCTAACTCTATCTGATGGCGATCAAACATACCTCCATTCAGATATGGGATACGGCCATATATCGTCTCAAAATCACGGTTATGCGTAGGTGAGTTCAATCCATCCTGGAAAAGTTGCATCAGGAAACCCTGATAGAAAGATTTGAAAAACCGATTTTCTCCTCTCTCGTCCTGGCACCATTTCAACTTATCGCGTAAATAATTCACATTGCCATCAAGGAAGCCTTTTTTCTGAATAAAATAACAGAACATCAGGCGGTTCAGCATCACCGAAGCGTACCACTGCTTATTTCGGTTGTTTTTCAACTCGACAGTGTCATCAATACCGGTAACAAACAGGGCAAAAGCGTTGTGCTCTTTCCTAAAACCGGCATAAAAATCTTTCGTAATCTTCTCGGAGTTGATAGCAAAAGTTCCTTGTACTCGTTCCTTTACATCGACGATAGTGGTATGTTCACTGTTTCCAAATGACAATCCATCAATCTTTGAGTAGACAAAATCTGCCTTATCCGCCGATTCATACTCAATCGTCACCAGATCTCGCTTCTCAACATTACGAACCGGAGCTACCCACTGATGATGTTCGGTTCCCCGCTTGATATAAATGGCGATATAGTCATTGGCCGACCGACGCAACTTTGTATCTATACGCTTACAGGTCGAAGCGGTCGGAATTTCATCTACCTCGCAAGTCAGAATCTGAAATCCATTACGCTCAGCGATACTGAATAGCTGGTAACTTATTCCATCAATCTCAATCAACGGTAATTCTGCTTGACCGCGATAGTTATTCCACCCCATCTCCGTAATAAACAAATTACGGAACCGGGCATCCTTTACCAATTCGATAAATGTATTCTTTCTCATAACTATTCAGCATATTTTAAGCCCATAGAGCAGATAATCGTATTCTCTTTGTTGGTGGATAGATCTTCCTCGACCCGACACAAAGAGCCGTTTTTTCTCATCTCCAGAACATATTCAACAATATCGTCGCTTGCGGTCTTACTGGAACTACGCATCATACGCCCCAACATGAATTTTGTACCTTCGAGTAAAGGATAATTGTATATTTCATCAATAGCCAGCTTCAATTGTTCCCGATTCTCAGCACTGAAGAACAAGGTCGTAGGCTGATCATAATAATGTTCCAGCAGAGAGATTATTCGATATCGAGTACTGAAACGATTCCCCAGAATTCCTCCGGTTACCGTCTTACTCTGCGTTTTTATCTGTTCTACAGCTTTTTCTACCAATGCATGATGCTGGTCCAATGGACTTACAGGAGGTTCCTGAGAGCTACATGCCAATGCATTCAGGATTTTCTTCTGATTCTGAGTTACAAATTCACCATCTGCAGTAAGCCATGTCAGAATATCAAAATCATTAGCAGTACGTGCATATGTAATAACTCCTTCATCCAAACGATTATGAGTCGTCTTGGTTGAATAAATCATGTTTTGCAGGTTCGGTATAATCTGCTTTAATTCAGGCTTGGCATCAGTTGCAGATTTCCATATTTGATATGCCTGCGAAGAAAGATCGACCTCTGCATCATCGTCATCATCAAGGACACCGCTGCGCTCATTGAACATATCTCGAAGATTTTGTTCATTGCCTTCGAAAAATATTTCATCTGAACCAACAATATTTGCATTCTCATTGATGCGGGCATTCAAACGACCTCTTAAGTTTATAATCGCCTCAACTCCATCTGCCGGGAAGAACGAATAACAGTAAATCTTATCTGCCGACTGCCCGATACGATCCACACGACCTGCACGCTGAATTAACCTTATAATAGCCCAAGGCAAATCAAAATTAACTATGACATGGGAATCTTGAAGGTTCTGTCCTTCTGACAACACATCTGTAGCAATCAAAATACGATATTGCTCTTCTTGAGGCATATTTCCTTTTTCGTTACTAACAGGAGAAAACTTCTCGACCACAGTCGTAGGATTTTCTGTACTACCAGTAGCTATCCCAATAGCCCCAATGCCTCGTTTTCGTAATTGATTATAGATATAACGAGCAGTATCGCTATATTGAGTGAAAACTATTACTTTCTCATCTTTATGAGTCGACTCCAAAAGCTTCTGCAATTCATTTAGCTTTTGATCTGCCATTTGATCCCAATCTCCGCAGAAAGAAATCATTTGAAGCAACATTTCACAATCTTTTTTCAGTTGTTGCTTCAAGGTCCTTTTGAAGTAAGTGGATGGGAGCCAGGCCACATTATTCTTATTACAAATTATATTATAATACTCTTCAGCCTTCTTGATATAATGATCCAACTCCGTAGGAATATGCAATGTAGCATCAATAGCTGGATTCACTTCATTGCCAAACAAAGAGGTACTAACATCCTCATCTTCCATATAATCATCCGGCAAATTATTTTCATCACCAATAGGGACAGATAGTTTGTTCTCAATAGCATAGATATATACGCAATTTCGCAATATATGACGATAAACAGTCAATAGGAAAGCGAAGCCGCTGGAATCAATACGTTTGAAGAAAGTACTCTTACAAAAGCCCATCATACGCTGACCTGCACGAGAAAGGTTTTCCATCAACTGTTTCTCATACAGCGAAGCATTGTCCGCATGCGTTTCGCTGATATATTTATTCAAACCATAACGAGGCAATTGTAGGTTTTCCATCAAACTTATCATATCTGCCGAATAAAGTCGACTATACTGATCTCCTGGCTCTGTCTTAAATTTAACCGCCTTAGGCAAGCGGTCTGGGAAATAGGAACGTCGTCCATCTGGAAATTCCAAATATTTACGATTATTTGAAGCATCTGTCTTTGTAAAATACTGCTTGATAAACGAACGCGTTCTTCTAACAAGAAAAAGTTTCATCAACTCATTCCAGTCTTCTACATACGGGCTCTTTTCAAAGGCTTTGATACTTCGAATAAAGACATCACTATGTTTTTGAACAAATTGCCGCTCACCGCCCAACGAACGAATATATTCTTCAGGACGAATGCCAAGGTCCTGATCGTCACTTAAGAACAGACGTAATTGATTGCTTAGATCGCTAAAATCCTTATTATATGGAGTCGCAGTAAGCAACAACACCTTACTGTCTTGATGATTAATAAGCTGCTTGATATTCTGATATCTCTTTCCCCCGTTCCTCAGATTGTGACTTTCATCCACAATGATAAGGCGATAGTAACGAGCAGAATCGACATCAATAGGTTTAGCCATAGACATAATCTCAGCTTTCAGATCATATTTAGCAACATACTTTTTCCACATATCCTGTAGATTCGCAGGACATATAATTAAAGTACTGCTCGCATACGTCATTTCGTAAATCTTAGC
This sequence comes from Clostridiales bacterium, assembly GCA_012522615.1. Classification (GTDB taxonomy): domain Bacteria; phylum Bacillota; class Clostridia; order Oscillospirales; family Acutalibacteraceae; genus Avimonas. The sequence continues at coordinate 10,378 of JAAYKB010000181.1, forward strand.
AATGGCGCAAGCTGTAATAGTCTTACCCAAGCCGACGACATCTCCAATCATTGCTCCCCCTCGCTTATCATTATTAAGATGGCGGGCAGCAATCTTGACTGCGTTCTGCTGAAAATCAAAAAGCTCTCTACGGAACTCAGGTGTAAGCGTAAATTCCTTTATACCATTTCTTGCTTCTTCACTCAAATGGTACGCCACTTTCAGATATACATAATAGGGAGGAATAACTTTTTCTGAAGCCCAGCTATTATCAATTACATTAATCAACTCGGCCGTAATATCTTCACAAAAACGGTCATTCCAGCGATCATCAAACCAATTTGCAAACTTCTGAGCTTGGTCACAGTCTCCAAATTCCGCATTAAGTTCTCCTTGCCTGGTCAGACCACTATATGTCAAGTTACTGCTCCCCATTAATGATTGAATAGGATTACTATAGTCATCAGGCCTGTGCGCTAAATAAAGTTTTGCATGTAAAGGCTCTCGCAAATAGAGCTTCACGCAAACCTTTCCCTCTTTCATCTGAGTAGACAAACGTCGTAAAGTCCATTCATCCTGTTTGGTTGGCAACCCTAATAAAAGTTGACGCTTGAACTCAAGTGCTATTTGTAATTTACAACGCTGAACCATCTCTGAATCGGGAAGCTCATCGTTTTTTGAATACAATTTACGAATATAGTCCTCAGGAGGTCTATGCATTCCTATTAATAATCGACAGGTGCGTAATACATTTTTCCCATCTTCATCTACGTAATCTCCCGATAGCTGATCAATTTCGTTTATTACAAGGTTCCATCCTCGAAGATTAAAATAACCGACACAAAAATCCACACGTTTGACGCCCTGTGAGCCAATCACCCTTTTGAGGCCTTCCTCAAACTTAAGATCTATATTATCAAATATTCTTGCCATATTCTTCTTCCTTTATCAACTCTCTCATGGTTACCCCTAAAACTTTTGCGATATCATCCAATACCGCCAATGTCGGTTGTTGACGATTACAACAATAAGCATTCACTGTGCTAAAACTTTTGCCTATTTTTTCCGCCAGCTCCGTTTGAGAAATATCTTTCTCGATGAGTACCACTTTAATACGATTAAGTTTTTTATTCATATACTCGACTACTTCGTTTTACAAATATAGCAAATCATCCGCTATATATAGCATATTTTCAGCTAAAAACAGAACATAATCCCAACACACAACTCAACCATATTACCTAAACAAAATAAGGTGCCAATAAAAAACATGGCTTACCCCTATACGCCCCCTGCATAGAGATAAGCCAAGTCTCAAATTACTACTGTTCCGTCAAACGATGGAATTCACCTGTTCCTCGGGCAGCCATTCTGTAAGCGAGACAATCTCTTGATATTGCTCCCAAGTCAAAAACGAATCGCCATCGTCTGAACATTCGTATTCCCACGGCAGTTCGTAGACGGAGCCTTCTTCCTGATAACCCATATAGTTGTGATATGAGTCGGGAACCAACCGTACATAATCCTCTTCGAGCAGGATCCTTAAGAGCTTCTCTGCATCATATATCAGCAGCGGTGCCCCGGCCTTATACAAGGCTGTCGCTACTTCAATGGCCAGTCCGGCATTGGCAGAATAACTGTTGGAAACAACAATTTTCCATACCTGTTGCCGGTAGTTTGAGGCAAGGATATTCAAACGTGAAAGCCCCAGTTCTCCGTAATGGTCAGTTGCGAACCGCATGAAATCCTCCTTACTGTCAATGTCATACATTTCCGTCACATCCACGAACTTCTTCCGCTTGTAATAGACCACATCGCGCAGTTCTTCGGGAACATCCTGCTGATCTGTATAGATACGCCCCTTGTATCCCCGCTTCCGGTGATAAGCCTCATACACCTCGTTGGCGATGCGGAAATAGGTGCAATACTTTCGTATGGTCATGGTTTCCAAAAGAGGGACAGAACACCCATACACCGAGTCCTCCAATGCCTTGATGGCCGTTTCCCTATCTTCCACCTCAATTTTGAAATTCGGCACGATGCGGTTGAATTTCTTTTGTGCAATCCGTCCTATACGCTGCTGGTACGGCAGGTTATGCGCCACGTAATCGTTGAACCCGTCGGTATTCGCGACAATGACATCAATCATCCGCTGCAGATAGTCGAAGAGGCGGATCAGGTTCTCCCTGCACCACGTATCATCTGGTTCTACATCCGTACACTTGGGACGATTCGTAATGATAAAACGGGTGTGCTTCCGGTCCGTAACACGGATTGACCGGGAATCCTCGTATCGACTTGAAGCGACATGGAACCACCTGGTCTCCATCGGGTTGAATGCAAGCCAATCCGCAAGAAACGCTTCCCGACTGTCATATTCCCCCGAAGCGACCAAATCCTCGGCATCCCCCCACTCTTCCGGCGCAGGCCGTGGCACTTCGATATAGAATCCTCGGTACTCATCGTCGCCCATTACAGCCAGCCGCTCGAACCGATGTTGAATCTCAACCAGCCGTTCAAGCATATCGCCACCAACAACAATCTCCCATTGACGGCTTTCTCCCAACGCCTCCAAATGCGAGGCATTCAAACCGACATCCTTCGCCAAGCCGGTAATGAGCGTTCTATCTATAATCTTTCTTTCGTTCATTTCTGTATGTCCATTAAATTCCAATAAACCTTGCCGGATCAAATCCGTTCATCAGGTGTTTATCCTCAAAAACATATCCCATCTGGTTACAGGCAATTCATTATTTTTCAAGTATCTGCTGTTTTCCTGGAACTCCATGTGCAGATCACTCATGTATTGTATCTTCATCTTACTGTTCTCCTTTCTTTGAATGCTCAATCTGTTTCCCTATGATTGCCTTCACCTGCGCAAATGAAACCGGAGTGAAATCGTTGTTGTCCACTCCGACATCATATTGTGTCGGAAGAAGCATACTTAGCCGAGAAGCATCCTTTCCGGTATTGTTTCTTCGGGTATGCACGTGTCCGAAAAGCTGCCAGGTGTCATCGTATGAGCCGCCATAGCAAAGGAACGGACAGTGATTCAGATAAATCTTCTGTTTATCCACCTCGATATACATCTGCATCGTTATCTGCTCGAAGTATTTCGTGTAATTCTGCCTCAGGTTCTTGATGTCGTGGTTACCGGAAATAAGGTATATTTTCCCGTTCAGCCTGTTCAGTACGTTTACCCATTCGGCGGAACCGCCCAGACAGAAATCACCCAGGTGGAACACGATATCCTCCGGACCGACCACTCGATTCCAGTTGGCAATAATCGTTTCATTCATGTGCGATACATCCTTGAAAGGCCTGTTGCAGAACCTGATGATATTGGTATGATTGAAGTGGGTGTCGGATGTAAAGAACATCCTGCTTCCGTCAAATTTATAATTCATAATCTTTTCGTTCATGCGCATCGCTGCGCGGTTAATAATACGTTACAATTCAGCCCGTGGACGGAATTGACGGAGAAGAGCACATCGTGCGAACGTCACCAACAGGCATCAAACAAAAACCGTCGAAAAGTTTGGTAAGGACTCTCCGACGGTTTTCATTTATCGTTTCAGTAGGATACCAGCATCATCGTATCCCCGATGGTCTATCAAACGTTCGTCGGGAAATGTCTCCAAAAGTATAGAATGCTCCAATGCCCGAAGTATGGACACACGGTAACACCTCAAGGCATTTTATGCCTCGATCCGATATGGTGTTCCAGTTGTTCATTCTTCTTTGCAGCATTGTAAGCTTTATGTTTTTATTCAATTGACGGCGCAAAATTACGGATTTTCTTGAGGACCAGCAAATTTCTTTAGAGAAAAGCCGATATGAAGCAAAATGTGTGATCCATAGTGCAAAAGTGCAAGTGCAAATACATATTCGGTTTGATCTTTTGACTCTTTACCACAAAAACTCATAGTGCAACATCTGAGCGTTAACATAGGGACGATTTAGAATTTTACATTTTTTCAAGCGAATAACACCTATCATCTTACACTTTTTCCAACGAATCAGGCTCCTTTTATATACTTTTCCATCAAAATTGAGGATTGAAAACTACACTTTTCCATAAAATCAGCAACACTAGTAGTTTTACCACATCTATAGTTGCTCGCTTTAATTCAATAAAATTTGTTAGAATTAAGATTTAATGAGTATTGTCAACTCATCAATTATCTTCTAGACCATAGGGAAATATTTTGGTCTTATATTAATAATTCGCTTGGTAAATTTGTAAAGTTAAGGCCTTTGTTTATATTTGCTTCATAATTCTTGATGTTTAAGGTTAACCCTGTTGCAGAATTATGGAAACAAGAACTAAATGTAAATTTGTCAGCCTGGATAAGGTGACTGTTGAAACGTCACAAGGTGACCGTTTCACGCTGGGACTCTCAGGAGTAATCCCTTTTGAAATGCAGGAGCAGCACTGCCAAATTATCGCTGCACTCTTCGACAAATATTACCAAGGCGACCCTTCTGTTATAATGGGGCCGATTTTGCGTGGCATGTATCAATGTCATTGCTGGGCTAGCATCTTCTGGTATGGCCCAGATCGCGAAAACGAACGGGAGCGAATCGGAGCAAAAATTAAGAGCCTTCGGATGGAACGCCGTATGGACGCTCGGGAGGTCGCACAACTTGCCGATATTGATGCGTCCAATTTGAGTCGTATCGAGAAAGGAAAGTATTCCGCTGGTCTCGACATTCTCTGTCGTATTGCTGCAGCAATGGACTGCCATCTCGACATTGTCCCCAATAGCAATCGTGTAAATATGGCCGGACATATTATCCCAGAGAACCATAAGAAGTGGCTTATCACGGCCAAGCGTAGTACTTTCCGTCTGTCAGAATGTCTGGAGAAGTATGGCGAGTATCATTGGCAGCAAAGTCGATATAACGTCAGCCTCGGCGATACCATATACATCTACGTTTCAGAGGATCGTGAAATCAAATACAGAATGACCGTAGAGGCTATCAATGTTCGCTACGACCAGTGGATGGTTAAGGAGGAGGAATTTTGGGTCGATAAAGAGCGTATAAATCAGGACGAGAGTGAGGCTAAATATGCTCTGCTTCGCCTTGAGGCTACCTCCAAATCAGGTAAACTCACGGAAGAGAATCTTACCAAACACGGTTTTCTCCGTGCTCCTCAGGGCACAAAAGAACTGGATGGAGAACTCCTGAGATATATAGAGAGGAGATTTTAATTATGGGCGCATTCTTGACTTTTGCGCTGGATGAAGGCGGAGCCCTCGTTCGCGTTGATGATGTTGCCAAAGGCATAAAGTGCGGTTGTCACTGCCCCCATTGCAATGCTCCTCTATATGCTAAGAATACCGGACAAATTCGTGAACACCATTTCGCACACGCCCACGGACTCGAATGTGAAGGAGCATACGAATCATCACTCCACCTGCTCGCCAAAGAAGTTCTTCAGGAAACCGGACGGATAATGTTACCTCAATCCATTAGCAGCACTTTTCCCTCTGGTCTCGTAAGAATACACAATGTTGAAGTGGAGAAGTGGGATGAACGCTATGGTTTCCGGCCGGACGTGGAAGGAGTAATGGATAACGGCGAGCGTCTACTCATAGAATTTCTAGTCAGCCATAAAGTCGATGGTAAAAAACGTCAAATCATTGTCGACAATAACCTCAAATGCATAGAAATTGATATCAATTACCAGGCTCTTGATAGGGCTAAATTGAAGGAATTCCTGACCGACACAGCCGATGATAGGAAATGGATCGTATCGATGCCTCCACCACAAAAACCAACGGGAGAATCATTTAGCTATGGTAGAAATCCTTTGTACGAGAATGCAAGAGATTTTCTAAAGGAAATCTTCGATGAAGGAACCATCATCATTCATCCTTATTCCACATCGTTCTACCATCCGGATAAGCCCTTTGACCTTCGGCAGATTGGTTATGATGTATGTGAAATCAACACAAAGTATCGTGGCTTCAAATCAGACCTGCTGCTATTCAGAAGTCAGAAAGAGAACAAGGGGCACATATCAATCAACATCCGCGGCCGAAGACGATGCGAAGGCTTTCGATATCCCAAAGGACTCAGAATCATTGATATAATCTTCAGATCCATTAGTTCAGAAGAAAGTGTCAAACAGAGGCTGAAAAAAGGTGAACTAATCGGCGATATGGAAATGGACATCGTATACTTTGGATTTAAGGAATGAAAAAGATTATATATACTACAATTTTAATGAACTCCTTAGAATAATCTAACAATAAACATAGTTAACAGTAATAAATATGCGATATTTGCCTTCTGCGGTAGACGAGTTATCCAGAAACGTAAACCTTAATCGCTTCCATTAGCTGTGAGATTATGACCAAACAAGTCAATAATATATTCAGTTAGCACATCTATCATCCCTACCCTTTTGGGGATAGGAGTAACTATATCGGCACGATCATTCCTGCTTAGAGTGTACAAACATTTGCATAACCTCTATGCGAATTATAATAATAACAACCATTAAGTACTAAATTATTCCTAATCATTAGGCGCCTCATTAAAACATTGTTTATCTTTACAATAGCAAACTCTTATAATTCAGTATTATGGCAAGCATAGGTAGAATTCTAAACTATAATCCACCTGCAGAAGGAAGAATTCCATCTCAAGTATTGACAACATGGGAGAATGGAATATTTTTAAAAAAAGAAGATATCAACAGAGATATTAAAGGATTACGTTCTCCACAGATTGGTGCTATTTATGCTACATTATCTCATTGGGAGGTCTCTTCCGATGCTGCCACAATCGTAATGCCAACAGGAACTGGCAAAACAGAAGTGATGTTGTCTTTACTGATCGCTGCGTCATGAAATAAAACAATGATCATTGTTCCTACAGATGCCTTACGCTCACAAATATCCAATAAAGTTGCATCATTAGGATTACTTGTCGACCCTCAATTTAGCATAGTTAAAGAAACTGTTCTAAAACCAATTGTTGGAGTAATGTCGCATCGTCCAGCTTCTTCGGAAGAGGCCATTACTTTTATGGAACAATGTAATGTTGTCGTTACGACAATTAGTATCATTGGCAATTTGACAAAATCCATCCAAATGGCGATTGCCAATCAATGTTCTCATTTATTCGTGGATGAAGCCCACCACACTCCAGCAAACTCATGGTCGGATGTTAAAGATTCTTTCAAACATTCGAAAATTCTCCAATTTACCGCAACTCCATTTCGAAATGATGATAAGCCCATTGGTGGTAAAATCATATTTAATTATCCTTTGCGAAAAGCGCAAAAAGAAGGATATTTCAAGCCCATAAATTATCTACCTATCATTGAATGGGATCCTACGCAATCCGACAAAATAATAGCAGAAAAGGCTATCCAACAGTTAAACTTAGATATCGGGAATGGACATGATCATATCTTAATGGCAAGGGTAAATAGTATTGCAAGAGCAGAAGCTATTCAAAAAATCTATGCGACCTTAGCCCCGGGATATAATCCGTTGTCTATACACTCACAATTATCCGCAAAATCGAAATCAGAGATAAAAGCAAAAATAATCACAGGCGAATGCAAGATTGTCGTATGCGTTGACATGCTTGGAGAAGGCTTCGATATGCCTAGATTAAAAATTGCAGCTTTCCATGATATCAAGAAAAGTTTGCCAACAACCTTACAATTAATCGGGCGCTTTACAAGAACAAGCATGGATAATTCTTTAGGAGACGCCTCTATTATTGTGAATATAGCAGATGTTGATGCCCAAAAAGAAATCGAGCATTTATATGCATCCGATGCAGACTGGAACCAATTATTACCATATTTAAGCGAAGGGCAAATAGACAATCAAATTTCATTACGAGAGTTTATACAAGGATTTGAAAAATTCCCCGAGGAATTACCTATACAGAACCTTTTACCTGCATTGAGTGCTGTCGTCTATAAAATTAATGAGCAGGAATGGCACCCAGAAAAATATGAAAAGGGATTAGCGGCGATAGAACGATATGAAAAAGTTTACTATGACACAAACACACAAGGAACAACAATTGTTATAGTTGCTGGAAAAAAAGAGAAAGTAGCATTTGGAAGAATTGAGGATTTATTCGAAATGCATTGGACCCTTTATATCATTTATCGCAATGTTCAACAGAAATTACTATTTATTAATTGTTCAGATAACGGCTCTCTTTTCGAGAATCTAGCAAAAGCCCTTACAGACGAATCCGCAAGCATAATTGACGCAACCAGTATATTTAGATGTATGGGGCGTATGCATCGTATAAAAGTAACCAATGTCGGCTTAAAAGATACTTTAAGTACACTCCGAAGCTTTACGATGCATGCTGGTTCTGATATTGAAAAAGCATTAACAGAGGCACAGCAAAAAAATAAAATTAAATCAAGCATATTCGTTACAGGATATGAGAATGGAGAAGAGACATCAGTTGGATGTTCGTACAGAGGACGAGTATGGTCTCGAAGAATCAGTAATATAAGTGAGTTTACAAAATGGTGTGATTCAATCGGGTCAAAGATCTTAGATCCATCTATTAATGATGAAATAGTAATGCAGCATGCGACCAAATATATATCGGTCGATTCCATACCACGCAAACGCGCAATTTCAATCGAGTGGCCAGAAAACATTATTGGCGAAGTGGAAAAAAATATTTTCATAGGCACAAGGAATGAGGATATGCGCCCCTTAATATACGTAGATATTGATCTTTCAAATGATCAATCAGAAGGTGCTTTAAAATTTCTTGTTAGATGTAGTGATTTCGAGGCTCATTACACATACAAAATAATAGACGGACATGTAACAATAGAAAATACTCAGACCCCCTTTACATTAAAATGGGGCGCAGAATGACATTGCTTTCAGACTTCTTTTGTAAAGATGCATACTACCCAACCATCCGATTTGTAGATGGAACTACATTACAAGGCCAATATTTAGCCGAATATAGCAATGAGGACACATTATTTAATAAAGAAGATATACAAGTCTGGAACTGGGATGGAGTCAATATCAAAAATGAATCACAAGGGAATGAAAAAGACAATACAAGTATCCAATATCATGTCATACAAAAACTTAAAAGCCAAGATTTCGATATAATATTCGATGATGATAATGCGGGGGAAATTGCAGATGTAATTGCAATCAAAGTTGATGACATTAATAAAGTAGTTAAAGTAGAATTATTTCACCTAAAGTTTTCACAAGAAGACCATCCAGGAGCTCGAATTAATGACTTATATGCAGTCAATGGGCAAGCACAAAAATGTGTAAGTTGGCTTCATTCTAGACCAGAACATATTATCGGACGAATGTTGCGGAGAGGAACTACAAAGGCTAAAAACAGATACGAATTAGGGACAGAAAACCAACTATCTATCATTAAAGAAAAAGTTAGATGTGTATATAATACTGAATACATAGTTCACATAGTCCAACCTGGATTATCAAAAGCCGCAGCATCAACAGATCAATTAAAACTACTGAGTGTCACTGAAGCATTTTTGAGGGAAACAAGAATGATTAAATTGCAAGTCATTGCAAGTGCCTAATATTTTGATATTAATAATTCTAAACAGAACATAGAGAATGAACATAGAAATAATGGGAATATGCTAAAGCACTTTAGAACTTTCAGGAACCAATAATAAGAAAGTACTATTGGACAAACCAATGAGCTGACATCATAACGAATATCTAAAATAAAGCGCAAGGAAGACGGAGAGGTCAAAACTTCGAGTCGCTAATACGCATCTTGCATACTTTGGGCAGGCTCGACTTCTTCGTCCCGCTCATCGAGAAAGAGCAGTTGAGCCCTAATGAATACTACGAGTTGGACAACAAAGCAAACAAACCCAAGCGCAAGCGGGCATCCAAAGGTTACACACAAAAGAGAATAAGGAGGAATCGGAATGGTAGATGTAGCTCGTGTCAATCTATACGGCCAGTCTATAGGCTCCGTACGTTGGGACCAAAGATATGAAGTCGCACAGTTCGAGTATGATCCAGACTTTGTTCGGCAGGACATAGAGCCTTCGCCGCTGATGATGCCCGTAAGGGAAGGACGTGTGTACAGTTTCGGGAAACTTGACAAAACGACCTTTAAAGGCCTACCCGGAATGCTGGCGGACTCCCTGCCGGATACATACGGACAAGCCCTCTTTGAGAAATGGCTGGCCCTAACGGGCCAGACCAGCGGCAATCCGATCGAGACGCTTTGCTTTTTAGGCAAACGCTGCATGGGTGCCCTTGAATTCGAGCCTGCCATCGACGCAGTCGATACGGATATCCGGATAGAGGTCGATTCTCTAGTGGATGTAGCCAGAGAAGCCCTTGCCGACAAATCATGTTTCATCGTGAACATCGGCGCCAATAAGAAGGCTGCCAGTGCTGAGATTCTGCGTCTCGGTATTCCGGCCGGCGGGCAACGCGCCAAGGCAATCATTGCCTACAACAAAACCACCGGAGAGATCCGGTTAGGGCAGGTCGAGGCTCCCGACGGGTTCGACTACTACATCATCAAGCTAGACGGCGTATCCGCCACGGCCGGATTCAGGGAGACGGAAAACTTCGGGCGTCTGGAATACTCCTTCTCACGTCTTGTGAAGGAATGCGGCATCGACATGGCGGAATGCTCGCTGATCGAAGAGAACGGGAGGGCCCATTTCTTGACAAAGCGGTTCGACCGGGTAAACGGTGCAAAGGTGCACATGCAGACACTCTGCGGCATCGTACACTTCGATTACCGGCTTCTCAGGGCCTACTCCTACGAACAGGCGTTCGCTGTGATGCGCGGTCTACGGCTCACATACAAGGAAGCACAGGAGATGTTCCGCAGAATGGTGTTCAATGTCGTGGTGCGCAATCAGGACGACCACACGAAGAACATCTCGTTCCTAATGGACAGAGACGGGAAATGGCACCTTTCTCCGGCCTACGACATGGGCTATGCCTACAATCCCGACGGCCAGTGGACCTCGGACCACCAGATGTCGATATATGGCATATTCAGCGGTATTACAAAAGATGACCTGCTCGAATGCGCAGCCAAGAACAACATCAAAAATGCCGCACGGATCATCGACGAAGTTTGCCAGGCGGCATCCATGTGGCCAAAGATCGCCCGGGAGTGTGAGGTGCCGCAAAAGATGATTGAGGAGATCCGACCGAATATGGTTTTCTTCTGATGGTATGGTTCGACGGATTGCCGCAACTTTACTTTATCCCCGTATTCATATATACGTTCATTAAAGTAAAGTCAAAATGAGGGAAGAAAAGATATGGCTGCGCCATGGCGAAATGGCTACAGCCATTTTCTCTTTTGGCTGCAAAAACTTATAAGCGACCTAAGATAATGGTCGGTCCCCAACGGCCACTCCGATCAAGCATAAAATACCTTAATCGGAACCCAAAAATATCCGTGAATCCACCCTCGATTTTACAGCCCATTTTGGCGAAATAAACCCCGACATGCTCTATCTTTGCAGACAAGGTCAGTCGGGGCTCAAAAAGGAAATTTTTTGCTTTTTTCCCTCTGTTCGGAGAGAGCCGATGAAAAAAAACGTTAAATCTTCGATTTTTCGCAAAAAAACAAGTAAATTTTTGAGCAGTCAACCTTTTAATACGTAAACCATTGATAATCAACGGGAATGTGATGATGTATCGGCAAGTAACTAATAATAATATAATTCAATAAAAGTGTTTACTATTAATTGATTACCTCTTCACTATAAACTAATTATAATCATAAAAAACATG
>JAAYKB010000182.1 GCA_012522615.1 Clostridiales bacterium
AAAAACTCAATCTCTTATGTCACCGATTCGACAAACAGCGATACCGGATTTGCCCGCAATCGCATCCGTTCCTGCGTGATTCCCCATTTGAGGGAGATTAATCCCGAGGTTGAATCCGCCTTTCTGCGGCTTATGAGACACGCGCGCGAAGACGAGGATTTTTTGAGCAAAAACGCCGAAGACGAATTGAGAAAGTCCGCTATTGACGACGGATACGGCGGGTATTCATCCGAGTATCTGTTATCCTTGCCCAAGCCGATCCGCACGCGTGCGATAACAGCCGCCGTCATGCTGGAGGATCCGGACGCGGCAAGAAGGCTGACGGAACGGCATATAGCCCTGCTCGAAGAGATGCTTGAAAAGGGAGGCGGTGTGACGCTTTCTCCCCGCCTTGAGGCGCGTGTATCGCAGGGACGTTTTTCGGTATTCGGTAAAATCAGTGAGAAAAAAGGCGGCAACCTGCATAGAATAAAAGGAGATAACGAGATAATACCGTTAAAATCAGGTATTTCTTGTATATTTTTTGGCAGAATATACAGACCAAGCCTCATGTCTTTGGCTGAATTTGAGAAGCGAAAAAAAATTCACAAAAACTTATTAAAAAATTCGCTCAACTATGATAAGATATCAGGGAACCTTTTTTTGCGAAGCCGACAGCCGGGTGACGCCTTTCGTCCGGCCGGACGCGGCGTAAATAAAGCGCTGAAAAAACTGCTGGGCGAGGAAAAAGTTCCTGCCGCTCTGCGCGACGCCATTCCGGTTGTCTGCGACGATATGGGAATCGTCTTGATAGGCGGTATCGGCTGTGACGAACGTGTTAAGATAGACCAAAGCTGCCGCCGGGTGCTGGTGTTGGACATTGTTGAATAAGGGAGTTGGGCGTGTTTATGGGACTGCATGAGGATGTTGGGGAAATATTGTTTACAGCCGATCAGATTGATGAGATTGTGAAAAGAATCGGAGATCAGGTCAGCAGGGATTATGCGGACAAGGATCTCGTCATGATCAGCGTGCTTAAGGGGTCGCTTATCTTTATGGCCGACCTGATGCGGGCGATAACCGTTCCGTGCTCGATTGATTTTCTTTCTGTTTCAAGCTATGGTGCCGGGACAACAACCACCGGCGAGGTACGCATACTTAAGGATCTTGATACCACCCTTGAGGGCAAGGATGTTCTTGTCGTCGAAGATATTCTTGACTCGGGCATGACCCTGTCGTTCCTGCTGAATAATCTTCAGGCAAGACATCCCCGCAGCATACGGCTTTGCACATTGCTCGATAAGCCGGAACGCAGACGGGTTGATATTAAAGCGGACTATGTCGGCGTGCAGGTGCCGGACAAGTTTATTGTAGGTTATGGGCTCGATTATGCCGAGAAATATCGCAATCTTCCCTATATCGGCGTTCTTAAGCCGGAGATTTACGCCGAGTAGACGAAATGAATTTGGAGCCCGTATAGGTTTAAGGAGTGAAATTGTTTGGAATCCAACAATAACGATTATGGCAAAATCATACGCAATGTGGGGCTGCTGCTGGGAATACCCTTTCTGGTGATAGTAGCGCTTTACCTTTTTATGAATTCCCGCGCGACTGTCGATAAAACTATGTATTCCGATATTGTCGGCTATTTTGAGGACGACAAGGTCGAAAAATATACCCTTGATTTGGGAAACGGCGCGCTCGCTATAACGCTTAGGGAGAAATACCGCACCGACCTCAACAAGGACGGGAAAATCGACGAAAAGGATATTGTAAAATATACCGTTCCCGATGTAGGCCTTTTTCTTCAGGATGTCAGGGAGATTGTGAATGCTGCCAACAGGGATGATGACCCGAAAAATGACGTGGCATCGAATTACCATCCGGTCAGCGAGATGCCATGGATTATTAACCTTCTCCCGTCGCTTTTGATTATTGTATTCTTTATCGTAATGTGGGTGATGATGAGGCGTTCGCTCTCCTCCATTGACGGGGGGAAGGCGATGGGCTTCGGCAAGGCCCGCGTCAAGCAGCCCGCCGACGAAAAACGCAAAACCACATTTGCCGACGTTGCGGGTGCGGATGAGGAAAAGGAAGAGCTTCGCGAAATTGTCGATTTTCTTAAACAGCCCAAGAAGTTTAAGGAGCTTGGCGCTCGTGTGCCCAAGGGCGTCCTGCTTGTCGGCCCTCCGGGCACGGGTAAAACCCTTCTTGCACGCGCCGTTGCCGGAGAGGCGGGCGTACCGTTTTTCTCGATTTCCGGATCGGATTTTGTCGAAATGTATGTCGGTGTAGGCGCTTCCCGGGTACGCGACCTGTTTGATCAGGCAAAGAAGAACTCACCCTGCATCATATTCATTGATGAGATAGACGCCGTCGGGCGTCAGCGCGGTGCCGGACTCGGCGGAGGGCATGACGAACGCGAGCAGACATTGAACCAGCTTCTCGTTGAAATGGACGGCTTCGGGGCAAACGAGGGCGTAATTATGCTTGCTGCCACGAACCGTCCCGATATTCTTGACCCGGCTTTGATGCGTCCCGGCCGTTTTGACCGCCAGATTGTGGTGAATTATCCCGACATCAAGGGGCGTGAGGAGATACTGAAGGTTCACGCGAGAGGCAAGCCGCTTGCTCCCGACGTCGACCTTTCGGTTATTGCAAAAACAACCGCGGGCTTTACCGGCGCCGACCTTGAAAATCTGCTCAACGAGGCCGCACTGCTTGCGGCGCGAAAGGGACTTCATTCAATCACCATGCCCGAGATTGAAGAGGCCGCAATCAAGGTTGTTATGGGCACCGAAAAGCGCAGCCATGTTATCACCGACCGCGATAAGAAGCTGACCGCCTATCATGAAGCGGGACACGCGGTTGTCACTTATTATTCGCCCACCCAGGACCCTGTCCATCAGGTTTCTGTAATTCCGCGCGGTATGGCCGGCGGTTATACCATGAGCCTGCCTCAGACCGACAAATCCTATAGGCTGAAAAATGAAATGCTCGAGGGAATACAGGTAATGCTGGGCGGACGTGTGGCCGAAGCATTGGTGCTTGACGACATTTCCACCGGCGCTTCGAACGATATAGAACGCGTCACCGATACCGCGAGAAACATGGTTATAAAATACGGTATGTCGGAAAATTTAGGCCCGATTCTTTACGGCTCCTCAAGTTCCAACGAGATTTTCCTCGGGCGCGATTTCGGTCATACCCGCAACTATTCGGAGGAGATTGCGGCCAAGATAGATACCGAGATAAAGGCAATTATCAACGACTGTTATGCCGAAACCGAACGCAAGCTGTCAAGCCATATGGATAAGCTGCACGCGGTTGCGCAGTATCTTTTCACTAATGAGAAGATGGACGGCGAGAAGTTTAAAGAAATCATGGAAAGCGATACCTCGGGAGCTACCGAGATTGTTCTGCCGACCAACAGCAAATCGTTAATCTGAATAACAGCACGCAAAAACGGCTCTTTGACAAGCGTCAAAGAGCCGTTTTTTAGGATGCTGATTATTATTCTTCGTTCCAGCTGTACATTTTACGCAGTTCTCTGCCGACTGCTTCAAGCTGATGCTCGGCTTCGATGCGGCGGCAGGCGTTGAAGTGGGAGCGTCCGACCTTGTTTTCGTTAATCCACTTGGAAGCGAATGTGCCATCCTGAATCTCGGTGAGAATCTTCTTCATTTCCTTTTTGGTTTCGTCGGTTACAAGACGTTTGCCGGTTTCATAATCGCCGAATTCGGCCGTATCGGAAATGGAATAGCGCATCATTGAGAATCCGCCCTTGTAGATCAGGTCGACGATAAGCTTCATTTCATGTATGCACTCAAAATAGGCGTTTTCGGGAGCATATCCCGCTTCGACCAGTGTTTCAAAGCCGGCCTTCATAAGGGCGGTTACGCCGCCGCAGAGCACGGCCTGCTCGCCGAACAGGTCGGTTTCGGTTTCATCCTTGAAGGTGGTTTCGAGAACGCCGGCGCGCGCTCCGCCGATGCCTGCGGCATAAGCAAGCGCGATATCAAGGGCGCGTCCGGTGGCATCCTGATGAATGGCGACAAGGCAGGGGACGCCCTTGCCATCAAGATATTCGCTGCGGACGGTATGGCCGGGTCCTTTGGGGGCAATCATAAATACGTCAACATCGGCCGGCGGCTTAATCTGCCCGAAATGGATGTTGAAGCCGTGTGCAAATGCCAGAGCCTTGCCGGATGAAAGGTTGGGAGCGATATCGTTCTTGTATAGGTCGGCCTGACGCTCGTCGTTAATCAGTATCATTATGACATCGGCGGCCTTTGTGGCGTCGGCTGCGGTCATAACCTTGAGACCGGCCTCTTCGGCCTTGCTCCAGCTCTTGGAGCCGATATAGAGACCGACAACAACATCGACGCCGCTTTCATGCAGGTTAAGCGCATGAGCGTGACCCTGAGAGCCATATCCGATAACGGCGACAGTCTTGCCTTTCAGAACGCCGAGGTTGCAGTCGCTTTGATAAAAGATTTTTGCCATGGTTTATTACCTCCTGTGCCGTTTTCGCGGCAGATTTTATGTCAATGCAGAATCCTTTAGGATTCGCACAATCCATACCTACTGGGGACGCTTGGACGGCCTTGTGGCGTTAGGACCCTTTTCCAGCGCGATTATCCCTGTCCGGACAATCTCTTTGATGCCGTACGGACGGAGAAGGTTTTCAAGGGTTTCGGTGCGGTCGGCGGTGTCCGAAAACTCGAGTGTTAAGGTTGAGCCCGTTACATCGACTATACGGGCGCCCATCAGTTCGGATATGCGCATAACGTCCTCGCGCTTGCCTTTTCCGGTCGATACTTTAATCAAGGACAGGGTGCGGGCAATCGTTTCGTTCGGCTCGAGGGCCTTTACCTTGATAACCGGAATCAGCTTGTTCAGCTGTTTTTCCAGCTGCTCAACAATGTATTCGTCGCCCTCAACAACGATTGTCATACGGGATATCGACGGGTCCTCGGTGATGCCGACGGCAAGCGAGTCGATGTTGAATCCTCTTCTTGAAAACAAGCCCGAAACCTTGGACAAAACGCCGGCATGGTTCTCAACAAGGACAGACATTGTGTACTTCAAAAGGCACTCCTCCTA
This sequence comes from Clostridiales bacterium, assembly GCA_012522615.1. Lineage (GTDB taxonomy): Bacteria > Bacillota > Clostridia > Oscillospirales > Acutalibacteraceae > Avimonas. Next base: position 5,086 of record JAAYKB010000182.1, read on the forward strand.
TCTTCAAAGAGACGGGTAATCGGGGCTTATCCTACATACCATCAGAAACGGGCCGTCGTTTTTCAGCATATCGTCGATTGCAGATTCCGCTTCTTCGTTCGAGGAAACGGCTACCGCGGGTATACCGTACGCCTTTGCAACGGCGACAAAATCGGGACTTCCGTCGAGATAGACTGCCGAGTGGCGGCACGAATAAAGCCTGTCCTGCAGCTCCCTTACCATCCCGAGCCGGGTATTGTGCATGATCACGATTTTTAAGTCCAGACCCTCCTGACAAACGGTGCCGAGCTCCATCATGCTCATCTGGAAGGAGCCGTCGCCGCATACGGCGCAAACCTGTCTTTTGGGCGAAGCGAGCTTTGCGCCCACGGCGCAGGGGATGGAATAACCCATTGTACCCATACCTCCGGAGGTGAGGAACCGTCCGTCGCGCACGGCAAAGTTGTTTGCAGACCATATCTGGTTTTGTCCGACATCGGCGCAAAGTACGGCGTCCGACTCCATTTTACGCGACAATGTCCGCATAAAGCTTTTCGGTTCGACATAGCCTTCGATTGCGTGAATTTCGACCTTTGAATAGCGGGCTTTTCTGTCTGTAACCTGCTCGACCCACTCGGCTGGCGCTTTCCAATCGCAGTTTTTTGAAAGTTCGGAGAGAACGAGACGCAGATCCCCGACAATCGGTATGTGGGCGGGCATATTTTTGCCGATTTCGGCAGGGTCGATATCAATATGAACAACCACGGCGCGTTCAGCAACCTGACCGGGGGAGGCAACCGCACGGTCACCCACCCTCGCACCGGCGAGAATAACAAGGTCGGCATCGCGTATCGCTTTGTTTGCGGGAACACATCCGTGACTTCCCAGCATCCCGAGGTTAAGCGGGTGATCTGAGGGAAGCAAACCTATGCCCATCATGGTGCAGATTACGGGGATTTCACATTTTTCGACAAAACCGCGCAGTTCATCAAGCGCCTTGGCCGAAAACACGCCGCCGCCGGCGCAGAGAATCGGCCTATGACATTCCTTTAAGGCTTCAATAACCTTTTTTATCTGCAGGGAATTTCCAAGCGAACGCGGTTTATACCCGATAATATCAACCGGAATATTATAATCGAAATCCGGAATTTCTGTTTTTTGAACATCAATCGGAATATCAATCAAAACCGGACCCGGGCGCCCCGTTGAGGCAATATGAAACGCCTCCTTGAAAATACGCGGGATGTCGCCGGCGCGTTTTACAAGATACGAATGCTTTGTAAAGGGCTCGGCGGCGCCGGTTATGTCGGCTTCCTGAAACACATCACGCCCCAGCAGGTCGCTGCGAACCTGTCCGGTTATCACCACAAGAGGGATTGAATCCATATAAGCCGAAGCAATGCCTGTCAGGAGGTTCGTGGCGCCGGGGCCGGAGGTCGCAATGCAGACGCCGGGAACACCGGAAATTCTCGCATATCCGCTTGCGGCGTGGGCGGCATTTTGTTCGGTGCGAACAAGGACATGGTGAATACCGCTGTCAATCAGGGCATCGTAAAAAGGACAGATTGCAGCACCGGGGTACCCGAATGCAATCCGCACACCTTCCTGTTCCAGACATTTCACCATGGCCAAGGCTCCGGTCATCGCTTAAACCTCTCAATCATTATGCCAAAAAGGCAATACTTGCATATTCTTGATTTTTTATTATAGCTTTATTCAAAGGTTGAGTCAACATATTTTGATGTTTGCGGCATGCTTAGTTCAATATTTTGTTATATAGACATAACCGGAACGGAAAAACCGTCCCGGTTATGTTGAATATTATGTGAATCAGCGCATTACATTATTTTCCATTACCATGTTATCCATTTTCATGTTGTCGTATTTGTGCTTGTTTGAGAACATGTAATCCTGAACCTTGTTCAGCATTTCGCCGAAACGCTGGAAGTGAACCACCTCACGTTCGCGCAGGAATGAGAGCGCTTGGTTGACACCGTGATCGTTTGACATGCGGATAAGGTGTTCATATGTTGCGCGAGCTTTCTGCTCGGCCGCCATATCCTCGTGCAAATCGGCTATCGGGTCGGTTTTTGCGTTGAAATATGACGCGGTAAAAGGCACGCCGGCAGCATTATGCGGGAATGGATTCCGGCCGTGGTTTGCAAAGTGGGCGGCATAGGGCGAGTTTTTAATCTGCTCGTCGGATGCGTGCTCCACAAGCTTCCAGACAATTGTTGCTATCATCTCCCAATGGCTGAGCTCTTCGGTGCCTATGTCGGTAAGAAGGGCACGGGCTTCGGGCAGGGGCATGTAATAACGCTGGGTCAGATAGCGCAAACCGGCTGCCGCTTCACCGTCGGCGCCGCCGAGCTGTTCGAGTATCAATTCCGCCAAGGCAGGGTTGGTGGAATCTACCCTGACCGGAAATTGTAAGGTTTTTTGATATAGAAACATTTATTTTTCCTCCCCTCACATATCCCAAGGCCAGGGTTCGTTGACCCACTGCCATGGGAACCTGCTTTTTCCGTATCCGAAGTTTACCAATGGTCCGTGTTTTTCTATATACATTTTTTTTGCCACCTCAAACTGTTCTATTAACCTGTTGTAGTCCTGTAAAGCCTGTTCGCTTTCCGGATGTGTATCCAAAAACAAGTTTAACTCTACGATTGCAAACTGCAATGCCATCAATTTTTCAAATTCCTCGTTATATCTGGTAGTCATAGACCTTCCCACCTTCTCTTGGGATCATATGGACGATAAAGCTCGGGGAATAACGTACCTCTTCTGAGAGCTTCTGCGGGCGGAAATGTTTCACCGTACTCCTGAACAGGTATTATCGCGATTGCTAATTTTGGCCAATCGCTGCCGGGTTGATTCATTTATTGAGCTCCTTTCTTTGGGTTTTCAGTTCATTATATGTGTTTTAAAAATACAGTGTCCAAGTTGTATTCGTACAAGTTGTGCATGTCTTGACGATATATGTAAAACTTATGGTTTTATTAAATCAAATCAGGACACAAAAAGCGTGACGGCATAACCTGCCGCCCCGAAAAATAAATATTCAAAGGTTCAAAGAGGCTTGGACATTTTATTTTTTTATAATTGTATTTCCATGAAATATATGGTATCTTATAAATATTATTAAAACATAACAGCAGTCTGGGAGGCTTATATAAAAATGAAACCGGAATGGCATATAGAAACCAAGTGCATACAGGAGGGGTGGAAGCCTAAAAACGGCGATCCGCGCGTCCTTCCGATTATCCAGAGCACAACCTTTAAATACGACAGCGCCGACACCCTGGGTGATTTGTTTGATTTGAAGATAAGCGGGGATTTTTACACACGCCTGTCCAACCCTACAACCGGAGCGGTCGAAGCCAAGATAGCCGCGCTTGAGGGCGGCATAGGGGCTTTGGTGACATCGTCGGGTCAGTCGGCCTGCTTGATGTCTGTTATAAACATTGCGAACAGCGGCGACCATATCATCAGTACGGTAGAGATTTACGGAGGGACGTTCAACCTGTTTAACAAAACCCTGCGCGAGATGGGGATTGACGTTACCTTCGTAAGCGCGGAGGCCGGCGAGGATGAGCTTGACTCCTTGTTCCGTCCGAATACAAAGCTGGTTTTCGGGGAAATCCTTTCAAATCCGGGTCTGAGTGTTCTCGATATCGAGAAATTTGCCTATATTGCTCATAAGCACGGCGTTCCGCTGATTGTGGACAACACATTCCCGACTCCGATTAACTGCAGGCCGTTCGAGTTCGGCGCCGATATAGTTGTTCATTCCACCTCGAAATATCTCGACGGTCATGCCACGGCGCTTGGCGGGGCTATTGTCGACAGCGGTAATTTTGATTGGGCGGCTTCGGATAGGTTTCCCGGGCTGAGCACGCCTGATGAAACCTATCACGGGCTTACATATACCGAGAGTTTTGGCAGGGCCGCATATATTACAAAGTGCCGCACGCATTTAATCCGCGATATCGGAGCGGCGCCGAGTCCCATGAATTCGTTTTACCTGAGTCAGGGAATCGACACCCTGCATCTTCGTATGGAGCGCCACTGCTCGAATGCACAGAAGGTTGCGGAATTCCTTGAAAAAGACAGTCGGATAGAATGGGTAAATTATCCCGGACTGAAGAGCAATAAATACTATAATCTCGCGAAAAAATATCTGCCTAAGGGGACGTCAGGAGTAATCTCATTCGGGGTTAAGGGCGGGAGAGAGGCGGCCTGCCGCTTTATGGAAAACCTGAAGCTGGCGTCCATAGTAATTCATGTAGCCGATTTGAGGACCTGCGTTTTGCATCCGGCAAGCACTACCCACAGACAGATGAGCGACGAGCAGCTTGCCGCCGCCGGAATCACGCCCGACCTAATCCGTTTTTCGGTAGGAATCGAGCATCCCGATGATATAATAGCCGATATCGACCAGGCGTTAAGCGCTATTTGATATTGCCGTAATGTTGCGATATACCGGCAAAAGCAAAAACAAATTGGTGACTGGAAATCTTGGAAATAACGGTTTCAATTAATTGTCCTGCTATAAATTTATATACCTGTGCACAAGAGGTACTGTATTCTTTTTCAAATACAAGCGGATACGGCTCTTTAGATAGTGCATCTTCGGTTAAAGAAAACTCTCCTTCTAGACGATATGTATTTCCTAGACTATTATCCGCTTATTCAAAGGTACAATATGGTTCTCACAATTTTGCCTGTATTTTAACGGTTCGTCCAGAAGGTGAAAACATGTGTCTACTTACTATTTATACAGAATATGCTAGTCCAACAACACTCGCTGGAGGAGGCCCATTTATTGATTTTTCGGCTATGTTTTTTGATAGATTTAATATGTCTTTAGAATCAAATAGGTAGTTTTAGTATCTGTTATATGATTGGAGTGGATTTTATGCACTACACCACAAATGTTTTACAAGTATCTCCAGAAAAAGCGTTTGATTCTGCTTTAGCTGCATTATTGTCTTATGAAAAACCAAATATAAAGAGCGATAACGCTGATAAGGTTGTAATAATACCGCAATTGTTAACAGCACAAGCTACTATATTATCTCTTGAAAAATTTAGAATGATCTGCTTAATCACTATTCAGCCTTATAGTGAAAGTAGTTGTTGTCTCCATGTTTATGCGGATTTTAAGACATCGGACGGTAATGAAGCAATATCATATCTTTTCTTAGCAAACTATTTGGAGCGTTTTATTTCATTATTGTCACAAAACAATTCTAAATAGTTCTTATTATTTCAGCACAGATTCCTTAACCCGTTATTTTAAAACCAATAATCTTTAGATTAAACGGCTATAGGAAAAGTTTATTCAAACCATTAACTCCTTTTTATTAACAAATAAAAAAGTCTAGTAAATGCAGGGATCCTGAACTTAGAACCTGAATTTTCAGCACTTGATTAACAAATCATACCATATTCGACATGATTATAGATGTAAATATTGTACCTATGTTATTTGATATTTGCATAAAAGCATCTTTTATTTGCTTGCAAATTCTTGAACCATTCGTCAGCGAAGCACCGTTATAGAACTGCAATGTCATCATTTCTCGGGTCAGGTTTTGTACTTGACCCTTTTCGAAAAAACCGAACGTCTTGAATAAACCGTATTTTGACAAAAGGTTGGTTGATACTGTGAGATTATTGTGATAAAATAAAGAAAAAGGCGTTTGGACTGTAATCGCCTTGGAGGAGGCAAAGCAATGGAAACAAGACTTCAGGAGATACGTTCCCGCAGCAACAAAGAAATAAAAATAGGTATCATTCCGGGGCACTTTGCTACCAACCATTCACATGTCAACTATTATGTAGACCTAACCAGCATAAAAAGCCGCCACAAGATGGCAAAGGCTGCGGCGAGTGAGCTTGCAAAACAGTATCTCACGACAACCCCAATCGACACCATTATCTGTCTTGAAGGTACCGAGACTATCGGCGCCTTTCTTGCCGACGCCTTGTCGCAATCAGGTTCATTGATTATGAACAGCGGAAACGATATATGCGTGCTCACGCCCGAATTGAACGCAAACAATCAGATGATCTTCCGCGATAATACTCAAAAAATGGTTTGGGGCAAAAATATTCTCCTGCTTATCTCCTCGGCCTCAACCGGCAAGACTATTTCGCGCTCTATCGACTGTCTGCAGTATTACAGCGGACGATTGGTCGGAATCTCGGCCGTGTTCAGCGCAATCCGTGAATCGAACGACCTTCCCGTAAACGCAATATTTACCGAGGAGGATATCCCGAATTACCACTCGATGCCGTCAATGGAGTGCCAGATGTGTAAAAACAAGCAGAAAATAGACGCGATTGTAAACAGCTACGGCTATTCCAGAATATAAAATAGGGAATTTCAAAATTTTCACAGATATTATTCTTGCTTTTTTTGTCCGGTTGTGCTATCATTCTTGCGTTATAATGCTTTGGTTTCCCGAAAGAGGTGACATAAATGAAAGAGAATATTCATCCGCAGTATGCGGACACAACGATAACCTGCGCGTGCGGCGAGGTCATTAAAACCAAATCCACCAAACAGAATATCCGTGTGGAAATATGCTCGAAGTGCCACCCGTTCTTTACCGGCAGACAGAAGCTGGTAGACACCGGCGGGCGGGTTGATCGCTTTAAGAAGCGTTTTGGTATAAGCGAAGAGAAATAGGCTGATTGATTATCGGGCAGCGCTTTTGCGCTGCCCATTCTAATAGTGATTTTTCCGTGAATATTGCAGAATAACGGTATGTAACAGCCGAAACGGAGGGATTGAATGGACAGTTACCGAACGGTTTGCCGCCTTGCCGAAAGTGAATTTGTCGAGAAGAAATCACGCTTTATCGGCACAATCTGTCCGGCGGAGCATGAGGAAGAGGCCTTGAAGTTTATAAGCGATATTCGTAAAAAATACTGGGACGCAAAGCATAATGTATACGCCTATGTTCTGCGTCAAGGGCAGGTACGAAGATACTCGGATGACGGTGAACCGCAGGGTACGGCGGGTTATCCCGTCCTTGATGTGCTTTTAAAAGAAGGGCTCACCGATTGCGCTGTGGTTGTTACGCGTTATTTCGGCGGGACTCTGCTTGGTACCGGAGGGCTTGTAAGAGCCTATTCACACAGCGCAAAGCTTGCTGTGGACGCGGGCGGCGTAGTTACCATGAAATACTGCCTGCGTTCGGTGGTTTCATGCGATTACACCCAATACGGCAGGCTTGCGGCATTAATACCCGAATCCGGAGGAATTATCAAGGATACACGCTTTGCCGAGTCGGTGGAAATAGAGCTGCTCATACCAGAAAATCAGGCAGAGGGATTGCAGCACCAGATTACCGAATACAGCTCGGGCAGTTTAGCCATGAAGATAACGGGCGAGGAATATGCGCCCTTTGATAATGAATAGATTGTAAAAAATAGTTGGAATTTTATCAAACAAGCAGGAAAAAGACAAGGGTTTCACGTATAAATATAGTGAAGCCCGTTTCCGGACAAGCATATCCGCATCGAGCGGAAAAAGGATGTGAATAGGTATGACCATCCGAGAACGCAGTGAGGGGTTTGAAAGACAGATTTTATCCCCGCTTGCCGCCCTGTCGTCTCAGAGCCGCGGGCGAGAAAGGGAAGAACAGCCGTGTCCGTATCGAACCGATTTTCAGCGTGACCGTGACCGGATCCTTCATTGCAAGGCGTTCAGAAGACTTAAACATAAAACACAGGTGTTTTTATCTCCCGAAGGCGACCATTACCGCACAAGATTGACCCACACTCTTGAGGTATCGCAGATCGCGAGAACCATTTCGCGCGCCCTTTTGCTCAACGAGGATCTTACCGAAGCCGTTTCGCTCGGGCATGATTTGGGGCATACGCCCTTCGGCCATGCCGGAGAACGCGCCTTGAACGACGTGATGCCGGACGGGTTCAGGCATTATGAACAAAGCGTCCGTGTGGTTTCGTCTCTCGAAAACGAGGGGAGGGGGCTTAATCTTACGTGGGAGGTGCGCGATGGCATCATGCGCCACACCAGCGGAGACCAGTCAGAGACCCTTGAAGGCAGTATCGTCCGCATATCCGACCGCATTGCTTACATAAACCACGACATTGACGATGCCATACGCGCAGGTGTTTTATCCGAATCCGATATCCCCCGGGATATCAGGGAGACTTTGGGTGACAGGCGGACCACCCGCATTGACACCCTTGTATCCTCTATTGTAGAAAACAGCGGGGATACAATCCGTATGGCTCCGCAGATTGCGGAAGCCTTTGACCAGCTTCACGAATTTATGTTTAAAGCCGTCTACTACAATCCGGTTGCTAAGGGCGAGGAGGTTAAGGTTGACGGACTGATTAAAAGGATGTTCAGCTTTTATGTCTCAAACCCCGAACGATTACCCGGGGAATACCACGGAATTATGGAGCGTGAGGGAACCGAGCGCGCCGTCTGCGACTATATTGCCGGAATGACCGATAATTACCTTTTGGACGTATATCATAGCTTATTTATACCTCGCTGTTGGGAAGTAAAGGGGATTAACTTTACTGGGTAGTGGTATACTATTATTGCATTTTATATTCTGTTGTCGGCAATTTGCCGGATTATTAAAGAAAAGGAGGAAACGCCATGCCGCTGCCGGATGCTTTTTTGCAGGAATTGATAAGCCGCAATCCGATTGATGATGTTGTTTCCTCCTATGTACGGGTAAAGCGAAGGGGGCGCAATTCCGTCGGGCTGTGCCCTTTTCACGGAGAGAAAACCCCGTCCTTCACCGTTTACTCCGAAACCTCCTCATTTTATTGCTTTGGCTGCGGGGCGGGCGGGGATGTAATAACCTTTATCAAAAAAATCGAAAACCTGAGCTATATCGACGCGGTGCGCTTTCTTGCCGACCGGGCGGGACTGAAAATGCCCGATGAGCATACGGACGATACGATTTCTAAGCTAAGAATGCGTATACTCGAAGCAAACCGCGACGCGGCGCGCTTTTTTCACCAGTGCCTGTATGCTCCCGAGGGCCGTGTGGGACTTGAATATTATTACAGCCGAGGGTACACGGATCAGACCATAAAACGGTTTGGGCTCGGATACGCTCCGGACAGCTTTCATGCGCTGCTTGATTATATGAGAAAAAAGAAATATAACGATGACGAGTTAAAAGCGGCCTTTCTTGTCGCCAAAAGCAGCCGAACCGGCAATTATTACGACATTTTTCGCAACCGTGTTATAATACCAATCATAGATATAAGGGGCAGTGTGATAGCCTTCGGAGGACGGGTGCTTGATGATTCAAAGCCAAAATATATCAACACATCCGACACATTAGTCTTTAAAAAGACAAACGGTTTATTTGCCCTGAATTTTGCCAAGGCTTCCAAAGAAAACAGCCTGATTCTGTGCGAGGGATATATGGATGTCATCGCCCTGCATCAGGCCGGATTTACAAACTCTGTTGCGGCGCTCGGTACTTCGTTTACCGAGGAACATGCAAGGTTGGTTGCCCGATATGCAAGCGAGGCCATTCTGGTTTTCGATTCCGATTCCGCCGGAAAGAAAGGTGCCCAGCGTGCGATATCGCTTCTGAGGAAAACGGGTATGCATATACGCGTCATTACAATACCGAACGGAAAGGACCCTGACGAATTCATAAAAACGTACGGCGCCGAGAGGTTTAAGCTGCTGATTGACCGGTCCTCGAATGATATTGAATACCAGCTTATTGAGCTTGGCAGGATGCATTCATTGGATACCACCGACGGGCGTGTATCATATCTAAGAGAAGCGGCTATACTTTTATCGAGGCTCAACAACCCGATTGAAAGGGATGTATATGCCGGAAAGCTGTCTGCAGAGCTCTCTGTGAGCAAGCAGGCGATATTGGACCAGATAAGCCGTTATCAAAAATCGGATATTAAAAAGCATCAAAAGCAGGAGCTGTCCCATGCGGTTAAGCAGTCCGAGGGCGTAATGCGGAAGGTGAATCCGCAGGCGGCGACCCATCTTCGGGCGGCGAGGGCGGAGGAAGGTTTGCTTGGCCTTTTGATTCTTCATCCCGATTTTATCAAGTCTGTTTCGCAGAGACTAAACCCCGAATCCATGGTTACCGACTTTAATAAAGGGCTTTACGAGCGCCTGCTAAGCCGGTTTAATGAGGGACAATTAATCGATCTTGCGTTTTTGTCATCCGACTATGAAGACGACGAAATGGCATACATCTCAAGAATGGTGCAAAACGCACGCGAAAATGTCTGCACAACCGAGCTGGCCGCCGAATATGCCGATATTATAAAAAATGAGCATAGTATGCTGGCATTCAATAATCCCGACCAATTGCCGGAGGACAAAATCAACGAGATGCTTGATGTTCTGAGGTCTCAAAGAAAGTAATATGCAAACTGTTTTTGCAATATATTAATAAAAAAATAAAAAGCGGAAAAGAAATATTAAGAAAGAGGAAAACTAATGAGCAACCATATGCAAAATCTGCCGGAAGAAGATATTTTTGACGAACAGGAAGAAGGGGCTACTATAGAAACCGCAGAAATAAACTCTTCTCAATCCGGAAATACGCCAAAAGAGTCTGAAACGGCCGCGGCAACGCAGGAAAACGCCGCAAACGGCGCGACCGCAAAAAAAGACCGCAAGACTATTATACGCGAACTGATTGAACTGGGGCGTGCCAAGGGTAAGCTGACGACCCAGGAAATACTGGATGCGCTTGAGGATATCGAATTTGATCCTGAGCAGATGGATAAAATTTATGATATGCTCGAGTCGCAAAATATTGAAATAGTCGATGATTTTGAGTCCGAGGTTTTTTCGGATATTGATTTTGCGCTTGAAACGCCGGAAACGGATGATATTGATGTTTCCTCCAATGTCGAAGGCATTGCGATTGACGACCCGGTAAAGGTATATCTGAAGGAAATCGGGCGGGTTCCGCTGCTTACTCCGGAAGAGGAGATTGAGCTTGCAATCAGGATTACCGACGGTGACGAATATGCCAGAAAACGCTTGTCGGAGGCCAATCTCAGGCTTGTCGTAAGCATCGCAAAGCGTTATGTGGGACGGGGCATGCAGTTCCTTGACCTTATTCAGGAAGGAAACCTCGGTCTTATCAAGGCTGTGGAAAAATTCGATTACACCAAGGGATTCAAGTTCTCGACCTATGCGACATGGTGGATTCGTCAGGCAATCACACGCGCCATTGCCGATCAGGCGCGCACGATAAGGATTCCCGTCCATATGGTTGAAACCATCAATAAGGTGAAAAAGGTTTCGAGTCAGCTCCTGCATAAAAACGGTCATGAGCCTACCGCCGAGGAGATTTCGGAGGAGCTTGATATGGCGGTTGATAAGGTGCGTGAAATCATGCGTGTCGCGCAGGAGCCGGTTTCTCTTGAAACGCCTATCGGTGAGGAGGAGGACAGCCATCTCGGCGACTTTATTCCCGATGATGACGCCCCCGCGCCCGCAGACGCGGCGTCCCACACCCTGCTTAAAGAACAGCTGGGTGATGTTTTATCAACCCTTACCGCTAGGGAGGAAAAGGTCTTAAAGCTCCGTTTTGGTCTTGAGGACGGACGTCCCCGCACGCTGGAGGAGGTCGGTAGGGAGTTTGACGTAACGCGTGAACGCATACGTCAAATCGAGGCGAAAGCCCTCCGCAAGCTGCGCCATCCCAGCAGAAGCAAGAAGCTTAAGGACTTTCTCGAATAATAATTTCAGAAAGGGCAAGGGTCTTGATATGCATATAAATCTTGAATCGGATTACGCCGTAAGAATTGTTCATTGTCTTGCAACCGAAGTCGGTTCCGGCAATCTTGACGCCGACAGACGGCTTGACGCACAGACGATTGCCGAACGAACCTCGGTTTCCCTGCGCTTCACCCTGAAAATCATGCGCAAGCTTGTGGCGGCAGGGATTGTTAAGTCTTATAAAGGAGCCCGGGGCGGTTATACCCTTTCACGCCTGCCGCGGGATATTACTCTGCGGCAGGTAATAGAGGCGGTTGAAGGCCCCTACAGATTCAGCCGTTGCATGGACGGTGATTATAGCTGCAACTGCAATACGACATCGGAATGTCCCTTCCGCTCGGTTTTTGATGAAGTGACAAGGCTTGTTACGAATAAGCTTGATGAAATCAGTTTTGATACCCTTTCCGCCCGCTGAGCTTTATACATAAAACGCGACCCGCATAAAATACGAAAAACCGTATTATTAGTGTTGCCATATGAGCGGATTTGTGCTAATATATCAGGGCGTTGTTTTCTGCATGGAACAATGATTTGCAGGGCAGGCACAACATGAAATATGCGGGTGTGGCGGAATTGGCAGACGCGCCAGACTTAGGATCTGGTGGATATCCGTGCAGGTTCAAATCCTGTCACCCGCACCAAAGGATGGAAGTTGGACACAAGTCACGCACCGACCTTGGTGCGTGGCTTTTTCTTTTATACCCAGCGCTGGGAAGTCATCTTTTTTATCAGCGAATCATAAAAAATGAGAGGGAAAAGTCAAAGGCGATATCCTCTTATTTGTTTATATATCAATAATGCAGGGACTTGAAGGGATCGTAGTGACCGACAGTCCGGCGGATTGTCAGTGAGTTATGAATACTCATTTTTTATATTGTGAAATCGAGTAATACATGTTAAAATTCATCAAACGATAATCTAAAATTTTAGGAGACTTAGCATATGTTTTTAACACGAAAAGCACTCAAAAAGATCCGGCTTTTGATAGGTACATATTTCGCTTTAGGTGCGCTTTCCTTTGTTATAGCGGTTATATTCAAATTATTTAGTATAGAAAACAAGTTTATAATCATTCTTGGCTTTGTGTGTTTTCTTCTTGGCGTTTTTTTTGGCAAAATCGGTCGATACTCTGAGGGAAAAGGCAAATTGATTAATATTGGTAACAAACTTGTTAATCATCAGTTGCGTCCTGCCGAATTTATACATCTGTATGAAGAAAAGCGTGATTCTTCTGAAAATGTTGTATCCAAACCTGACTTTGATGTTTTAATATTGGTGGTAACAGCATATGATGCTTTGGGAGATACCGAACGTGAACTTGAAACCCTTGAAAAAATGCTTTCCATTGCTTCCGAGAAGAAAAAGCCTTTTGTAAACCTTCTGAAATCCTCTGTGTTGTTCAGTATAGGAAAAATAGAAGAGGCCGAACAACTTTTCGGCGAAGTGCAAAATAGGAAAATGGATCCGATAACAAAAATGATGTCTGATATAATCCTAAAAAGTGATCGGGCTATGGCGCTTGGCGATTACAAGATTGCGGAAATACATAGCAAACAACAACTCGCTCAAACTTTTCCGAAGAATACACCGCTTTCTCTTCTTGATATTCATTTTAGATTAGCTAAGATTTATTATAAGACCGGACGTTTGGATGAAGCAAAAAATCATTATAACTATTGCGTTGAAAATGGTGGTGAAACGGCCATCAAATCAGAAGCTGCAAATATGTTAAAATTTTTATAAAGGTACTGTAGAGCTTTATTTGCCGTATAGCTTACACAGGCTGCTTTTTCAAACAACACAACTCACCCGCACCAAAACAAAAATCCTGTCGAATTTATTCGACAGATTGTTTTGGATAATGAAGTCGCTTGCGCTGACGAATAATGGATAATTAAACAATCTAAATAAGAGTACAAAAAGAAACGACAATCCTTCGTTAAAAAGA
>JAAYKB010000183.1 GCA_012522615.1 Clostridiales bacterium
GATAGCGGAGAGATAGAACGTGTCTTGTGTGAAGAGCTGGACGGCGCCGCCGACGCGGTGGAGGCGCTTTTGAAAAATATTTAAAAACCGAATACATCATCTTCTGAAGGGGACGGCAAGCCGTCCCCTTCAGACTGCTGACAAAGGTATGGTTCATAGTATATATAATTATGTACTAAATGCAATATCCAGGTTTGTTTCTCCGCCCGTCTCCATTTCCGCCCTTGTATTTTTGAATCAATCTGGTAAAATATATGAATATAATGTTTTCCCAAAAACAGGGGAACTGCAGGAGGGGTCATCGTGGACAACAAGAAGTTTTATATTACAACCGCCATAGCCTATACATCCCGCAAACCACACATCGGCAACACCTATGATCCGGTGCTTGCCGATACCATAGCGCGCTACAAGCGGATGATGGGTTTTGACGTGTTTTTTCTTACAGGCTCCGACGAGCACGGGCAGAAGATTGAGGAATGTGCAAAGGAGCATGGGTTAAGTCCGCGTGAGTATGTAGACGGCGTTGCCGAACAGATAAAAGCTGTGTGGGACTGCATGAATACAAGCTATGACCGTTTTATCCGCACCACCGACGCCGACCATGAGGCTGCGGTAAAGAAGATTTTCAAAAAGCTGTATAACCAGGGCGACATATATAAAGGCGAATATAAAGGAAAATACTGCGTTCCCTGCGAGTCTTTTTTCACGTCCTCTCAGCTCAAGGACGGTAAATGCCCCGACTGCGGGCGCGAGGTTTCGGACGCGCGCGAGGAGGCATATTTCCTGCGGCTTAGCAAGTATCAGGATAGGCTGATGGAGTATTATGAGAGCAATCCCGATTTCTTCAAGCCGGACTCCCGCCGCGCCGAGATGATTAATAATTTCCTCAAGCCCGGGCTTTCCGACCTCTGCGTTTCCCGCACCTCGTTCACATGGGGAATCCCGGTCGAATTCGATCCCAAGCATGTAACCTATGTCTGGCTTGACGCCCTGTCCAACTACATCACCGGAATCGGCTACAATCCCGACGGCAGTTCGGAGCTTTACCATAAATACTGGCCTGCCGACCTGCATGTAATCGGCAAGGATATTGTCCGGTTTCATACCATCTACTGGCCTATTATCCTGATGGCGCTGGGCGAGCCTCTTCCGAAGCAGGTACTCGGACACCCGTGGCTACTGGTCGGCGAGGACAAGATGAGCAAGTCCAGAGGAAATGTTATTTACGCAGACCATCTTGCCCGCCATTTTGGGGTAGATGCCGTTCGAAATTATCTGCTGTCCGAAATTCCCTTTGCACAGGACGGCTCTATCACATATGAAAGCATGATTGCAAAATACAACGCCGACCTTGCCAACACCCTCGGCAACCTCGTAAATCGCAGTATTGCCATGGCAAACAAGTATTTTGGCGGAAGCGTGACCCGCCCCGCCGCCCGGGAGGGTACCGACCCAGAATTGATAGCGGCTGCAGAATCTGCGGTAGGCGAATATATCCGCCTGATGGACGAATATCGGACGGCCGATGCCGCCGACACCGTTATGGAGCTGGCTCGCCGCTGCAACAAATATATTGACGAAACTACCCCGTGGATTCTTGCCAAAAGCGAGGAAAGCCGCGGGCGGCTCAATGATGTGCTGTATAACCTTATTGAATGTATCCGTATTCTCGCCATACTTTTAAAACCGATGATGCCGGCCACCTCGGAAAATATGCTCAAACAGATTGGCTTTCCCGAAGACCTTGCCGAAATGAATTCGGTAACGGGGGGATTCGGCGCCTCCGGCAGCTTTTCGGTCGGGACGCCCGAACCGCTGTTTGCGCGCATTGATATAGAGAAAAAGCTGGCCGAGATTGAGAC
>JAAYKB010000029.1 GCA_012522615.1 Clostridiales bacterium
CTTAAGATAATTGAAACAGGAAGCACGCCCAAATACAGGATAGCTTACGAGCTCGACAACAAAATCGTAAATACCGAGTATAATTATCTGTATAACATCAGCTATTCCGAATGGAAGGATACCATGATTTCGGATTTGGAATATATAGGCAAGGCATTGGGAGGGCTGGAAGAAAGGCTGATTGAAAAGCATGAAATTATCGGAGAACTGCGAAAGATAACATATGACGACGGAACCGTGCTATATGTCAATTACGGCAATAGCGATATCACGGTTGACGGTCTGACCGTAAAGGCGACAAGCTATTTAAGAATATGACCAGAAATTAATTTTATTCTGAGGGGGGGAAATAATATGTCCGATATGCTGGTGAAACTGTATGACATACCTGAAATTCCCGCTGTGCTGAACGGCACACTGATAAAAAGGGCAAATCCGGTAGATTCCAGCAGGATACTGAAGTTCGTAAGGGAGGAGTTTAACGAAAACTGGGCAAACGAGTGTGATTACGCTCTCCATAATAACCCGGTAACCTGTTTTATAGCCGTTAAAGACAAAAAGCTTGTCGGTTTTTCCTGTTATAACGCGACAGCCAAAGGCTTTTTCGGACCGATCGGGGTAATGAAGTCGGAGCGCGGAAACAAGACGGGTTCGGCCTTGCTGCTGTCCTGCCTCCATGCGATGAGAAACGACGGTTATGCTTACGCAATAGTCGGTTGGATGGACGGCGCAAACGCTTTCTATGAAAAAGCGGCAAACGCGGTGCTTATTCCCGATTCGCCGCCGACAAAGAGCATTTATAAGAATTTAATAGAAATTGAATAGGAATATAATAAGAAAGGAGCGATTATAAATGGCTTTTTTTGAAGGAACAATATACTCGCCCGCGCTGGGAATGATGACGTCGCTGGCTGTTTCCATACCCGAGGGAGGGGCAAAAGATAAAACCGGTTCCGGAGTGCCGGTGGTTTATTTGCTCCACGGCCTTTCGGACAACCATTCGGCATGGTTTAGAAGAACAAATGTCGAATATTATGCAGAGCTCGCCAATGTAGCCGTGGTAATGCCGGAGGCGCAGAGAAGCTTTTATACCGATATGGCGCATGGCTCAAGGTATTTTACATATATTGCGGAAGACCTTCCGAAGATTTGCCGCAATATGTTCCATATTTCGGACCGCAAGGAAGATAATTTTATTGCCGGGCTGTCGATGGGGGGATACGGCGCTTTAAAAACGGCGCTCCGGTATCCGGAACGCTTTAACGCGGTTGCCAGTTTTTCGGGCGCGGTCAATATCCATTCCCGCCTGTTATCGGATACGCCCTCGGTAACCCGCGAGGAATGTATCGGTATAAACGACGGGGTTATAAAACCGGAGGACGATCTATATCCTTTGGCGGAAAAGGCGGCAAAAAAGGGCTGCCCGAGGGTGTATTTGAGTTGCGGCCTGTCCGATTCACTGTACGAAGACAATAAGAATTTCCGCGAGCATCTTAACAAGTGCGGTATTCCTTTTGTTTATGAAGAATGGCCGGGCTATCACGATTGGATTTTCTGGGAGAAAAGCATACAATCGGCCATGAACTTTTTCATGAAAGGCAAGCCGCTGTTCTCTTAGCATGATGGTATATTGCGAAGTGACAAGGTTCCCGGGGACCCGCCCGCAATCTCCGATTGGCGGGTGGGGTTCTTATTCGTTTATAGTTTACAGTTCGCGACCATCGGTATCTTTTTACCAGTGTTTCACAACGGGAAGCGTGTCATTCGTTTTTGAAGGAGGCGCTTCTTTTGTTTTAGCCGATACAATCAGCTTAAATGGTATTACGTGGTATAAAGCTTTTGTTGTGGGCAGGTTCATTATAACCTGCCCACAATCTCAAACACTCCAATCCCTTTCAAATAATAATCGAAAAACGCTAAGCACTCTTTGTTGATTCTTTGCAAGCATTCCTCGGCACTAACAGAAGAAGCGTGTCCGTTTAAAATGCGCGTAAGTATAGGAGAAGCAAGAGACAAATCGGTCAGCGACAGATGTCCGACACCTGCTATGTGTAGGTTGTATACATCTTTGTCCGAGTCGGAGAGCAATCGCACATTTTCACCGTATTGCGGCCATTGCACAAGATAAGGCCATGAACTGTCCGAGTACACATTTAGAACAGGTACAGGATATGCTGCATCCATAAATACAAACCCGTCGTTTTCTACACCGAGGATGTCGCACATGAAAGGCGCTTCTAAAGAAACAACTGCCCCGATGTCACTTCTCATTCGCCCGATGCCGAGTGCCGCCGCTCCGCCCAGCGAATGCCCC
>JAAYKB010000184.1 GCA_012522615.1 Clostridiales bacterium
ATATATCAATCCCGTGGATAATTTCGGGGGACAGTTATGCAACTCCGGGTAGCGATTCTTATTATATTAATGAAATAAATCTGGCGGATTTGCTTACCAAAGAGTATGCGCAGGAATATGTAAACACCTATTTGGCGCCTCTCGATTACAAGGTCCATGTTGAATACCTGCGTATTGACCAGGATGTCGATTATAACGGCGACCCCGGTCTGAGCTTTGTGATTAACGATTTCACACTGACCGATGTGAATACGGACTTTGCTGACTCGTACAATGAACTGCTGTCTGCGATTGACGGGCTTGAGCTGGCCAAGGGAATTATACTTCATGACGGAGCCAAGATAAGGACATCCGAACCGCAAGGCCTGATGTTCGGCACCATGGTCGACTCGGACGCCGGAGACCTTTACATCGCTAGCGGATATACCCCGACCGTATACGGAACGGTACTTCTTCCTGAAAATCTGATTCCGGTCGGCGAGGAACTCACAAAAGAAACTGCCAAAGCGGTGTATAAGGAATTCGATGCAAATGAATATCCCAATCTCGCGGAATATAAAGTGTATCTGATTGGATGGACAACCGAACTTCAAATGACCAGAAACATCACCGCCAGGTCTTATGTCGTGTACGAGAAGGAAGGGGCCGACCCAATCACCGTTTACAGCAGTAATACGGTTACCCGTTCGGTATACACGGTTGCTATAAACATTTATAACGAAGAGTCGGGAAATCCCCCGCTTGAAGATAATCTTGAGAACGGACCGATTGCCTACAACTGGCTGATTGGCGGCGGCGAATAAGATTATCTTGCGTGATTGGAGGAGGTTTAATGTGAAAAAGCTTATTTTCACGATAGCGCTGATTTTAGCCCTTGTCGGACTGGTTGCCTGTTCACCCAAAAAGAACAGGCCGGAAGGCTCCCGGCAGGAAGGGATTAGTACTATAAGTACTACAGATTCTACAAATACCACATCGGCTGACAGTGCGGATAAAACCTCATCTGAAAGCTCAAAAAAAGCAAACGGCTCAAAGGATAAAAGCAGTAAGGATAAAGGTTCGTCCGTCGATCTGGAACTCGAGATTCCGGACGAATGGTGGGATGATGAACCGGATGGTTCATCATCCACCAACACTACTACTGATTCCGATAATACGCCAAAGACAAACCCAGAGACAAATACTACAGAATCATCTTCGTCTAAAAATCCTAGAGATGAGGATGGCGATGGATGGTTTGGCGGTCCTAATGATTGGTACTAATGATTATTTTTATTAATCCACCATCAAATCGGCGGAGTGTTTTATGAAAAGAAAATATGTTAAACCTAACCTTACTTTAATCCTCTGTGTTGCGAACACGGAAATTGCATCAGCCTCGGGAGGTTGGACTGACGGCTGGCATTAAAATCAGAGCTAGAATCAAAATAAAAATAAAGGGGGAGCCACGATGGCAAGAGCCTATATTAAGCCAGTTGCAAAAATGATAACATTTCATGAAAGTGATATGATCGCAACAACAGCATCGGGTGATGTTGAATGGGGCGATTGGGATGATGAAAACGACGGAGACGATGATGGGGAGCTGGGTTGGTAATTAATACCGGTTCACGGTGATTTTCGGCAGAAGTTTAAAATGTTCCCCTCTGCGCAGGCGGTTACATTTTATGATACCTGCCTTGATTAAGAGTTGAGAAAAACAAAAAGAGAGCAGCCGGAAAATGACGGTTTCCCAAAGGTTTTTCGCACAATTCTTTATTTAAGGATGGTATTAGCGACCCGGCGACTGCCTGTTGATTTCAAAGAATCTGTTTTTCTGCCGTCGGTATTCATCGAAAGAACAACCCTTGCTGCGATTTCGCAGTGAGGGTTGTTTAATGTGAAGAACAACCGGGTTTTATAAGATTTCGGTATCAGCTCCGGGGTGTATATAGGGAAACAGCGTTATTATGGGTATAGCATATTGACTTTACTAATAATAACTAATAAAAAACAGGAGTTGGTTGGATGAAAAGGATTTTATGTGTTGGAAGCGTGACAACCGATATAATCGTTACGCCCGCGGACAGTATTCCGGACCCCGGTACGCTGCGGTCTGTGGATTCGGTAGCCACCCATGTAGGCGGGTGCGCCGCAAATGCGGCGATTGATTTGGCAAAGCTGGGCGTTCCGGTTATCCTGTCCTGCAAGGTGGGTAATGACAGCTTCGGCGATTTTGTTATAGAGACCGCCAAAGATAATGGTGTGGATATTCGCGGTGTTATACAGGACAAATCCGTCTCCACCACTGTTTCGATTGTCTGTGTCAGTTCAAGTGGTGAGCGCAGCTTTATGTATAATCCCGGTTCCACCTCGGCCTTTGTAAAAGAGGATATACCCGACCGTCTTGTTGATGAAAGCGATATTGTTTTTGTAGCAGGAGCGATGCTGTTAAACTCATTTGACGGAAAGCCTTGCGCCGAGTTTATGAAGGAAGCGCAAATAAAGGGCAAGTATACCGTTATGGACACGGCATGGGATTTCGAGGATATATGGCTGCCAAAGGTGGTTGATGTGCTTCCGTATCTGGATTTGTTTATGCCGAGCGTAGAAGAGGCGGCAAAGCTGACCGGAGAAACCGATCCCAACAAGATTGCAGATAGACTTTTTGATATAGGGGCAAAAAATGTAATTGTAAAGCTGGGCAAGGACGGGGCGCTGGTCTGTCCGGCAGGTCGAGAGCGCGCTGTATTGCCTACATACAAGTCGATAAAACCGGTTGATACAACCGGTGCCGGAGACGCCTTCTGCGCCGGCTTTATTGCGGGGTTGGCTCAAGGCTGGGATTATATAAGGAGCGGAAGATTTGCCAATGCGGTGGGAACCCATTGTGTCATGGAAATCGGCGCATCCACCGGAATCAAATCAATAGCAGAAACACTGCGCTTCATGGAAACACATTCAATATAAAAACCAACCGAAAGGGTAATTTCTGATGCTTGTAACCTTAAATGAAGTTTTGCCGGACGCCCAAAGAAACCATTATGCCGTCGGGCTGTTTAATACCGTGAATATGGAAATGGCAAGGGGCGTAATCGCGGCGGCCGAAGAAGCCCGTTCACCTGTTATCATCGGTACGGCGGAGGTTCTGCTGCCCTTCTCTGATTTAAAAGAGCTTGCCCCCCTGCTTTCATCCATGGCGAAAGAAGCTACGGTACCTGTTGTACTTCATTTTGACCATGGCCTGTCAAAGGATTGGATTAATAGGGCAATCAAAATGGGGTTTTCGTCAATTATGTATGACTGCTCGACAAAATCCTTTGAGGAAAATCTGAGGGATGCCCAAACCATGGCTAATTATGCGCACAGTAACGGCATCTCAATCGAGGCCGAGCTTGGTCATGTCGGGGCGAATGACGGCAGTGCCGAAGGGAGCGGAGAGGGCGACCACAGCGTTTTAACCGACCCGACAGAAGCGAGAGTTTTTGTCGAATCAACCGGAGTGGATGCGCTGGCGATTGCTATCGGCACGGCGCACGGGGCTTACAAATCAAAGCCGAAGCTCGATTTTGAACGCCTCAAGGAAATCCGCAGAACCATTGACACTCCGCTTGTACTGCATGGAGGCTCCGGACTGTCGGATGACGATTTCCGCACAGCTATTGCAAATGGAATAACCAAAATAAACATATTTACAGACATTAACAACATTTCTGCTAAAGCGGCACATGATTTATACAGGGAGGGCGCCGGTATGACCGATGTTATGCTCGGCGTGACCGAGGCAGTCAAGCGTGCAACACTTGCCAAAATGAATTTGTTTGGCAGTGCCGGGCGCGTATAGATTTTGATTATATGGAAAAACCCGCGTTAACTATCGCGGGTTTTTTCATATAATCATCCATCCGATTTATCCGGAAAATAAACATCATACCAAAGCAGGAACATATAGATGGTCCAAATCTTGCGGCTGTTGTCCATCTTGCCCTTATAATGCTCGTCAAGAAACCGCAAAAGCATATCGGTATGAAAGAAACGTTGGGCGGCGGGGGAGAGGAACGCGGATTTGACGATATTATAATATTTTTCCTGCCGAAGCCAGACGCGTATAGGAACCGGAAAGCCCAGCTTGGGCTTGTCCGCCGATTCCTTAGGAATGTGCCGCTTTGCCGCAAGCCGCATGGCATATTTGGTTGTGCCGCCCGCGATTCTGTGCTTGACAGGAATGCGGGATGCCACATCGAAAACCTCCCTGTCCAGAAACGGAACCCGCAGCTCAAGAGAATGAGCCATGCTCATGCGGTCGGCTTTCAGGAGAATATCGCCGACCATCCAGCGGTTAATATCAAGATACTGCATCCGTGTCACGTCGTCCTGACCATTTGTTGCCTGATAAATTGACGCAACCAACTCATTGGGATTGCTTGCCGGTATGTTTTTCAAAAGGGCTTGCTTTTCGCGCTTGTTAAACATATAGGCGTTCCCGATAAAGCGTTCTTCAAGCGATTTTGAGCCGCGGATGATAAACGACCTGCCCTTGAAGGAGGGAAGAACCGATACAATCGCGGCAAGCGCCCTGCGAAGCCAGCGCGGCAGCTTCTGATAGCCAGCAAGCGAATAGGGCTCATGGTATATACGGTAGCCGCCGAAAAGTTCGTCCGCGCCCTCCCCCGAAAGCACGACCTTGACATGCTCAGAGGCGAGGCGGGATACAAAATACAATGCGACGCAGGAAGGGTCTGCAAGCGGCTGGTCAAGATGATACTGAACGTCCGTCAGCGCTTCCCAGTACTCCTTGTCGCTGATGATATGGGTATAATGCTCTATTCCCACATGCTCGGCAAGCGCGGAGGCATACTCGCTTTCATTATAATGCGAACCATTGTCAAACCCGACGGTGAAGGCCTTTTGCCCTGAGAAATAGCTTGCGACATAGCTCGAGTCAACGCCGCTTGACAGAAAGCAGCCGACTTCCACGTCGCTGATACGGTGGGCTTCTACCGAATCGGTAAATGCTCGGTCGATTTCCTCAACCGCGTCTTCAAGAGTCATGTCGTTGTCGGGATGAAAGACCGGGTCCCAGTAGCGATGCTCGCTTATCTCGCCGTTTTTGTACCAAAGATAGTGGGCGGGGGGCAGACAATATACATTTTTAAAAAAGGTTTTTGGGGGAACCGAATACTGAAAGGACAGGTATCCGTCGAGCGCCTGCTCATTGAATTCGCAAACAAAATCAGGGTGGGCGGCCATGCATTTGATTTCGGACGCAAATATAATACGTCCGTCCGGGAGCTTTGTATAATGCATGGGTTTTATACCGAAATAATCACGCGCGATAAAAAGCGAATGGTCGACCGTGTTCCATATTGCAAAGGCGAACATGCCCCGAAGTTTTGTAAGCAGTTCCTCGCGCCATTCTTCAAAACCGTGCAGCAAAACCTCGCTGTCCGTTTTTGTTGAAAAAGCATGCCCCTTCTCGATGAGCTCGGTACGCAGAGCGCGGTAATTGTATATTTCACCGTTGAACATCAAAACAAGCGATTTATCCTCGTTATAGATTGGCTGGTTTCCCCTCTCAAGGTCGATGATGCTAAGGCGGCGGAAACCCATGGCAATGCTGTCGTCCTCATGTTCCCCGGCTATATAGTATCCGTCGGAATCCGGACCGCGATGGGTGATGCGTTCCGCCATTGCGTGCAGCACCTCTTCACGATTCATGACCTGGCCGGAAAATCCGCAAAAACCGCACATATTCCTGCTCCTTTTATTTCCTCAGAGTTAAATAAATCCAATATAAAATTTAGTATACCAGATTTTACGCACCTTTTAAACATTTTAAGATAACATTATCAAAAAATCATGATGCTGTTATGGAAATATTCGGCTGTTTAACAGGCAATTTTATAGAAATACTACTGTTATAAATTGAAAACTAATAAGCGATAAGGGGATTTCATTTTATGGAACGAATAATGCTTAGTAAGTCTCGGATCCGCCGTCCCCGCCTTGTCTCGGCTTTAATAGCATTGGCATTTATCGGAACGCTTTTAGTTTCAGCGACGCCGAAATCGGAATCCGCCGAAGTGTTATCAAAAATGGGGTCAAGGGGCAGCGAGGTCAGACAGATACAAACCAAGCTTAAAAACTGGGGATATTATAAAGGCAGTGTGGACGGAATTTTCGGTTCGAAAACACGTGACGCCGTCGTCGGTTTTCAAAAAAAGAATGGACTGAAGGTCGACGGGATTGCGGGCCCCGCCACGCTTGCCGCAATGGGAATCTTCACTAAATCCGGCTCGTCGTCGGGAGGTCAAAGTAATATCAATCTTCTTGCGCGAATCATCTCTGCCGAAGCCAGAGGTGAACCGTATAAGGGACAGGTCGCGGTCGGGGCGGTTGTTCTCAACCGCATGGAGCATCCCTCTTTTCCGGATACCATGGCCGGGGTTATATACCAGCAGGGAGCATTTACGGCATTGAAGGACGGCCAGTTCAATGCGCCTGTCGCTGAAAGCGCATACCGCGCGGCAAGAGACGCCCTCAACGGCTGGGACCCCGTAAGCGGCGCAATTTACTATTACAATCCCGTAACCGCCACAAGCAAATGGATACACGACCGTCCCAAGATTGCAAGAATAGGAAAGCATATATTCTGTATGTAGCTTATATAACCATAACAAAAGCCTCCCGAGGGTGGGAGGCTTTTGTCATGGTTATATAAGCGACGATGCCCGTTTCATTAAATAACTGCCCACAACAGGCATGCGATACCGCAGAGGAGTACGGGCAGAACCGCCCATACATATGCGGAGCATAGCGTATGCCAGTTCGGTGCCGACCGCCAAAGCGTAGTCAAGATCATCCGAGGGCGAAAAGCTATCGGGTTCGCGCTCCCTTATGACTGTTCCAAGCATTATTATAAGCTCGTGGGAACTTTCCACCCCATAAAACGAGCACAGCTCTTTAATCCGAGGGCTTTGCGTCAAGGCGCCCTGCTCCTCCTCATACGCGCGATGCTCCATTAGATTACCGTCAAACCCGACTGTGTGCGCATAACACAGGAAATCGCACACATAGTGAATGATTATGCCCAGTCGCAGCGAGCGCCAGCGAGAGAGACACTGTCCGCTGTATAAGCTCTTGCCGCAAAACCGGCGGATCATCCGCCCGACCATATTGCCGGCGGCGCCGATTTCATGTATGCGCATAATGCGCTGATGCGAGCAGTCGGGGTAGATACTTCCGAGCGAAAACCACGAAGGATGTATTTTTATATTCAGCCTGCCTTCACAAGCCTCAAGTATATGTTTGGAAATATCCCGGTGTATGCGGACTTTCATGTGCGCGGAACCGCCCTTCTGTGAGTGTACAGGTAAGTATAATACAGATTCCCGTTTAATAACAACGTAACAAGTATACAAAAAACAGGTCTAGATGGCAATACGGAATATTATGGAACTAATCCTGCTCGATAAGGGATTGGGTTTCGACAAGAGAGGCATAAAACCCGCCGCGCTCCATAAGCTCGCGGTGGGTACCTGCTTCGCGGATACCCTCACTGTCTATATAAACAATGTTATCCGCCCCTCGTACGGTTGATAAGCGGTGTGCAATAATCAAGGTGGTGCGCCCCTTAGAAAGCTCGGTAAAGGCGGATTGTATACGGGATTCGGTGATGGTGTCAAGCGCGGAGGTGGCCTCGTCAAGAATAAGGATTGGCGGGTTTTTCAGAAAGATGCGGGCAATACTGACACGCTGCTTTTGACCTCCCGACAGCATTACACCCCGCTCGCCCACGTAGGTTTGGTATCCGTCAGGCATATTGATTATGTCGTTGTGGATTTCGGCGCGCTTGGCGGCTTCAATAACCTCCTCATCGGTTGCGTCAACCCGTCCATACCTGATATTTTCCATGATTGTGCCGGCAAAAATCATAACCTCCTGCTGAACTATCCCGATAGCCGACCGAAGGGAGGACAGGGTTATATCCTGAATATTAATGCCGTCAATCGTGATGACGCCCTCGGATATTTCATAAAACCGAGGCACAAGATGACACAGGGTACTCTTTCCGCCGCCAGAGGGACCTACCAGCGCAAGGGTTTCACCCGCATTTATACGCATATTGACGCCTGACAAAACCTGCACGTCATTGTCATAGGAAAAGGTGACGTTTTTAAACTCAATATCGCCGCGGATGTCTTGAAGAGGCTTGGCATCCGGCTTGTCAACAATATCCGATTTAATGGACATAAGCTCTTGAAACCGCTCAAAACCAGCCATGCCGGCAGTATACTGCTCAACAAAGTTGGAAAGGCGGCGCACAGGCTGTAAAAAGGCGCTTATATAAAGGGTAAAGGTGATGAGATCGATAAGGTCCATCTGACCTCCCATGATAAGCAGACCGCCAAAGGTGATGACAAGCACGCTCATGATGTTCATGAGAAAATCCATACCGGACGTATAAATACCCATCTGGCGGTAAAAAATCTGCTTGGCACCGCGAAAACGGTTATTACCCTCATCAAATCGATCCAACTCGTACTGCTGGTTGTTATAGGCTTTGGCGGTACGTATTCCTGAAATGCTGGATTCGATGTCCGAGTTGATTTCAGCCGTACGCTGCTTGACCTTCTTAGAGGCGTTGGACATCTTTCTGCGTCTGTAGGCGGTAAAGGCTACAATTACCGGAATCATAACAAATACAACCAGCGCAAGCTTCCACTGTATGGTCAGCAAAACAATTATGGCGCCTATCAGGGTGACTGTGGATATGAATAGATCTTCGGGTCCGTGGTGTGCCAGTTCGACAATCTCAAAAAGGTCGTTTACAACCCTTGACATAAGGCTTCCGGTTCGGTTTTTATCGTAAAAGCTGAACGGCAGGGTTTGAAGATGCATAAAAAGGTTGCGCCGCATATCGGCTTCCATATGGACCCCGAGCACATGCCCCCAGTAACCGACGATATATTGAAGTCCCGCACGAAGAATATAGGCTGTAGCCAGTATCCCCATGACCGCAAAAAAAGCCGTATATGCTTGCTTTGGCAGATAGCTTTGCATAGCGCTGCGGGATGCCATCGGAAAGATAAGGTCGACCACGGCAATCATAAACGCGCAGAACATATCAAGCGCGAACAGCTTCCAATGCGGGCGATAGTACGATACAAACGACCTCAGATATGAAAACAGTTTTCTCTTGCTTTTTGTGTTTTTGACTGTTTCCTTTTGCCTCATCATTTTTCCTAGTCTCCTAAAACCCAGAATGTAAACGAGTATAACATATTTTGAAATAAAAAAACAGCCAAAATAGCGCAGAGAATTAAAAAACAGTTGCATTATTTGGCTTTTCGTGATAATATAACTTTTGCACTATAAGAAATCCGGTCCAGCAAGGGAGGTGTGACCATGCCCAATATTAAATCAG
>JAAYKB010000185.1 GCA_012522615.1 Clostridiales bacterium
AGATACCCGCCCGCAGTCTTTGATCGCGATGTCAGGTTTATTTTACAATCATCATCACACCTTCGGCACAAAGACGGCTTTGGGGTACGGTAAGTAAATCCTCGGAAATACATGCTTCGATAGTATCATGCAGAAGCTGTATGCTTGATGCCATACTGTACAATGTGTATTCATTCATAAGATGCTTCGGGACATATCGTTTGATAAGTACACTTAATTCGTCCGCAATAGGTCTTGCCAAGTCGTTCAAGGTATCATTAAGGTCGTCCAGCAATTTAAAGAAATCTTTTTCGTTTTCTTCAGAAAACACAACAATCTTGGGCGTCAATATATCGCCGTCCTTGCGGAGATAACCGCATTCAATAGCCTTGGCGGCAACCTCTTTTTCATCGTCTGTGAGCTCTGACACCTTCAGACCCTTTATCGCACGAAGCGTAATCAGCAAAAGCGGGTCGGTAAGCACATGGTGGTCGCAAGAAAAATGCTTATCAAGACGATGCCCGTACACATTGGATACAAAGACCGAGGTATAACCGTAAACATCGTATTCACGAATAACATCCCGGAATCCGTCACAGCCATAAAAGCCGATATCAAATGATTCTCCGCTCTTAATGACAAAACCGTATATGGAAAAATCCCGTTTTATAAGTTCGATATCCGAGAAATATTGGTTTTTCAGTAATTCACATACGGCACTATCCAATCTCCAGACCGCCTCAGAAATCAAGGTCCATAAAACAAAGCGAACATCATCCTGTTTGCTCAGCCACGGAAACTCCAGTATTTTATGACCGCTTCTTTGTATCATCTGTTTTAAGCCTTCGCAAAAGGCAGGCAAATGTTTTGTGTAAGCTTGCATTCCTGCTTTTATTTCCGGAATTTCAAGTAATAGGACATTGGAAATAAACCGATCCTTTCCAACCCGCCTTAGAAGACCATAACTGCCGTTTTCACCCCTTAGTTGAATATCAATTTCATCTTCCACATATAGGAGCGGTATATTCAGTTTTTCCGCGATTTCCTTGGTCGTCAGTGCCTGATTTCGGCAAAGATACACCAGATTCTTTGACAGTATGCGATCAGCCTTTCCGCGAGGGTCGTTGCCAAGCGGATTGCCTGTGCCGATAAATGCAATATCAATGGGTTTTAATGTGATGTTAGACTGCATAGGTTCCGCCTCCTTTATAATCTGTCTGCGAGCCGAGAACAATCTTTGCTTGACGGCTGTTTCGGAAATGCCGAGTGTAGCTGCAATATGAGAGATTTTGCATCCGTCGATGTAATACATCACCATAACGTCACGGTAGATTTTCGATAAAAAGGCAATGCACCGCAAGATTACGTTTAACTGCCGTTGCTCTTCGTCATTAGCTATAAACTCATCTATTGGATTTGTTTGTATATTTATTGCCGACTCGTCCACCGTTTGCATTACAAGATTTTTGGTTTCTCTCTTGCGCCTTTCGCAAAAGTCCGCATACACCCGCTTTGCCACCGCCCAGATAAATGCGTGAAAGTGTTCAATATCTGGGTTTTTCCGGGCAGACTTAATCGCAGCAAGAAGAATTTCCGAACACAAATCCTCTGCCATATAGCTGTCACTGCAACGGCGATAAGCAAATCCATATATACTGTCAAGCAAATCCTGATCTTCAAACTGCGCAAGAATGTCCTCGTAACCCATATATTTCTCCTTTGGAACCCGTTCGCGACCGCTTTCATCTATATAGTCGGTAAAAACAGTATTTGGTTAGCTGATATTTGCTTTATTTTATAATAATTAAGACGGCAAATCAAAGTCATTATAAATCTACCGATATTTTTGCTCCCAAAAAATAAATTTCCGAAAACCGTCCCCCTCACTACCCATACTCACTAGCACCTCACTACCCATACTCACTAGCACCTCACTACCTGAAGCCGAAAAAAACTTAAAAATTTTCAAAAAAATTTTGCACCCCTCACTTGCACCTCACTACCTCGAATGTGCTAACAAGCAGACGAAAGGAGGAAAAAAACTTGCCCCGCAACAACACGCGGAGCGTCTACAGCCTTTTTATTCCCCTATATACCTTATATAATAAATTCCATACTGCACCCCCCGCC
>JAAYKB010000030.1 GCA_012522615.1 Clostridiales bacterium
CACAAGGGTTTTAGGAACCGACGAGTTGACCCCGTACATGGACATATGGTCGCCGTTGTATGTCGCCCACCCAAGGGCAAGCTCGGACAAATCTCCCGTGCCTATCACAAGTCCGTTTATCTTGTTGTCAAGATCCATCAAAACCTGTGTGCGCTCTCTTGCCTGCTAATTTTCATAAGTTATATCATGCTCTCCGCTGTGACCGATATCGTTTAAATGACGGGTAACAGCTTGTGTAATATCAATTTCATGCAGGTTAGCTCCGAAAGCATCAGTAAGGGTACGAGCGTTGTTCAAGGTTCGGTCGGTTGTTCCGAAGCAGGGCATGGTAACCGCGTGGATATCACTTCGCGGTTTACCTGTCAGGTCATAAGCCCTTGCAATAACCAGAAGGGCAAGCGCCGAATCCAGTCCTCCGGACAATCCGACTATTGCCTTGCTGTTTGTATGCTGCAGCCTTTTTGCAAGTCCAAAAGATTGAATATTTAATATTTCTTCGCAGCAGCGTTGCTGTGCGTTTATATCCGATGGAATAAACGGGGTAGGTGATATGACGCGTGTAAGGCTAATATCCTTTACAGGCACATCAAACCAGACGACATTCATATTTCCCTTGTTTTTAATTGTTGAAATGCGTCGGCGGTCATATGAAACGTGTGCAATATCGATTTCAGCCGTTATTATTCCGTTTGTATACCGTTTACTTTCTGCAAGCATAACTCCATTTTCGGCAATCATATTATGGCCCGAAAAAACAACATCGGTTGTGGATTCGCCCTCGCCCGCGTCAGCGAGCAGATAAGCGCAAACAAGCCGGGCAGACTGCATTTTGACGAGTTGATGACGATAGCCAGGTTTTCCGATGCCCTCGGTGCTTGCGGAAAGATTTGCAATAACCGTTGCGCCCGATTCGGCAAGGTTTTGGGATGGCTGGTGGATTGCCCATATATCCTCGCATATTTCAACTCCAAGACAAAAGTCAGGCATACTGCGGCAGACAAACAGCTGATTTCTGCCCAAAACCGTATCCTGTCCGGCAAAACATATGTGATAATCTTCATCATCTGCAGGCGCAAAATAACGCATTTCATAAAATTCGGAATAGTTTGGAATATAGGATTTCGGTACAAGCCCGAGCAGTTTTCCGTGTTGGCATACTGCGGCGCAATTAAAGATAGAAGAACGCACAGCAACAGGTAACCCTACCAAAACTACAGTATCGATATCTGTGGTCTGTTCCAATATGCCTGCAACCGCATCTTCCGCTGCGCGAAGCAGCGCAGGCTGAAAGAGCAAATCACCGCAGGTATATCCAGTGATACAGAGTTCGGGGAAAACCAAAAGAGAGGTATCCTCGGGAGCCGATTTGATGATACCCAGTATTTCCTGCATATTGTGTACGCAGTCGGCAACCTTGATTTTTGGAGTCGCGGCCGCAACTCGAATAAACCCGTCTTTCATTTTATTCCATGTCCTTTCTTTAAGGAAAAAAGCCCTGACAGAACGGTTTCTCAAATCCCATTATAATGAGTAATATATTACGGAAACGGGATTGTGCAAGCAGATAACAAAGAATCAAGTATTTGACGGAGGGCAGTGTAATGCGAAGTCCCTGCACCAGAATGGAACATATTAACGAAATCAAAATCAGAACCAATTTAATTATACAGTCAGCTAAAATGTTTGTCTATACTTTTGAGGTTATTATCGCGTAATAAACCCTGTAGTTTTTATTACTTAAAATCCAGGCAAAAATACTTGACTTTCCACCATCTCTGTGTTAAATTAAATAACGTCGCTCATGGATAATAATTTTTGAAACAAAATATGGGGGTATAGCTCAGCTGGGAGAGCGCTTGAATGGCATTCAAGAGGTCAGCGGTTCGATCCCGCTTATCTCCACCAAGTCTAAAGCCTTGAAAACACTATGTTTTCGGGGCTTTTTGTATGGGAAAACCCCCGATTGTGTTGAAGTGGTAAAAGGATAGTAGACACAATAG
>JAAYKB010000186.1 GCA_012522615.1 Clostridiales bacterium
AAATGGTATATAATTACATAATATAAAAAACTGATACCCAATAATATGCACTGCTTGTCCGATATATGTCTTTCAGCAATTTATTATAAATTCGCAAAACGGAGGTAAACCCATGGACACCGAATACGATAACGGCGTGAATCGTCCGAATGCCACGCCTTATGATGAAAGTCAGATACAGGTTTTGGAGGGTCTCGAGGCGGTACGCAAACGCCCCGGCATGTATATTGGCTCAACCGGCCCCAAAGGACTGCATCATCTGGTATACGAGATTGTCGACAACTCGATAGACGAAGCGCTGGCGGGCTACTGCACCCATGTTGAGGTGGAGATTCTGCCGGGCAATATCATCTCGGTACGCGACAACGGACGGGGAATACCGGTTGGTATTAACGAAAAGCTGGGAATTCCCACCGTAACCGTGGTTTTGACGATCCTTCATGCCGGTGGCAAGTTTGGGGGCAGCGGATACAAGGTTTCGGGCGGTCTTCACGGGGTGGGAATGTCGGTCGTAAACGCCCTGTCCGAATGGCTTGAGGTCGAAATTTCCCGCGAAGGAAAAATATATCACCAGCGTTTTGAACGCGGCAACGCCGTCTCCGAGCTTAAGGTAATCGGCAACTCCCAACAGGACGGCACCCTTATCCGGTTCAAGGCCGACCCCGCGATTTTCGTCGAAACCACCGAATATGAGTTTGAGGTGCTGCAAAAGAGGCTCCGCGAGCAGGCGTTTTTAAACGCCGGGCTTAAGATAACCCTGAGCGACCTTCGGGACGAGGGCTCGCCGATTAAAGAGGAATACTGCTATGAGGGGGGAATCTCCTCCTTTGTCGAGTTTATGATAAAGACCCGCGGCTATAACAGGCTGCATCCTCAGGTTATCCACATTTCAATAGTTGATGGGGATTCAACCGCCGAGGTTGCAATGCAGTATAACGACAGCTATAACGAGAATATAGTTTCGTTCGCAAACAATATCCACACGGTGGACGGCGGAACCCACGAAACCAGCTTTAAAACCGCGATCACGCGAATCTTCAACGATTACGCGAGAAAGCATAATCTTCTCAAAGAAAACGAGAGCAGCCTTAAAGGCGATGATGTCAGAGAGGGGCTGACCGCCGTCATCAGCGTCAAGCTGAAGGATGCCCAGTTTGAGGGACAGACCAAAGCAAAGCTCGGCAACACCTCTATGGGCACGCTTGTCAACCAGCTTCTCAATGAAAAGCTGGCGCCCTTCCTCGAAGAAACCCCTCAGGTTGCCCGCGCCATTCTCGAAAAATCCATCAACGCCGCCCGCGTCCGTGAAGCGGCGCAGCGGGCACGCGAGCTTGCGCGGAAAAAGAGCGGGCTGGCGTCTACCCGCATGCCGGAAAAGCTGGCCGACTGCATCTGGAGCGACGCCGAACGCACCGAGCTGTATATCGTTGAGGGAGATTCCGCGGGCGGCTCGGCAATCCAGGGACGCGACCGCAACTTTCAGGCGATACTGCCGCTTTGGGGCAAGATGCTCAACGTCGAAAAGGCCCGCCTCGACAAGGTTTACGGCAATGAAAAGCTTATGCCCATCGTGGTTGCGCTGGGCTGCGGCATCGGCGACGACTTTGACATATCCAAGCTGCGCTACGGCAAGGTCATAATCATGGCGGACGCCGACGTCGACGGGGCGCATATCCGCACCCTGCTTTTGACCTTCTTCTTCCGATTCATGCGCCCGCTTGTCGATCAGGGACATGTATATATCGCGCAGCCGCCCCTTTATAAAATCTCAAGGGGCAAGCAGCACCGCTATGCCTTTTCGGACGAAGAGCGCGACAGGTATATCGAGGAGCTTGGCGGCAGCGCCGACGTACAGAGATACAAGGGCCTTGGTGAAATGGACCCCGAGCAGCTCTGGGAAACCACCATGGATCCTGCCTTCCGTACCATGCTGAAGGTCGAGCTTGACGACCTGACCGCCGCCGACGAGACCTTCACCATCCTGATGGGCGACAGGGTTGAACCTCGGCGCGAGTTTATCGAAAAGAACGCCAAATACGTGCAAAACCTCGATATATGATTGCATATGATTGTGTGACAGTTTGATTCCAGAGGTGAAAAGAGATATGGCAAACCATATCGAACCGAAAGCCGAGATAACCATAGACCTGACGCCCCAAGAGTACAAAGAGGCCTCTCTTCTTGCCGAAAGGCAGGGGGGATACCTCCATCCGCTGCCTTTAGTAGTTTTGGTTTCGGCGGTACTGCTTTTTATCGGTCTGAGGTCGCTCGGCTGGTTCGAGGCGAACTACGCCTCGATGATTGTGCCTCTCCTGCTCTGCTTTTGCTGCCCGCTTTTGCTGGTCGTATTTTTCTATGCCCTGCCCTCGGTCCTCAAAAGCCGGGCGGCAGTCAACTACAAAACGTACAAGGCGCTTATGCAGACCGCCGTCGTAAAGCTGTACGCCGACGATATGGTTACCGAGGCCCCTAACCTGACGCTCAACGACCCCTACGCGCTTATGGCAGTCTGTATCGAAACCCCCCGGCTTTTTGTACTGATAAAGGACCGCGACAGGATGCTGGTCATCCCCAAACGATGTATCCCCGCCGAAAGGTCGGAAGAGATAATCGCCTTTTTACGGCATGTGTTCACCCGCCGGAGAAAGGTGATGAAAAGCTGGATTTTTTGATAAGAAGGAGGGGTATGCATGGAACAGGACGGAAAGATTTTATTAAGCGTGCTTGTCACCAAAGAGGAATACTGCGAAGCCGCCGCCATGAAGAAGGAAAAGCTTCGTTCTCATATAAGACCGCTGTTATACGGAGCGGGAGCGGTTCTCATCCTGATGGGCGCCGCCGGAATATTTTTCGGCAGGCTGATATACCTTTCAATCCCCGCCGCCGTATGCCTTGTTATCGCCGGAATTGCTCTGGCGTGCTACGACGGGCTGATTGCACCCATTCTGGACAGGGCTGCGGCCGCCCGAGAATTTGCGGAAAAGGAAGACCTTCATTTTGCGACCACCTATATATTTGAGGACGGCAGTGTAAGAATTAAAAACGGGCGCGTCGAGGGCGAAATCCCGCTTTCCCTTTTAACGAGATGGAGCGAGGGACCCACCCTTTTCACCATGGAAATCGGGCGGGAGCTGGGTATGGCGATACCTAAACGCCTGTTGTTGCCCGAACAGACCCGGACTCTGCAAGCCATGCTCGAAACCCATGCCGGCAGTGTAAAAATAAACTGAGAGGTAAAGGACTAGGACTTTTTATGGATAGCAACAACCAGCCTGCGAAAAACACACAAAACGACAATCGGCAGGATGAAGCCTTATCCTTTCCGGTTGACATCACAAAACAGGAGTTTGTCCGCTTTAACATGATTGTCTCGGCGGTAAGCGGGATTCTGCGCTTCAAAAAGGGACAGGTGACCCTTTTTGCCGGAGGGGGCATTATCACCCTGTTTATGATAATTAGCGACATTCTGGCTTACAGAAACATCGACCCGGTCATGGTTATTCTGCTTGTGTTTATTGCGGTATCAGGCGGGATTCTGATGTTTGGAACGACCCACCATGTCCGGCGCTCGGCGGAACGCGCCTATGACCAGAGTCGGCTGAACGGACGGTCCTATTACGGGATAATCACGGTCTACCGTGACAGGATTGAGAAGCAAAGCTCCCGCGCAAACATCAGCATCAACCTGTCATATCAGGCCATCTATATCGAAACCCGGGATATGATGATATTTTTAGCAGAGAAGACGCCCGCCGTTGTGATCCC
>JAAYKB010000187.1 GCA_012522615.1 Clostridiales bacterium
ACAAGGCAATTCATTGCCGCAGTCAGAGCCGGGAACCGCAAGAGGGGTTGCAAAGCAACTTCAAGTCCTCTAGTTTAATCAAACAAACAGCCGCGCGGTATTGGCGAATACGAAGCATACCGCAATACCGACAACCGTCGGCACGAGAAAAGAGACTGCCGTCCATTTGAGACTCCGGGTCTCTTTTTTTATTGTGATACAGGTTGTCGAGCAAGGCCAGTGCATTAGCGAAAACAGCATGGTACTTACGGCGGTAATCCATGTCCAGCCGTTATCGACAAAAAGCTGTTTTAGGGCGGACAGGTCGTCGAGCTTCATAATGCTGCCTGACGCTATGTATGACATAATAATAATCGGGACAACGATTTCATTGGCAGGCAGGCCCAAGATAAAGGCAAGCAGTATCACGCCGTCCATTCCAAGAAGTTTTGCAAACGGATCAAGAAAGTCCGAACAGTGGTTGAGTAATGTCGAGCCGCCGACCGAGACGTTTGCCATAACCCATATAATGAGTCCGGCAGGCGCGGCGACCACAACCGCTCTTGCCAATACAAACAACGTCCTGTCCAAAATTGAGCGCACTATGATTTTGCCAATCTGCGGTTTGCGATAGGGTGGCAGCTCCAGTGTAAAGGAGGATGGCACACCCTTGAGAATTGTTTTTGATAAGAACCTTGAAACCGCAAATGTCATTATCACGCCGAGTATTATAACGCAGGTGAGAAGGGCTGCGGACAGAACGGATTGAAACGGGCCGGCAGAAAATCCGACAAAGAACATGGTCAGTATGGCAATAAGGGTAGGGAATCTGCCGTTGCAGGGCACAAAATTGTTGGTTATCATGGCAATCAACCGTTCGCGTGGCGAATCTATTATACGGCAGCCGACTATACCTGCTGCGTTGCACCCGAACCCCATGCACATGGTCAGCGCCTGCTTTCCGCATGCGCAGCATTTTTTAAAATATTTATCCAGGTTAAACGCGACACGCGGCAGGTAGCCCAAATCCTCGAGCAGGGTGAATAGGGGAAAGAAAATAGCCATGGGGGGCAGCATGACCGAAACCACCCATGCCAATACGCGATATACTCCGAGAACGAGTATGCCATGCAGCCAATCGGGGGCTCCAAAATACCGGAACACATCCGTAAGCCTGTCCTGTACCCAAAACAGACCGTCAGAAAGTAATTGTGAGGGATAATTCGCACCGGTTATGGTTATCCAGAATATAAGGAGAAGCAGACCTATCATAATAGGGAAACCGGTCCATCTGTTAGTAAGAATCCTATCTATTCTGCGGTCGCGGCGGTCATAATCAATGTTTTCATATCTTACGACTCCGTCACATATTGTTTCTGCTGTTTTTACAATACATGAAACGATTTGGTCTCTTAGGATTTCCCCTGTTATACCGACGTCAGACAGCGTTTTTTTGGCTTCGGCGAGTTTTGCCGCGATTTCCCTATCTTCAATGATATTGGTTTTAAGATATTTATTAACTGCTTTAATCAGGGTATCGTCGTGGTCAAGCAGCTTCAAAGACAACCAGCGGGAATTTATCCTTGCTTGTGTTTTCCTGCGAATAACCGGTTCCAATACAGAGAGAGCGTCCTCTATCGGGGCGGTATATTTAATTTGGACGGTTTTATTTTTATTTCGGCTGTTAAGCAGGTTATCTACTTCCTGCATTAATCTATGCAGGCTCTTCTTTTTTCGCGCGATTGTACCGATAACAGGTACGCCCAATCGCTCTGATAATTTGTTCAGATTGATTGTTATATTTTTTCTTTTTGCCTCATCCATGAGGTTGACGCAGACCACCAGATTGCTTGTTATCTCGATTGTTTGCAAAACAAGATTCAGGTTTCTTTCAAGACATGTAGAGTCGCAGACAACGATGACCGCGTCGGGGTCGCCGAAGCATATAAAATCCCGCGCTACTTCCTCTTCTGCCGAATGAGCCATAAGCGAATATGTGCCCGGGATATCAACCAAAATATAGCTGTTGCTTTTGTATGTACAGTAACCTTGTGCGTTTGTGACCGTTTTTCCTGGCCAGTTTCCGGTATGCTGATTAAGTCCCGTCAGATTATTGAATACGGTGCTTTTGCCTACGTTCGGGTTTCCCGCCAAAGCGACTACTTTATCATGCGGTGTTTGTTTCTTTATTATAAGACCGGAATCAACCGCCTTGATTCCGATCGAATTATTTGTTAAGCCCATGACCGACCCCTCAAAGCAAATTTAGGATAAGGAAACTTATTTTCCTGATGCCATAATATGGTCTCAATTCATATCGTGTTACATAAAACATCTTATTATGGGTGTAAAGCGATATAGCATTACATCCTAAAACTGGAAGTTAAAGTAACAATAATTCCCGATTGTATTGAACATTTCAGGGGAGTATGCTATACTTTTCTATATTAGTTGTTATTGTCTGTTTATTCGCTATTTTATAGCCGGGGTGATTATAATGAGATGTCCGTTTTGCGGTCATACGGAAAGCAAGGTTATTGATTCCCGCCCGACAGATGAAGGCTCGCGCATACGCCGACGCCGGGAATGCCTGCTTTGCGCCAAGCGATTCACCACCTATGAGATTGTTGAAAATTTACCGATTGTTGTGGTAAAAAAGGATAAATCGAGGGAATCATTTGATAGGAGCAAGCTGTTTAACGGGATGCTTCGTGCATGCGAAAAACGTCCCGTTTCGATACAAACGCTTGAAAAGGCCGTGGATGAAATTGAAGCAAGTCTGCAAAACTCCCTTGACCGCGAGGTGACCTCATTGCGTGTTGGAGAGTATGCGATGGAAAAACTGAAAGAGATTGATGAAGTCGCCTATGTGCGTTTTGCATCGGTTTACAGACAGTTTAAGGACATTACCAGCTTCAGGGATGAAATTAACAAACTCCTTTCCAAATAGTAATTGACTTGCGAAAAAGCCGGCAGTGATGCCGGCTTTTTCGCTGCTTGCGGGAACGAGGCATAGCTTGCGGTATTTTGAATCCGGCATATTAACATATATGAATATAAATCTAAATCCTTACAAAGAATAATCCAAAGAATATCTTGGAAGGATGAAGAAAATTGATTACAAAGGCGACTGAACAGGTTTTCTGGACAGCGGTTAATCAAGTACCGGTTCAATATCCGTGGCTTAATGAGAATCTGGATTGCGAGATTGCTATAATAGGCGGAGGAATCACGGCAGCCCTTTGCGCGCTTCGTTTTTCGCAGGCGGGCTATGATACGGTTATGCTCGGAGCGTCTCCGATTGGGTTCGGAGGAACAGCATCGTCCAGCGGGATGATGAGTGTCGACGGAGAACAGAGTATAACGACGCTTGTCGAAAAAATCGGCGCGGACAGGGCAATGATGGCTGTCGAGCTGATGACCCAAGCAATTAATAATATCGAACAGCTTTGCAACGAATTTGAGGAAGACTGCGGTTTCAGGCGAATGGACAGTCTGAGGTTTGCCGAGGATATTAAGGGCGGTGAAACACTGCGCCGCGAATACTCGTTAAGGCTGCATAACGGTATTAACGCCCAGCTTTTAACTTCATGGAATTATTCCGAGCAATTCACCTTTCCTATGGAGGCGGGGATATATTCACAAGGTATTGGTGCACAGATTGATCCTTATCGCTTTGTCCACGCGGTTACATCTGCCGCCGTGAAACAGGGGGTCAGGGTATATGAAAACACAGCCGTCATCGAAATTGATAAAGGGGAGAGCGGACATGTAACCTTGAATTGTGAAAGAGAGCGCTATGTGAATTGCAAATATGTCGTTGTAGCCGCCGGTATTGGAACCGAGCAGTTAAGCGGGGGATTGGACCGCTCGGCAACAATATGTACGATTGTTACCGAACCGGTATCCGAATTTTCCGGATGGCGCGGACCGTGTCTTATATACAGCGAGGGCGCTCCCACAATTTTTTTAACTGTAACACCCGATAGCAGGATATTGATGGGGGGGCTTTCCGTATCGTCAATTCTTGAGAATACCTATGTGTCAAAGGTGCTGGATTTAATCCCCATAACCGAGAAGAAATATGAACAGCTCGAAAAAAGGCTTCGCAAAATGTTCCCGGCTATCAGGAATATAACGGTGGAATATGTTTATTCATCGAAAAACGGACGAACCGATGATGGCCTTCCTGTTTTGGGACGAAAACCCGAGGATGACCGAATAGCCTATGCGTTATGCTGCGGTAATGACGGTATTTTATATTCTGAAATTGCAAGCCGTCTCCTGCTTGAGCAGTATCAAGGAAAGGCGAACCAGCAGCTTGGTCTGTTTTCTCCCGGTCGCGAATGGCGCATACGTCATTGATTAATTATTAAACGTAATTCGCTGAGGTTGTGATTCTATCACGGCCTCTTTTCCTATTGTGAAATCCTAGCAAAAGGAAATCCGAGGAATCTTCTATTGCATTTTTTACCTGTTACAATTAAAATAGATATAACATGGATACAAACGGCATTGAAGGGATGGACGTATAATGACGAATAATCTGATTTCTTTGATCTCTGAAAAGCAGTTATCATTTTCCAAAGGGCAGAGGCTAATCGCTAATTATATAATAGAAAACTATGATAAAGCGGCTTTTATGACGGCGTTTCGGCTGGGACAGACCGTCGGGGTCAGTGAATCAACCGTCGTTCGTTTTGCCGCTGAGCTTGGATTTGAAGGATATCCCCAGCTTCAAAAAGCAATGCAGGAGCTTGTCCGAAGCAAGCTGAATTCTGTTCAGCGTATTGAGGTAACACGGGCTCATATGAAGGACAATGAGGTGCTTGATAATGTAATCTCCTGCGATATTGCAAATATACGCCAGACGCTTGAAGAGATACCTCACGATGTTTTTTACAATGCGGTGGATGATATTGTAACCGCCCGACGTGTGTATATTTTCGGAGCAGGAAGCTGCCGTTCGCTTGCGATGTTTACTGCATATTACCTAAAAATGCTGATGATTGATGTACAACTTATCTATACGTCCAGCGAGACCGAAATCTTTGAAGATATGCTACATATCAATTCGCAGGATGTAGCTATCGGAATCAGTTTTCCCCGTTATTCCAGCAAATCTGTAAAGGCAATGCACTTTGCATATACCAGAAACGCCAAGGTTGTGGCGATAACCGACAGCAAGATGTCTCCTATTGCGGAATATGCCACGCATTTGCTTCTGGCTCACAGCGATATGGCAACGATTGTTGACTCACTTGTGGCGCCTCTCAGCATAATTAATGCAATAATTGTTGCGATATCTTTAAAGAAAAAGGAGATTATAACCAACAGGCTGATTGAGCTGGAGAAGATTTGGGAAGAGCATGATGTCTACCAGAAGCTTCCCGAGGCATAATGCTGTTATGATGCGAACACTTGAAAGGGTTTGATACCATTACCACTAATGATAGGAAAAGCGTACTAATCGTGGGGGGCGGAGCCGCAGGTCTGATGGCGGCGGGAACCGCGGCCGGACGCGGGTTGCACGTCACCATTCTTGAACGTAACCGGCGTATGGCGCGTAAACTGATGATAACCGGAAAAGGGCGCTGTAATCTAACAAATAACTGCAGCATTGACGAGTTTATATCAAACGTACCGGAAAATGGCCGTTTCTTATACAGCGCACTCAGCGCTTTTACCCCACAGGACCTCATAGAATTTTTTAAGGAAATGGGATTGCCTCTTAAAACAGAACGCGGCAACCGGGTGTTTCCGATATCCGACAAAGCACGTGACGTTGTTGACGTCCTGGTGTTGTTTGCAAAGAAAAACGGCTGTCATTTCAAGACAGGCCGTGCGGTATCTTTGGTAATTGAAGACGGAAGCTGCAACGGTGTTATACTTGAGAGTGGCGACAAAATCATGGCGGATACCGTTGTTGTCTGCACCGGAGGGCTGTCTTACCCTTTGACAGGCTCGTCGGGTGACGGGTATTCCTTTGCCGAACAGGCGGGTCATACGGTAACTCCGAGGCGTCCCTCGCTGGTTCCGCTTGAATCTGACGATATATGGTGCAGAGATGTTCAGGGGCTGTCTTTGCGCAACTGCGCCGTCAAGGTTGAGGATACCCTTACAGGCAAGATTGTTTTTAAGGATTTCGGAGAAATGCTGTTTACCCACTTTGGGGTCTCGGGGCCGATGGTGCTCAGTGCGAGTGCGCATATGCGGGAAATGCATCCGGGGCGTTACCGCCTGCTGGTTGACCTGAAACCCGCGCTGACCTTCGAGCAGCTTGATGCCAGACTTGTAAGGGATTTTGCGGAAAACAAAAACCGCGATTTTTCAAATTCTCTCGGGGCTCTTTTGCCGCGTTCCCTTTGTCCTGTTGTGGTTTCACTTTCGGGTATTCATCCGCAGACAAAATGCAATTCGATAACAAAAGAGCAGCGACGAATGCTCGGAGAACTGCTTAAAGCGCTTCCGGTGAATATATCGGGATTCCGGCCGATAGAGGAAGCGATTATTACCTCGGGCGGTGTAAAGGTCTCTGAAATCGATGCGAGAACAATGCAGTCTAAGCTTATAAAAGGCCTGTATTTTGCGGGAGAGGTTCTTGATGTGGATGCTTATACCGGCGGGTTTAACCTACAGATTGCCTTTTCAACCGGTGTAGCCGCCGGAAGACATATTTTAGAGTGAAATTTTATATTTGAAAGGATTGGCACATAGTATGAATAAACCATTTTCAATAGCCCTGGACGGTCCTTCCGGCGCAGGGAAAAGCAGTGTCGCCAAGAGGGTTGCAATGGAGCTGGGATTTTTGTATGTCGATACCGGAGCGCTTTACCGAGCCATTGGATATGAGGT
The DNA here is from genome assembly GCA_012522615.1 of Clostridiales bacterium. GTDB lineage: Bacteria > Bacillota > Clostridia > Oscillospirales > Acutalibacteraceae > Avimonas. The sequence continues at coordinate 6,835 of JAAYKB010000187.1, forward strand.
TCTAAAACGCGGCGGCAAGCCGAACGATCAGGCGTTTGTTGAGGATATGCTTCCTGATATTAATATCGAACTTAAGCACATTGATTCCTCCCAGCGCGTATTTGTTAATAACGAGGATGTTACGGAATTAATCAGAACGCCCGAGGTGTCGATGGCTGCCTCTGCAGTATCTGCCATTCCTGCTGTTCGCAGGTTCCTGTTTGAGCTGCAAAGGGAAACCGCGAGAAAAAATAATGTTATTATGGACGGACGGGATATCGGAACGGTAGTTTTGCCGGATGCGGACTTGAAGGTCTTTTTGACCGCCTCGGCTGAAGAAAGGGCAAGAAGAAGATATGACGAGCTTATACAAAAGGGTATTGAAACCTCATACGAGGATGTCCTTGCCGATATGAAGAAGCGCGATTATGACGATTCCCACCGGGAAACAGCCCCGCTAAAGGCGGCTGATGATGCAATCTTTGTGGATACGACCGGCCATACGCTTGAACAGTCTGTCATTACTATAAAAAAACTGATTGAAGATATGATTAATCCGGAAAGGCACGGTTCTTGAATATGGGATTAGGTCGTTTTTTATTATGGCTGGTTCGACCGTTGTTTTATCTTCTTTTCCCGTATAAAATCAGTGGGCTTGAGAATTTGCCCGAGCAGGATGGAAAGCCCTTGATACTTTGTTCGAATCATATCTCGAATATTGACCCGGTATTTCTCCTGATGGGGTTTAAGAACCGTCCAATCTATTATATGGCAAAAGCCGAATTGTTCAAAGGACCGATTGCGACATGGTTTTTTTCGAATGTATTCGGTGCCTTTCCGGTAAACCGCGGGAAAGGAGACACCGTCTCATTGGATACCGCCGAGCGGCTTGTACGTGAGGGCAAGCTGATGGGAATATTCCCCGAAGGAACCCGCTCAAAGGACGGAACTCTCGGTCGCGCCAAATCCGGAGCGGCATTGATTGCATCGCGCACCGGAGCGTCCATACTTCCGATTGCCATAAAAACCAAAGGGCAGAAGGTCAGGCTGTTTCAAAAAACATTTATATATGTCGGCAAATCGCTTTCTTCTGAGGAACTGCATCTGAATAATCCCGAAAGCCCCGATTTGCGGTATGCTTCACGCCTGCTCATGGAGCGGATAGCAGAGATGATAGATAATAATACTTTCGCACAATAAGACTGTGCGAAAGTATCGGAAGGATATGGTTTTTCAGTGAACATCCTGTTGGCCAAATCTGCCGGATTTTGCTTCGGCGTAAATAAAGCGGTTGACGCCGTCAATCGGCTTCTTGACCGAGGTGAGAGGGTCTGTACGCTCGGACCTATAATCCATAATCCGCAGGTGGTCACGGCTTTGGAGGGCAGAGGGGTAAACATTGTTGATTCGCCTAAAGAGGTACCGGATGATGCTGTGCTTGTGATACGTTCGCACGGTGTATCCCGCGAAGTATATGATGAAATTGAAAAATGCGGTGTAAAGATATGTGATGCAACCTGCCCGTTCGTTTCCAAAATCCATCGCATCGTTTCGCGTGAATCAAATGACGGCGCAGTGGTGATAATAGCTGGTAATGAGGGCCATCCCGAGGTTACAGGTATTCGGGGGCATTGCTCGGGCCGTTCGTATGTTATAAAGTTACCGGAAGACCTGGTCGAATTGGCTGAAAAAAATCTGATTGACAAAAATGAAAGAGTTGTCATGGTTGCGCAGACGACATTTAACACGGCAATATGGGAAAAATGCGCGGAAAATGCAAAAAAACTCTATACAAATCTTTTAATATTTGATACAATATGTAGTGCTACTGCCGAAAGGCAGAATGAAGCCATTGAATTAGCAAAAAAAAGCGATTTAATGGTGATAGTCGGAGGGCGTGAAAGCTCAAACACAGCCAAACTTCGGGATGTGTGCTCGGTATACTGTTTGACCTGTCTTATCGAAACAGCGGACGAGCTTGATGACTCGATGTTTGAGGGTGTTCAGACGGTTGGCGTAACCGCGGGAGCTTCTACACCTGCCGATATTATTAAGGAGGTACTTTCAACCATGTCCGAATTAGTCAACACAAACGAAAGCGAAATTAAAGAAGCACAATCCCCGGTAGAGACCACTCAGGAAATCGAGGTGGAATCAAAAGAGGAGACTGCTCCTGAAAAATCGTTTGAGGAAATGAGCTTTGAAGAAGCGCTCGAGGCTTCTCTTCAGGGCTTGAGTACTGATGAAAGGGTACGCGGCGTGGTTGTCGGCATTGCTCCCAATGAGGTGCAGGTTGAAGTTGTAGGCCGTAAACAAACGGGATATATACCTGTTGAGGAATTGTCCGCCGACTCCAATACCCCGCCCGAGGAAGTTGTCAAAATCGGTGACGAACTTGATCTTTTAATTATGCGCACAAATGACCAGGAAGGTACGATAATGCTTTCCAAAAAGCGAGTAGACGCTTTGAAGGGCTGGGATACCGTTGTTGCCGCCGAACAAAGCGGCGAGATTCTTGACGGTGTGGTTACCGATGTGATAAAAGGCGGCGTATTAGTGGTAACCAACGGCGTGCGTGTTTTCATACCGGCTTCGCATGCTTCTGCTGTGCGCTTGGATGACCTTAATACTCTTCTCAAGCAGAATGTTCGTTTAAAAATTATTGAAACAAATAAGAGCCGCCGCCGTGCTGTTGGTTCAATCCGTTTGGTGGCACGTGAAGAGCGCAAGGAAAAGGAAGCCGCCTTTTGGGAATCCGCAGAAGTAGGGCAGAGGTATACCGGAGTTGTCAAGTCTATGACTAATTACGGAGCCTTTGTTGATATCGGCGGAGTTGACGGAATGATTCATATTTCCGAGCTTTCATGGAAACGTGTTAAACATCCCTCCGAGGTTGTTAATGTCGGAGATACAGTTGATGTATATATCCGTGATCTTGATATCGAAAAGAAGCGTATTTCACTCGGTTATCGCAATTCGGAGGATAATCCTTGGGAGATATTCAAAGCTAAGTATCCCATAGGCGCCGTCGTCAACGCCAAGATAGTCGGCATGACCACATTCGGCGCTTTTGCCGAGATAATTCCGGGTATTGACGGACTGATTCATATTTCACAGATTGCTAACCACCGAATTGACAAGCCGCAGGACGAACTTAAAATCGGTCAGCAGGTCGACGTTAAGATTACCAATATTGATTATGATAGAAAGAGAATCAGCCTTTCAATACGCGCTCTGATTGAGGAGGTTGCCGCTCAGGCAACTGAAGAGGATGCGGTACAGTCGGAGGAAACAAAAGAAGCCGCAGTACAGGAGACTGCAGAAGCTGTACAGCAAGATAAAGAGAAGGAAACCGCTCCGGCTGATAAGGTTGAGGAAGTCCCTGCTGTTCAAGAGGAGAAATCGGCAGAAGCCCCTGTACAGGAAGAAAAAGCTGAGAAGGCAGAAGAAGCATCCGTGCAAGAGGAAATATCAGGGGAAACCCCTGACGAACAGGCAGATGAAGCAGAGCCTGCGGCACAGCCGGATGAGCCGAAGAAAGCGGCTAAAAAGACTAGAAAGGCAAAGGAAGAAACCGCCTTGGAAGAAAAATCCGAAGAAGTAGATGCTCAGGATGCCGTTGAGGCAGCAGACGAAAAATCCTCCGAACCGGAGAATGTTCCCACTGAAGAATAGACATTATATCTTAGCGCCGTGTGTAATCGCATACGGCGCTTTGCTATATAAACGCTTATTCATTTGTCCACGATACAAGGTGCCGCGAGGATATTAATCAAAAATAGTATTAATACCCCACGAATCAACAAGAAAACCACATTGTTGAAAGCTGAATAGAGCACTAATATTTAAGTGTAGTTTTATTCTTTGCATTAATCAGTTGATTTTTCAAGGAGTGAAATCTTATAATGAAATTAATCGAACTGCTGCAGCAGGACCAACGTATTTGCTTTTTCGGCGACAGTGTTACGGCAACCGGCGAATGGATAATGGAAATTGTAGAGCATCTACATAAAAATTATTCCGATTTGCGAATCCTACCGTTTAATTGCGGTATACCCGGCGACAACGTAAAAAAGGCGTTTGACAGGGTATACAGTGATTGTTGCAGTTTGTTTCCGAGTTGTGTGGTCGTTATGTTTGGCTTGAATGATATAGGCCGAGATTTATACAGCGGCAAGGACAATTCCGAAGAAAACAACCGTTTACGCAAAGAAAAGCTGGATGCTTACAGTGAATATATGGATAAAACCGTTAAGACTTTTATCAACCATAGAATAAACGTGATTCTTTGCACCCCGACTCCGTACGACATATGGCAGCAATCGGATACAGAAAATCTCATTGAATGTAATGACGGGTTGTCGGAATGCCGTCAGATAGTCTATTCGCTCGCAAAACGCTATGGCCTTCCGGTTGTTGATTTTATGGATAAATTAACTCGGTTTATTATATCGAATCCACAGAAAATGATAATTGACAGTGATAGGGTTCATCCGAATAAATACGGACATCATTTGATGGCGCAGATATTCTTAAAGGCCCTTGGATTTATTGAAGAAATCGACTATGAGGAGTGGGAATCAACCAATAAAAGCAATCAGGAAAGATACGATTTAGAACAGATTTTAATTAAAATATCCTTTGTCGATTGGTGTATAAATGACGATATAAGGGATGACTGGTTGACATCAAATAGAATGATTGAAAACAATATTAATGTTGCAAAGTCATGGGGGAATGAATTTATAAATCAAGCGATAGAAACCTATTTGCTATATAAAAACCAATATTCCAGACTTAAGGGTGAGCTTATTCGTAAGACAATAACGATGTACGGGAAGCGCTAAAGCACAATATAAATTGAAGAGAAGAGTGTGTTGTGATTAAAAAAAATAGTCTTATTCTTTTCCAAGGCGACAGTATTACCGATGCGGACAGAAATCGCGAAGATAATAATAGTCTTGGGTATGGATTTGTTAATATGATAGCCTCACGCTGGGAAGCATTATTTCCGGAATTAAACACACGTTTTATTAACAGGGGTATATCCGGTGATCGTGCAATCAATTTAAAGAACAGATGGCAAGAGGAGTGCATTGATTTTGCGCCCGACTATGTGTCAATTTTGATTGGTATAAATGAGAGCTGTATTCGTTATTCATATAATGAAATTACTACCGTCGACGATTTCAGAGCGAATTACCGTGATATACTGGTGCAAACCAGAGAGAAAACCGGCGCAAAAATTATAATTTGTGAACCTTTTCTTATACCGGTATCGGATGAAAAGAAGGTGTGGCGCGAGGACCTTAACCCGAAAATTGATGTTGTTCGTGAGCTTGCGCGTGAATTTGCCGACGTTTATATTCCATACGATGGGTTATTTGCGGCGGCATGCTGTAAGAGGGAACCTTCCTTCTGGTCGTTTGACGGGGTACATACCAACCAGGTCGGTAATGCATTTCTCGCGGAGCATTGGATTAATTCGGTGATGTCGATATAAACCTTGTATTTAAAGGGTTAGTAAAGCCTAAGAAATCCGGAAAGGACAAGGGGTTTTAAATGATAAGTAAGGAATCAACGGCTCTTTATAAAAAACGCGCCCGAGAACTTGTCGCGCAGATGACCCTAACCGAGAAGATTTCGCAAATGATGAACAAGGCGCCTGAAATCAAGCGACTGGGAATAAAAAGCTATAACTGGTGGAACGAGGCACTCCACGGGGTTGCAAGAGCGGGAATCGCAACGGTTTTCCCGCAGGCAATTGCACTGGCCGCAACCTTTGATACCGAACTGGTCTATAGAATCGGAGATGTGGTATCCACTGAAGGGCGTGCTAAATACAACGAATCCCAAAGGGTCGGAGATTATAATATATATAAAGGCTTGACTTTCTGGTCGCCTAACATAAATATTTTCCGCGACCCACGTTGGGGCAGGGGACATGAAACCTACGGAGAAGATCCGTTTTTGACCTCAAAAATGGGCGTTTCATACATAAAAGGACTGCAGGGGAATGATACTCGGCATTTGAAAGCGGCCGCATGCATTAAGCATTTTATTGCACACAGTGGTCCGGAGGGAATCCGGCACGGGTTTAATGCGACTGTCAGTAAAAAAGACTTTTATGAGACATATTTACCTGCGTTTGCCGCCTGTATAAAAGAAGCGAATGTTGAAGCCGTTATGGGAGCATATAACAGAGTTAACGGCGAGATATGCTGTGCGAGCCAAAAACTGATATATGAATTGCTTCGCAACAAACTCGGTTTTGATGGTCATTTTGTCTCAGACTGCGGTGCGATACATGATATTTTTTCGGCGCATCGTGCTGCGGCTGATCTTTCAGAGGCTGCTGCCATGGCTGTCAAAGCTGGCTGTGACCTGAATTGCGGAAGCGTATATACAAATTTATTGCTTGCGATTGAAAAAGGTATTATCGACGAAAAGGCGATTGATGAATGCGTCGAACGGCTTATCACAACCAGAATAAAGCTGGGGATTCTCGGCAATGATACAACCGTTTTTGATAAGATTCCGTACCATGTAAACGATTGCAAGGAACATGCCGAGCTTTCATTGCTGGCGGCAAAAAAATGTATAACCCTTCTTAAGAACGACGGGCTACTGCCCTTGAATAAAAAGAAAATCAAAACGATTGCAGTAATCGGACCTAACGCAAACAGTGAAGCGGTATTGAAGGGGAATTATTGCGGCGAAGCTTCCCGCTATTATACCGTGCTGGATGGGTTATATGAGTATCTCGGTGATGAAGTTCGTATCATATACGCTCCAGGATGTTCACTGTTTAAGGACAGACTGGAACCCTGCGGCGAGCCGTATGACGGCGAACCGGAAGCAATCAGCGCGGCATATTATGCGGATCTTGTTATTCTTTGTGTCGGACTTGATCCGACAATTGAAGGTGAAGCGGGGGATGCCTTCAACGCTGATGTGAGCGGAGATAAGCCCGATCTTGAGCTTCCGGGAGTGCAAAACCATTTGATTTCAGTGATAGGTTCAATGAAAAAACCGACAGTTGTTATATCATTCTCTGGCAGTGCGGTCAATCTGTCAAATGCCGCAGATAATTCAAACGCTCTGATTCAGGCATGGTATCCGGGTGCGCAGGGAGGAAAAGCGCTCGCAGGGATGTTGTTCGGGGACTTCAGCCCAGCAGGCAGACTGCCTGTTACTTTCTATAAAAGCGCGGATGATTTGCCTGATTTTTGCGACTATTCTATGGAAGGCCGCACCTACCGTTATTTTACCGGAGAAGTATTGTATCCTTTCGGATACGGACTCTCGTATACAAGCTTTGATTATGGTACGCCTTCAATAGATAAATCCCAAATCCGTGCCGGAGATAGTGTGGTATGCAGTATCGATGTGGCTAACACAGGCAGCTATGATTCGGATGAGGTGGTTCAGCTTTATTTACGCGATCTTGTCACAAGTGTGAGAAGTCCGATTCATCAGTTAAAAGGGTTTAAACGCGTGTTAATAAAGCGCGGAGAGACCCGCACTGTTGAATTTACGATAAGCCCGGATGATATGATGCTTGTACTTGATGACGGAAGCAATATAATAGAAAAAGGAAGATTCCGTGTATATATCGGAGGATGCCAGCCCGATTCAAATACAAAGTATGTCGAATTTGATGTAATTTGAGAAAGGATTGGAGTATATGAGTAAAAGCCAAGCAATTTCAGCGAATACAGTGCCAGCGGAGAATCAAATCAATGCCAATAAATTTGTTACATATGAAGGAAGTATAACAAGCAAAAACCGTATTTTGTTTTTGGGAAACTCAATCACCAGGCATGAGCCAAAAATCGAAATCGGCTGGGAAAATGACTGCGGAATGTCCGCGTCGTGCAAGGATAAGGATTATGTGCACCGCTTAATGCAAAAGGTTTATGATATCGGTTCCTCTGCAAGCTGCTGTATCACACAACTGGCAGAATGGGAGAGAAACTACTGGGACAACCGGATTCTCGGCGATTATTATTCGGAGGTTCCGTCTTATCAGCCCGATATCATAATTGTCAGGGTCGTTGAGAATGTTCCGGCTGATAAGCTTTCAGTTTATTCATTTGCGGATGCATATGAGAAAATGGTAGATTTCTTTAATGAAAACAATAAAGCAAAGATTATCCTCACCACCTCATTCTGGTATGCCGGCGAACGTGATGACGCTATCAGGTCGGTTGCAAATAAGTGCGGATATCCCCTTGTAGAACTCGGGCACCTTGGAGATATGGATGAAATGAAAGCTATCGGTTTATTTGAACACGACGGAGTAGCGGCGCATCCGGGAGATAAAGGCATGGAGGCAATTGCAGAGGCTATTTGGCCTGTATTGAAGGGGTTTATTAAACGGTGACAAAGGAGAAACAGGACAGATATAAAGTATTAGTTAGTGAACGGTTTTCGGCATGAACACATAAAAAAGCATCCTATTTTCGTAGGATGCTTTTTTATGTGGAGCTGATAACCAGATTCGAACTGGTGACCTCGTCCTTACCAAGGA
>JAAYKB010000203.1 GCA_012522615.1 Clostridiales bacterium
AAGGCGGGGGTGGGCGAATTGTGTTCCGATTATTCGTTCAAACAAGAGGGAGACCACGCTTTGTCGATAAAAATAGAAAAACAACGAGAAAATATTATATATTATTACACTAATTATTGATATATGTGTAAAATATATTCACTAGTTGACAGTATATATTCTATATGGTATAATTTTGACAATTTTTTCATCGCGCGGGAAAGAATGTAATTATAATGAGATGTTGTTAATAACGTGCATACCGAATAGAGTATTTGTACGTTATTGACTGTTCGTGCAATGAGAAAGGATGATAGATGTTAAAAAAGTCACAAAGATGGCGGTATCGGTATATTACATTAACCTTGTGCGCGGCGCTTTTGATGAGCATTATCAGCCCGGCAGCCTTTGCAACCGAGTCAAGTCCGGATGAAGCGAGTAAGGCTGAGGTAACCATTCCTATGCAACCGGACGTTGAAGAACCCCTGGCCAATACTATTGGCGATTTGTCGCCGGAAGAGTTGGCGACAGCCAAACTGGAAGCAAAGGACATAAAAGGACATACCGGAAATAATATATTCTAAGGACGTAGAGGAGGAAGGCCATGTCAACCGCCTGCGGGCGCAGGAGCCGGACTTGTGCTCAGTCATATTCCAAAACCGCGACGGTACAAAGAGCTTATACAGCTTTACATACCCTGTAAAGTACAAGGACGAAAACGGGGTTGTGCAGGATAAGAGCACGGAATTAACAGCGACGACAGACAAAAAAGGCTATGGCTTTGTCAATGCGAAAAACGATATAAAAACATGGTATCCGGACAGCTTGCAGCTGGATAGAGGAATGGCATTGGAGGCGGATGGAATAGCCGTTGAGCTGTCTCCGATATCGGCGACTGAAAATAAAAAGGAAACCGCCCGGAAAGCGGTAAGCGCGCTTGCGCAGAAGGTCCGGGTTTCGGATGAGAAGGGAAGTTCCGGGGATGCGGTGGAGTATGCCGGGGTGTTCGGCGACAATACCTCCATCCGTTATTCATCCACCTTTGAGGGCTTCAAGGAGGACATCATCTTTGAGGCAAATATGGGTATCAACCGATTTTCCTTCAAATTGAAAACCGGCGGTCTGAGCCTGATAAAAGACGAAGACGGGCAGTATTGTCTTACAGACCCGTCAACCGGAGAATGCAAGGTATCAATAGGCGAGTTGGTTGTGACTGATAGCCGGCCCGTACCGGACTTTAAGACGAAATATAACCACTTCTATGAGGTGCAGACGGTTGAGCCCGACAACGAATATATTATCACAGCTGTTGTGGATGAGGAATACCTGAACAGCCCCGACACCGTGTACCCTGTCACGGTCGACCCGACCTTGACCGTGCGTCAGACGTCGGGAAGTCAGTCACGTGTCGCTAATGACGCGACCCTTTACTCGAAACAACCTAACCTGAAAACCGGCAGTTTTAATAACCTTTGGGTGGGCAATGATTCGGGCGGACTGAATTCGCAGGGTACAAACTACGGCAAAGAGCGTATTCTCATCAAGTTCCCCACGCTGGTAAGCGCATTGCAGAGCGCCGGAATCACTAATAACATGATTACCGAAGCAAGGTTATATATGTTCCTGTCCAGCAGCGCAACCCCCGCCGCAACTATTGATGCGTATATGTTCGGCCATAGCTGGAGCGAAAGCAGCGTGACATACAATAACGCCGACTGGAATGATTACACATCTTACCAAGACAGCACCCGCATCCAAAGCTCAAGCTATGACTATTGGTGGTGGGGCATAACCGGCGCCGTAAAGAAGTGGCGGGCTGGTCAATATGGCGGCAGTAGCAACTACGGTCTAATCATGATTTCGCAAGATGAGAGCGTAGCCAATAAGGACCACAGTTTTTACTCGTCGAATTATACCACAATAAGCAAAAGGCCGTATGTTAAGGTAACGTATAATAATGCATCTCCGGGGGTGCCAACGCCAGGAATCACTAGCGGGCAGGTTTATTATCTTCGTAATGCAAACAGTGGGAAATATTTGGATGTGCCGAAAGGCAACTCCGGAAACGGAACAGATTTAATTCAGTATAGTTTCAATGGAGGAGCTAATCAGATATTTAAAACAGTATACAATTCCACCACGGGAGATTATGCATTAATTCCGATGTGTGCCACAGGGTCGGCAGTGGAGATTACCAATACATCTCCCAATAATTATGAAATCGTCCAGATTTGGTCAAAGCCATCCTCCGGATATATGAATTCGCAAAGATTCAAGATTGTGCGAAATAGCAACGGATCATACAAGTTATTATCATATGCCAGCAGTTACACAAAAGCGGTTGTTGTTCAAGGGGCAAGTACAGCTAACAGTGCTAAGATTATTCAATATAATGATAATGGGGCCACAAATGGAAACTGGCATTTTGAAAGTGTAGAATCTTTTAATTATAACTCCACAAACTACAATGTTTCTTTGGCAGAGGAGTGTGCGGAGTATGCTATGCTCGCCTATGATGAAATGGAATTATCCGGCGGTTATTATGTTCAAGGCGACAGAAAAGATAAACCCTATCAGTTACTCAGCAAATTAAGAGAGGATGGGTTTACGGTTTCTAACAACGATGCCGTGAATTACCAAAACAACAAAGACTATGATGTGAGTTACGTCTTGGCAAGAAAGAGTGTTCTAGTCAATAACTCATTGAGAACGCTAGTCGCTGTAGTAATCAGGGGTACCGACGGTGTAGAATGGCAGGGGAATATGGATGTCACGGGATCCAGTTACGATACTTTCGATAATCATATAAACTTTGCTACTGCCGTAGCAGCTTTGAGTGTAGATTTGGACATTTACTTATCGAATAAAAATATTTCCGATCCTATATACCTGATTACCGGTCATAGCCGCGGCGCGGCGGTTGCCAATTTGTTGGCTGAAAAGCTAAACACGACGGCTGGCATATCTAATGTTTTCGCTTACACCTTTGCCACTCCGAATGTGACGAAAGCCCCGAATTCATCAAGGACGAACATTTACAATTTCTGTTTTAAAGACGATTTTGTTCCGCAAGTGCCGCTGGGTCAAGAACATAGTTGGAAGTATGACAAGCATGGTATAACATATGATGATAAGGTCGCAGAGACTTTGTACGCAAACAATGCGTCATTCAGAAATGATATGAAAAGATTTTTAGGGGGCAGAGATGCAGACTTTAACTCTTCCGGTACAAGTAATCTATTGAATCATATATCGGACAAATGGGAGAATGTCGAAGAATATTACAACAATGATTGCTATACCGGCCCGACAATACCAGGAACGCCCATCCCCATTACCCCCGCCTTAGCGCTTCTCCCAATTAACCGGATGACGCTTTACGAATTTTTCCACAACGAGGTTGCGCTGGCGGCTACGGGAGATCCGTTGGCCTCAGTGCTGGTTCTAGGGAGATCCTTAAATAGCAATTACTTCTTTACCCCAATTGCAGTATTTTTTGTTCAAGGGCAGGCTATATATAATTACATTCCTGATACCCATCACGCATTTACCTACTACACTGCCGTAAAATACGGTTTGTTTCCTTAAATAACACCGATAAGTAAATAACCGGATAACGGGGCGGGGCCCCCGACATCAGACCCGTCCCGTTATCCGGGATATATTTCAGAGGGAGAATAATCATGCAAAAGAAATACCTTAAATTTGTGCCCAAGACAATTTGGATTATAATTGGGTTATTAGTTCCTACGGCAGGATCATTATCCTCTTATTATTATTGGTATGTTAACAGGTCTATCCGCTTCTCTA
>JAAYKB010000031.1 GCA_012522615.1 Clostridiales bacterium
GCATCTAGAAAAATGTGTTACGCTGACAGCTTTCGTGCAGTACAAAAACTTGTAAATGATTTGGGTAGTGACTATAATCTATCTCTTATTCGGCTTGGCGGAGCACGAAAATGTGTCTTCGTAGAAGGAAAAGATCTGAAGATACTCTCTAAATTTCATGAGATTTTATATCCAACCAGTAACGAATCGTTAGATCAACTGCCTGTATTCGAACTTGGCGGGTGGAGTCGATTTGATGAAGCACTGGGCGCAGCTCGGCTATTTTATGAGGAGACTGGTGAAGAAATCAAAACTTTCTGTATTCTAGATAGGGACTATCACTCCCAGGACGAAGTAGATCAGTTGATGCAGAAGGCAAAAGAAAGTCATTTGCAGTTACATGTATGGGAGCGAAAAGAACTTGAAAATTATATACTTTCTCCTCAATCTATTTTTAAGCTAACCGACCAGCCCCAAGAGCATTATTCGCAATTTTGTATAGAACTTTTTCATGAATTAGAAGTGCTGTATGATCAAACTTTAGGCGGATTCCTCGATCAATTTGATCATGAGTTTAACCATCAAAATCCCAGTACAAATCTGAAATTAGCGAAATTGGAGTTGGATAAACGGTGGACAACATTAGAAAGTCGTCTTTCAGTGTGTAACGGAAAAGATATTATATTATTAGTCAACAGTTGGATTAGACAGCGCTATAAAAAAAGTTCAAGCCGTGCAAGGCTTATAAAGGCGCTAGTTCCAGAGGATATTCCGTGTGAAATAAAGAACGTAATTTCCATGCTAATAGAAAAGTAAAGAATTACTGATATATTTGGAGACGAATACCGGTTGATAAAGGTGATCGCTTTTATAGCATTAACAATATCCATAATATGGAGGATTGCTACATTAAGGTTTGCTAATATAGTCAACGCTTTTTAGGAACCCAATATGACAAATAATTTCTTTATATAGCAATAATACGTTATCCTAAAAATATAAAAAACGTAATTTGATTGGAGGACATTCTTTGTATATTTATAATCTTAAAGCTGTTGCTAAGAAGTTAGAAATTGACTATGCGGAAGTAACATCTCACATTAGTCATATGGGAGAGCTTGGTGCGAGCCGAGAAGAACTACTGAGGGACTATATCAAGAATTATCTTCCTGAAAAGTTTAAAGTTGGGAGGGGGATTATACTTGATTCAGATGGACATCAAAGTCGTCAACAGGATTTTATAATTTATGATGCCTTTAACAGTCCCGCTGCACTCTTGATGGATGGCCTGCAAGTTCTGCCGATAGAAAGTGTCTATTGCACGATAGAAATAAAATCTACATTAAATAAAACTGAACTTGCTAAATGTGTTGAGAACATTAAAAGCGTAAGGATGCTAAAGCCTTGTGTCATTCATAACTTACCAATTCAGCCAGCCATAACGAATAAAAGCTTGGGATTTGTCTTTGCCTATACATCTGATACGAGTATTGAAACACTCTTAGATAATTTCTATGAGTTAAATAAAAATGTTGAATTGGATCATCAGATTAGCTTAGTTTGTGTTCTGGACAAAGGATTAATCCTTAGGACGAACAATTCTATGATAGGTCAAATTTCATATGTGCCTGCGCCAAATACCACTTTAGGTTTTTGTAAAAATCCTCTCGAAACAAATTTCTACCTTTTCTATCTGTTTTTAATGAACGCTTTAAATAGTATGACAAACTTACCGCCTGATTTAATGACATACGCAGAAAAACAAGGGGCTTTGAGTATTAAAACAATATACCCTAATAAATATGTTTCAGAAAGCGGTACATACAATTTTGGAAATGTTACTTTAACCGGAGCGTTTATTAAGCAATTTCCTGATCTTATGAAAAAATCTACACAATTTCAAAATGGTGCAATGAACAAGGACGAATTACTTGATTTTTTATTGTCTGATATTTCCACCGTTGCAAATACAATAAATAACGGAAACACAAACAATCTTTTGTTTGGTGATGAAAGCAAAGGAATTAACTTGAACAAAATTCTCTCTCTATATATAAAAAAATCAAAAGGCATTCCTTTAACCGTTGAAGAAATTGCGCTTTATAATCAACAATCAGATGCAATCTATGGTATGTATATTACTATGTGTCCCCCAAAAGATGATAATGGGCAACCAGTTTAAAAACATTACCCACTTAAAAAACAGAAGCAATATTGAAGGTATTTGAGAAGGCTCTTGCCACCGCGTAGAGGTTTAGTGCTATGTTTATAAAATATTTAGGGAATGGGGAAAAGACAATGACTTTGGTAGAATTTTCAAAAGAGTTGCGTACAATGTATGATAATGCTGGTTATAAGGAAAAGGCGGTGTCGATTCATTTATTTGGAATTAAATATGCAGACCAAATAGAAGATTCTGATGTCACCGTTAAGGATATCGTTTTGGCCGCTCAGCTTCCAGAGTCATATCACACAGAGGTACATAAGGGTATGCGTTTGGCGCGGTATGTCAGTATAAAAAAGATACCAGAATAGGAATTGTTGTAACTTCCCATTTTGTTTATTATAAGCAGTGGATGTAAAGCACTCAACCAACCCTTGAGTGTATAACCGAAGAAGAAAAAGAAATTTTAAGTTTATGGGGGTCAACCATGGCGTTTGATTTTAAGAAAGGATATAAAGAATTTTATATGCCGAATAATAAGCCTGAGATTGTGACTGTTCCAAAGGCAAACTATATCGCGGTGAGAGGCGCCGGAAATCCGAATGAAGAAGGCGGGGCATATCAGCAGGCTATAAGTGTTTTATATGCAATAGCCTATACCTTGAAAATGAGTTATAAGACGGGATATAAGATAGAAGGCTTTTTTGAATATGTGGTTCCTCCGCTTGAGGGATTTTGGTGGCAGGATGATGTGGAAGGCGTTGATTACAGCAACAAGGATACATTTAATTGGATATCTGTAATCAGGCTTCCGGATTTTGTTTCTAAACAGGATTTTGACTGGGCTGTGGAGGCTGCTTCCAAAAAGAAGAAGATAGACTGCTCTAAAGCGGAATATATTACTATAGAAGAAGGTTTGTGTGTTCAAATTATGCATTATGGACCATTTGACGATGAGCCTGCGACTGTAGATATCATGGATAAATTCATCGAACAGAACGGTTATCAGAATGATTTCAGCGATACCAGACTACATCATGAAATATACTTGTCTGATGTGAGAAAGGCTGCGTCGGAAAAATGGAAAACGGTCATCAGGCATCCGATAAAGCGGAAATAAATCCCGGTTTGTTGTGCGGCGAAATGGCGGATAGTCTGCTTCTGCGAGACGGTGAAGCAGATGCTGGTATTTTCATCAGATATTGAAATAAAAATTGATACCCATAACAAACGGCAGATTGTGATTTCACGGAATAATTACCGTGGAGCGGGTGGGCACCTACCGTACAAAAGGCCAAATATATTTTCAAGGAGAAACAGGAAATGTTAGCTTATGTTTGGCCGATTGCGTTGGTCGTGTTATCAAATGTGTTTTATCAAATCAGTGCAAAGTCGGTACCGGATAGGATGAATCCGCTTGCTTCCTTGACGATTACTTATGTAATTGGTGCGGTTGCTTCTGTGATACTGTATTATGCGCTGAATAAGGATGCAAATATCATACTCGAATACAGGAAGATTAATTGGGCGCCGTTTTTACTCGGGTTTGCTGTTGTCGGTCTGGAGGTCGGATACATTTACGCTTACAAGGCAGGGTGGCCGATAAGTATGGCGCAGATTGTTCAGGCTTCCGTATTGGCTGTCGTTCTGATTTTCGTCGGGTATCTGGTTTATCATGAGGCGATGACATGGAATAAGATTGCCGGAATCATAGTTTGCTTGGCGGGGCTTGCACTTATCAATATAAAGTAAGCCGGAGTGGAAATTTTGGTTTGATTTGATTGAATTCACGGCGGGAGTCTTGTGTTTTTTTATTTTGGCATAAAATAGGCTTTACATTATTTATTGGCGAATAATGTAAAGCCTATTGTTCGGATGTCAAAAAAGTAAATATTTCTGACATATTGTATTAATATACTACTAACAGGACAAAGAGTAGCATTGAAGTTGTTTCCCCGGGATATTAATATCATACTATAGCCATATTAAATTTGCTCGACCGATAGAGCAAATGTGGAGGTATAAATATGTTTAAGAAAAACAGCGTGGTTCTTTTTCAGGGAGACAGCATCACGGACGCGAACCGGAATTATGAGGATGAAAACAGCTGGGGCTTCGGTTATGTAAACATGATAGCGTCACGTTTGAGCGCCGTGTATCCCGAGCTTAATATCCGCTACATAAACAAGGGGATTTGCGGTCATCGCGTGATTGACCTGAAGGAGAGATGGAAAAGGGATTGCATTGATTTGTCGCCCGATTACCTGTCAATAATGATTGGCATAAACGATACCTTGAGGCGATATGACTCTAATCTGATTACCTCTGCCGAGGAATTTAAGGCGAATTATCGCGATATTCTGCTGGATGTAAAGAATAACACCAACGCGAAGATTATTATTTGCGAGCCGTTTATTATTCCGGTATCCGAGGAAAAGAAGATGTGGCGTGAGGATCTTGAACCCAAAATCAACGCGGTGCGTGAGCTTGCAATCGAATTTGCCGACGTTTTTATTCCGCTAGACGGAATATTTGCGGCCGCATGCTGCAAAAGGGAGCCGACTTTTTGGTCGCTTGACGGAATTCATCCGATACAAAACGGAAGTGCACTGATTACTGAAGAATGGATAAATGCTGTGAAGTCGCTATAATATAAAAACGGGGGGCTGCTTTGTGTCTGGTTGGTTGATTGCCGAGGATAGGTTTGAAGAGCAGGATATTGCCCATCTGGGCAACGAGTATTTGTCGGGCAACGGCTTTATGGGAGTCAGGGGAACCCTTGACGAATACAAAAAGGAACAGATGGTTTCGATCAATCTGGCGGGCGTTTATGACAAGCATGAGGATAAGTGGAGGGAATCGGTCAATGCTCCCAACCCTCTTTATACCTTTGTTATGCACCAAAACGAGGTTTATTCGGTTCCGGATAAGGAGCCTGTGATACACAGTCAGTCGCTGGATTTTCGCAACGCGATACATAAAAGGGTGACAACCTTCAGGGCAAAGCCCGGCAATATCACGATTGAATCGGAGCGGTTTGTAAGCATGGATAACCGTCATGTTATCGGGCTGGCCTTTTCGGTCAGAACCGATTTTGACGGTGAGATAACCCTGTATACCGGCATAGATTCGGATGTCTGGGATATAAACGGCCCTCATTTTATCAATAAGCAACTGTATGAAAAGGACGGGATATTGCTTGCCTCCTGTATTACGGGGGAGAAAAAGATTAATGTTGTGACCGCCGAAGGGGTTTTGTCAAAGATTCCGTCGGATATGGAAGTGGTTTGCAGGGACGATAAGATATTAAGAAAATTCAGCTTCGATGCGAGGGCGAATCAGACATATATAATTGAAAAGGTTGCGTTTATCGACTGGTCGGAAAGAGGGGTCTCCCAGACGGAGTGTGTGAACAAGCTGCAGAAGGCCTTGCAGCTGGGATATGATGAGTTAAAAGCAAGGCATATCGAAGCATGGGACAGGATTTGGGATATATCCGAGGTCAGGATTGACGGCGACGACGAGGCGAACATGGCCTTGAACTATTCGATATACCACCTCAACTGCATTGCCCCGCGTTTCAGCGAAAGCATGTCTATCCCCGCAAGGGGATTGTCCGGTCAGGTCTATAAGGGTGCTATCTTCTGGGATACCGAGATGTTTATGTTCGACTATTTCCTGTATACCCAGCCCAAGATCGCAAGAACGCTTATTAAATACAGAATCGAGACCCTTGACGGCGCGCGCAAAAAAGCCGCGTCCTATGGGTTTAAGGGAGCGTTTTTTGCGTGGGAGAGTCAGGAGGGCGGAATAGACGCCTGCTCCGATTTTAATGTGACGGATGTCTTTACCGGACGGCCGATGAGGACATATTTTAAGGACAAGCAGGTTCACGTTACCTCGGCGATTGTATACGCACTCAAAAAATACATCAAGAACACAAAGGACAATCAGATTCTTTATGAGGGCGGATATGAGCTGCTGCTGGAAAGCGCGCTGTTTTATAAATCAATCCTGGTCAGAAGGGATGAATCGGAGCTTTATGAAATCCACGATGTGGTGGGCCCAGACGAATACCACGAAAGGGTCAATAATAATGCGTATACAAACAGGATGGCAAGGTTTGTCTTTGATACCGCCGTCGAGATTTTTGTAAAATTGCGCAATACCGACCCGGCTGAATTTGGCAGGCTCAATCAAAGATACGACCTGGTTAACCTGATACCCAAGCTTGAAAAGATAAAGGGTTCGCTGTATCTGCAGAAGCCTTCCGGAGAGGAGCAGATAATCGAGCAGTTTGACGGATACTTTAAGCTTGAAGAGGTTGATATTGAAACCCTGAGAACCAGACTTCTGCATGAAAAAGAGTATTGGGGCGGGGCTCTCGGGGTGGCGACGCATACCAGAATAATCAAGCAGGCGGATGTCGTTACAATGCTCTGCATGTTCCCGGATGATTACAGCGCCGAAATCATGAAGAAAAACTGGGACTTTTATGAACCGAGAACCGAGCACGGTTCTTCGCTGAGCGCTTGTATGTATTCGCTGCTGGCGTGCAGAACGGGCAACCCCGATGCCGCATATCCGTTTTTCCTGACCTCCGCAAAGGCCGATTTGAAAAAGGGCGGAAAACAGTGGGCAGGAAATATATATATCGGAGGCACACATCCCGCTTCGGCCGGCGGGGCGTGGATGGTGGCCGTTTTCGGCTTTGCGGGCCTGAAGGTTAAGAATAACGGGCTGGCGGTCGAGGGTTCTCTGCCTGAAAATATCAAGGGAATCGAATTCAAGGTTATCTTCAGAAATCAGCTTTATCTTGTCAGGGTAGGGCATGATAAATCGGAAATAAAGAAGATATAAACCGCACCCCTTTTTTATGCAAAACGGGGGAGAGGACAGGAGCGAAGAATGGCGAATTTGAAATATAAAAGCATGATATTTGATTTGGACGGGGTTATCGTATCGACCGACGAGATGCACTATGCCGCGTGGAAGATGATTGCGGACGAGGAGAATATATATTTTGACAGGGAGATCAATAATAGGCTGCGCGGCGTGAGCAGGATGGAAAGTCTTGAAATACTGCTCGAAAGGTCAAGTCGTCAATACACGCCCGAGGAGAAATTCCGTCTTGCCGAAAGAAAGAATAATTACTATAAAGAGCTTATCAAGAAGCTGACGTCAAAGGATATTATGAACGGCGTAATGCCGTTATTAAGCGGGCTTAGAGATTACGGGCTTTTGCTCGCAATAGCTTCGTCCAGCAAAAACTGCGGGACAATTCTTGAATGTATCGGACTGCATGATTATTTTGACGCAGTGGTTGACGGAAATATGATTAAAAACAGCAAGCCCGACCCCGAGGTATTTCTGCTTGCCGCAAAAGAACTTGGCTGCCCGCCTGCCGAGTGTCTTGTTTTTGAGGATTCGCACGCCGGAGTTGAGGCGGGAATAAGGGCGGGCATGGATGTGTTTGCTTTGGGGGCGGCCCGGGACCATTCAGCGGCAAGGTATTCGTCATACAGCCTCGAGAATGTTAAGGCAGACGCTTTTATGGGAGAATAATATAGAAAAGGAGCATACAGTAATGATTATTATCAATCTTCTGAATGCTGACAAAACATTGGTCGAGGCGGCATCCGAGCTGTCGAAAGAACTGGGGTTTCGTTTTGAGGAAGCAGGCATACCGGTAAGTGTTAAAAAGATTAAAGAGGGATTGACGCTTGAAAAGAATGAAAACGGCATTACAATAGGCTATTCGAGCAAATGCACCTTCTTCCGTGCGCTGGGGCTGTTGAAGCAGCATATTGACCGAAGCGATAATTTTAGGATCAATGAAAAAGCGGCATACGATACTCTGGGGCCTATGATCGACTGTTCAAGAAACGCCGTTTTGAATCTTGATACCGTGAAAAAGCTTATACGCTATTTTGCCTTGATGGGCTTTAACTTTTTGATGCTCTATACCGAAGACACATATTCGGTTGAAGGGTATCCGTATTTCGGATATATGAGGGGGCGGTATACTCCGGAGGAGATACGGACGATTGACCGGTATGCGGATATGTTCGGGATAGAGCTGATACCGTGCATCCAGACCTTAGCCCATATGAACGCCTTGCTGCGGTGGGAGCATTACAAGGATATTACCGA
This sequence comes from Clostridiales bacterium, assembly GCA_012522615.1. Lineage (GTDB taxonomy): Bacteria > Bacillota > Clostridia > Oscillospirales > Acutalibacteraceae > Avimonas. The sequence continues at coordinate 8,297 of JAAYKB010000031.1, forward strand.
TGTCAACGATATTTTGCTGATTGATGAGGAAAAAACATATCAGCTTCTTGAAGCGATGTTTAAGTCGTTGTCCGAAATGTTTTCGAGCAGGAATATTAACATCGGATTTGACGAGGCTCAGTTGGTCGGGCTTGGCGCATATCTGGAAAAGCACGGCTATCAGGACAGAACCGAGCTGTTATTCAGGCATCTGAAGCGGGTTATTGCCATATGCAATAAATACGGATTTAAACCTATGATGTGGAGCGATATGCCCTTTAGAATGGCGTTCGGCAATACCACCTGTTACGAAGCGGAAAACGACTTCAGCCGGGAATTTTTAAGTCAGTTCCCTGAGGAGGTCGGCTTGATATACTGGGATTACTATTCCGAAAGTCAGGATTTGTATGATAAAAAGATAAAATCGCATTTAAAGCTGAAAAACAAGATTATCTTTGCGGGCGGCGCATGGAAATGGATTGGCTTTACTCCCTTGAATACCTATAGTTTTAACAACAGCATTCTTGCCCTCAAAAGCTGCCGGAAGCATAATATTAAAGACGTAATAATAACAGCGTGGGGGGACGACGGAAACGAGTGCTCGACCTTTTCCGTCCTGCCGACATACCTTTTGTTTGCCGAAGACTGTTATGCGAATAAAACGGATTATGAGCATCTGTCGGAAAGGTTCATGGCGTGCACCGATATTCCCCTGCAGGATTTCATGCTTTTGGATCTGCCGAATGTTTTGCATGAGGACGAAAAGACGCCGGTGCAGTGCAATCCGTCAAAATATCTTTTATACAACGATCTGCTGTGCGGTCTTTTGGACAGGCATGTCGAGGAAAACGTATATAATGATATCTATAAAAAACACGCCGAAAGGCTGTTTGCCTCATCGGGCAACAACACCCATCTGGGCTATATTTTTAAAACGCTCGCAAATCTTTGCGACCTGCTTTCGGTAAAAAGTGAAATCGGAATAAAGATATATAAAGCGTATAAGGAAATGGATATAAAGGCCTTAAGAGAAATTGCCGATAATACCCTGCCGCATTTGTATGAAACGCTGTCCGATTTCCACAGGTCGGTCGAGAAGCAGTGGTTGATCGAAAACAAAGCCTTCGGGTTTGAGGTGATTGATATTCGTCTGGGAGGGCTGAAGCAAAGGGTCAGTACCTGTATAAAAAGGCTTCAGATGTTCCTCACCGGCGAGATTGACGCCATTGAGGAGCTTGAGGAGGAAAGGCTGCC
>JAAYKB010000188.1 GCA_012522615.1 Clostridiales bacterium
ACCGATTTTCTTGGTGTGGAACCAGATATTGCTGATAATGATGCTTGTCGCATGGAGCATGCTATCAGTGCCGAGACAATGGAAAGACTGGATAGGAAGCTTGATAAACTTACTGCGTGTGAATAAAAAGCAAGGAACAAAGGAGGTGTAATTATGCCGAGAAGAGATGGAACCGGCCCCGAGGGCATGGGAGTAATGACCGGACGGGGAACGGGATTTTGTTCGGGCTACGCATTATCCGGAGATGCGGGTTGGCTCGGGTATGGCTGCCGGCGCGGATTCAGAGGCATGGCTTTTCCGCGATGGTCACAGAATGGACTTGCCGGAAATATCCTGACGAAACAGCAGGAAAAAGAATTGCTGAGCAAAAAGGCAGAAATCCTGGACGCCCAGCTTGAGCAAATCAAGAAACGCATTCAAAACCTTGAAGAAGACCGGTAGCCCACAAAATCAGGAGAGAAGAGACGGGTTCTTTTCTCTCCTGATTTTGTTGAGATTATTAACGGTATATTATTCAAATCCATTTGACATAAGGCCTTATAGTCTGTAAACTGAAAACATAAATAAAATATAGATTATTTAAGACTGTAAAATGAGGAGATGATCCCATTGGCCAGACCTACAAAGTGGAGGAAGATTGAAAACATACCCACCATCCCGTATTTTATTCCGTCGGAAACAGGTAGTTCCGGGGTGGCTGAAAATATACTGAAGTTTGAAGAGCTTGAAGCCATTCGTTTAAAGGACCTTGAAGGATTAGAGCAGGAGGAATGTGCCGAGAAAATGGAGGTATCTCGTCCGACATTTCAGCGTATTCTTATATCGGCCAGAGAGAAGGTAGCAGATAGTCTTATTAACGGCAAGACAATTCATATAGAAGGCGGAAACTTTACGCTTAACATTTGTCAGGTTAAATGCATGAACTGCAAAAAAGAGTGGACGGAAAGCTATGAAAATCTAGAGTCAATCAAGAACGGCGAATACACATGCCCGTCCTGCGGTTCTTCCAATGTGCTCTGCGGGCGTAACGTCAGGGGCAAATTTTGCAATAAACACTGTTGGCGGCATGGGAGAATTGATTATTAAGCATTTTATAATAGTTGTATTACTGCTTTTGTTTATGATATACTTTTACAAAATAAACTCAACTTGTTTGTTCTATACGCTTATACACTGTGACACGGATGAACGATATATAACAATGAGGTGTTCGGATGACATCCCGCGATCTGATTCGCAATTTTTCGATAATCGCGCATATCGACCACGGCAAATCAACCCTTGCCGACCGCATTCTTGAAAAAACACAGGCTGTGGCTGCCCGAGATATGGAGGAGCAGATTCTTGACAGCATGGAGCTTGAACGTGAACGCGGTATTACCATAAAGGCGCACGCCGTTACCATTTCCTATAACGCGCAGGACGGAAAAACATATACCTTTAATCTTATAGACACCCCCGGCCACGTCGACTTTAATTATGAGGTTTCACGCTCTCTTGCAGCTTGTGAGGGCGCGATTCTGATTGTCGACGCCTCGCAGGGGATTGAGGCGCAGACTCTTGCAAACACATATCTTGCGGTTGACCACGGCCTTGAAATCGTACCCGTCATAAATAAGATTGACCTGCCCTCGGCGCGCCCCGACGAGATACGGCAGGAGATAGAGGATATTATAGGGATTGAAGCCTCGAATGCTCCCGCAATTTCGGCAAAACAGGGAATCAATATCGAAGCGGTTATGGAGGCTATAGTAAAACAGATCCCACCGCCCGGCGGAAACGACGAAGAGCCGCTTCGTGCCTTGATTTTCGACAGTTACTATGACAGCTACCGCGGGGTTATCGTATATTTTCGGGTTGTATCGGGAGTTGTCCGTGTAGACGACACCGTTCGTATGATGGCAACCGGTGCCGAGTTTGATGTGGTTGAAATCGGAATCATGCGTCCGGGCAGGCTTGAACCCCGCGACGCCCTCCATGCCGGAGAGGTGGGTTATCTCGCCGCGTCCATACGTTCGGTAAGCGACGCGCGTGTCGGCGATAC
>JAAYKB010000189.1 GCA_012522615.1 Clostridiales bacterium
CCTGTTCAAAGGCACACCGGCTTGGACAAACAGATTCTAGAAAACCGCAAACGAGTCTATGAATTAGCAAAAGCAAGGCATCCAGAGCGCTGGACAGGCTCTACGAGGGATTGGACGTTAGACGACACAATTTGGCTCAATCCAGAACGCTCGAAAAATGAATCTAAACCTAAAGAGAGTAAAGCATCGTAACTACAATGGAACTTATTGGGGATGGCGACAACTAGCTTGACAAATACCGCCTAAGCTGATCCGTCATCTAGAGGCCATTAAACCCTTCCAGGTCATCACAAGTGACATAAGCTATATCAGAACCTCTAAAGGCTTTGAATACCTCTGCAAAGTCAAGGACGTGGCCACAGGCATCGTCTTAGCTCATACCATGGCAGATAATATGAAGGCTGGGTTAGTGACAAAAACAATAAAGAAAGCTAAAAAGCGTTGGAATCTCCCAGAAGCCTGTATACACCATAGTGATCTGGGAGCGCAGTACACGGCCAAAGAGACGCAGGAGTTATTGAAACAATTAGGCTTCCAACAAAGCTTTTCGCGAGCTGGAAAACCGGGTGACAATGCCTGGAGCGTGTTTTTGGCAACTAAGAAATCGATAGTTTGGCAGTCTAATTTTCGATAGCATCCTGATTTAGATTTTACTTGTTCAAATGCTCACCCTTCATCGCCTCTTCGTAGCGAAGGCTAGGCCCTGTAAAACTGAAAATATGTGCTCTGTGAACTAGACGGTCAATCAGTGCCGCGGTTAAGCGGTCGTCTCCGAACATCTCATTCCATCGACCGAATTGTAGATTTGATGTAACGATTACACTTTGCTGCTCGTAGCTGTTGGAAATCACATTGAATAACAATTGCGATGAAAGCCTATCACACGGGATGTAGCCCACCTCATCAAGAATCAGTAGATCGAGTCTTTGCAACTGCTTCAACATTTTAGTCAGGTTCCCAGCACGGTGTTTTTCAGTCAGCTCAGCGGCTAGATCTGACATACGAAAGAAACGGACTTTTTTACCCAATGAGCAAGCCTTCACACCCAGCGCCGTGGCCATATGTGTCTTGCCGGTGCCGACCGCCCCCAGACAAAGAATATTTTGCTTGCTTTCAATGAAATCCAGGCTTAGCAACTGTTCTTTATCAAAGCCTTTCGGCCACGCTATGGGATGATACTTGTAGCAATCAAATGTCTTAATAACCGGAAATTTGGCCTGTCTGATTAACCTTTCAACCCTTTGGATTTCGCGGTTTGCCGCAACGAGCCTAAGCACATCGGTTAAGTACTGGGCTTCGTTTTGAAACGTCACCTGAGAGGCGATTTTGCCAAGATCACCAAGCCTAAGTTCTTTGCAGACAGCGGCTAACTCTTCAGTCATGGCCAGCCACCCCCAAGGAATCGTAAATTGTCAAATCTGGTTTCCACCTAGCGACCTCATCCGGAGTCCATGGTTCATCCAGCGGGGTCAAATTCGGAATTTGGGCATTAGCCTGGCCGGCAGCGAACACTCTTAGGCTATTGATATCTGTGCGATCATACTCTAAGGCCTTTTCGGTAGCCAATACCGCAATATCAAGCGGGTGGTACCGCAGAATTTCTACTGCGCCAATGATTCTTTGGCGTCGCTCCTTTAGATCTTGCGCGGACAAAATGTAGTCTTTAATGCTGTCGGGCAAGGCCCTCAGATAAACAGCCCTTTCCGCAGCCCGGGGCCTTTGGATAAAGATTTCGAGTTCTGCAGCCCAGTCAATGTTCTCAGCCTTTTGTAAGTATACCCTGGGACAAATATGAAACAGTTTTTCACCCGAAGCATCCAAAATTTCGAGGCGGTCCCAATACTCCTTGACTAATACCTTTTTTCCCGGGGAGACATTGGGAATCCGATAAAACTGCTCATCAACCTTGATTTCCCCATACTTGTTAAGGACTTTTGTATGAAGCCGAACCAGTTCCAAAGCAGTGGTTGGCAGTGCCAATAAGCTGTTTCGGTCCTCCTCCCAAAGTTCCTCAATCGAGATTTTTTTGGCATAGTGTTCTCGCTGCCTGTCTTTCAACATCTTTTTGTGCTGTTCATTGTTAAACTCATCAAGATTATCAATTATGGGTGTGGGGCTGAAATTGTTTCTCCGCACATAGCCAACCTTGGTCTCAACATGGCCTTTCTCGTTACCCTTGCCGGGGTTACAAAATTCGGTTTTAAAACGGTAGTGCCATTGAAATGTCTTGAACATAGCCGTAAGGGAACGATTCTCCTCCGACAGAATTTTTGCTACCGCTGCCGAAAGATTATCAAACCGGATTACCTTTGGCACGCCGCCAATCAGGTGAAATAGGCTTTGTAGCCCGTGTAGAAAACATACTGCGTTTTCGGATGGCAACACTATACAAACCTGCGCATTGCTATAGGGGAAGGACATAATCAGTTCGTAGTAGGTCTTTTCTAACCCGCCATTGATGGCTATAAATTCACCGAAATCCACTTGTGCTTCACTAGGAAACTGCTCAAGCCTTATGAATTGCTGTTGACCCTGGATTCGCAGTTTCTCTTTGGCCTTACGGACGTATTCACGAACGGTCCGATCAGAACCTTGGTAACCTAATTCTTGCAGTTCCTCAAAGATCTTTTTTGCTGTACGCCTTTGTTTCGCCGGTATCCGCTGATCGTTGACTAATATATCCACAATCTCTTCCTCGAAGCCTTCCATGACCGATTTCTTTCGTCTTCGACGTCCTCTTTGTTGCAAATCTATGTTACCATCGGCGTACTTCTTTGCCGTTTCCCAACAACAACCGACTCTGGAGGCAATATCGCTTATCGAAGCCCCTTCATTCTCACTTAGATGTTTGATATAATCTATTTGAGTCACTGTTAGCACCCCTTCATCCGCCTCCTTACAGAAATCTGCTCAGAGGCTTATTCTAGGATGCTATACGGTGACTCCTTCTCTTTCTTTTGACTCTCGATTTTTAAGCTGCCATTCTCTCAAGTTTTATAATACCAAAAACATGGAGCGAAAGTTTTTTCTCAATCCTTAAAAAAGAAGCTGTTCACTGGCGTAGTTTCCAGACCCGTGCAGAGGCCCGACAAGCTATCTTCGCATATATCGAAGGATTTTACAACACACGCCGCGTGCAAAAGAAACTAGGTTATCTTAGTCCAATGGAATGGCTAAACCATTACACGGAAGAGCTTTTAATGAGTGTCGCTTAGCACGTGTCCAGAAAATTGTTGACAACCCTATCATTGTGTGCAAAATTTTTATAGCAAATATTCCTGGGGGATATATGTAAATGGGAAACGAATCATTGAGAAAAGCAGCAATATCAGGATTGATGTATCGCTTTGGCGAAAGAATACTTGCACAATTAGTGAGCACTATTGTGACTATCATTCTAGCCCGAATTCTACTTCCAGAAGAATACGGCACCATTTCCTTAGTGGCTATATTCATTGCGATACTTAACGTCTTTGTTTCGGCTGGATTGGGTAATGCACTAATACAAAAAAGGGATTCTGACGATGACGATTTTGCTACAATGCTGTGGGCAGGAGTACTTATAGCTATTGTACTTTACATTATCGTGTATTCAATGGCACCGTGGGTTGCTGACTTTTATTCAAAGCCTTTAATTAAAAATGTTTTAAGAGTGATGGGGCTTAGGTTGCCTATAGCAGCAATAAACACGGTACAACATGCGTATGTATCGAAACGATTTCTATTCAGGTTGTTTTTTCTCTCAACATTGGGTGGAACCATCATATCCGGTGCGTTTGGAATCAGTATGGCATATAACGGATATGGGGTGTGGGCACTGGTAACGCAGTACTTGTCAAATACCTTGATCGGTACGGTGGTTCTTGGTTTATCATTAAAATGGCGACCTAGATTTTATTTTTCCTTCGAGAGGTTTAGAGGTATGTTTTCCTTTGCGTGGAAAAAAACAATCAGTTTGCTTGTGAACGAGTTATATGAAGAGTTTAGAGGACTTATAGTTGCAAAGAATTACTCGATTGTTGACTTATCCTATTATTCTAAGGGCAAGCAATTTCCCCAGCTTATTGGAAACAATGTCAGCGATACACTGGCTAATGTAATGTTCCCTGTATTCGCACGAATTCAAGATGACCAAACGAAGTTAAAAGCTGCTGTAAGGCGATCAATGAGAACGAGCAATTATGTTTTAGTTCCAATGATGATTGGATTTGCGGTTATTGCAGACAAGTTTATATCTGTTATTCTAACGGATAAATGGCTTTTTGCTACACCATACATGCGAATATTCTGTTTCGTATACATCTTTAAGCCAATGAAGAATATAAGCAAGAGTGCAATTAATGCCATAGGAAGAAGCGACATTGATTTGTATACTAATATTGCGGAGAAGCTTATTGGGGGGGTTACAATACTGATTGCGATGAATGTGGGTGTTATATATCTAGCTTGGAGTGCTCTTGTCACATACATTATAGGAGCCTTAATAAATGGATATATAAATGGAAGGTTTCTTCAATACAGTATAAAAGAACAGTTTGCAGACATGGCATCTGCGTTCGGATTATCCATTATTATGGGTATTGCTGTATATAGTGTTGGCTATGTACCAATCGATAATGAACTTGTTGTACTCTCAATTCAAATATTGGCGGGAGGAGTTGTGTATGTAACCCTATCAGCTTTGTTTAGGATAGGCAGTTATTTATATTTAAGGAACACAATTCATTCTATGTTGACGCGAACAAAGGTTACTAAGGAGAACTTTTGTTAATAAAGTGACTATGCTGATCGAGTTGTGAGGCATTCATCCTTCTACAGGAATAATGGATTAAATGACTTAGAACAGAGTGAGCCTTATGGCTGACCTTTGCTTTTTATTAAGAGCGTATACCTTCTGTCGGCCCGCGACTGCGAACGAATCGATTTAGCCAAGGTTGCACATGGTAATGGACTATAAAATATGGGAGGGACCGAGTTGATTCACACAATCTTATTGACTGGCGTTGCCGGCTTCATAGGTTTTCACCTATCAAATTTACTCCTAAGTCAGGGTCATGTCGTAATAGGCATAGATAACTTAAACAATTATTATGAGCCCATACTAAAACATAAACGTTTGGCTATTCTTCAGCAAAATAACAATTTTTCATTTCACAAGGTAGATCTCAAAGACAAGCCAGCGGTTGACAAACTTTTTGAGATAAGTTATCCCGATTTTGTTATTAACTTGGCAGCCCAAGCCGGAGTCCGTTATTCTATTGAGAATCCGCATGTCTATGTGGATTCTAACTTGATAGGGTTTATGAACATCCTTGAAGCTTGCCGTAATCATCCAGTAAAGCATCTACTTTACGCTTCCTCTAGTTCGGTCTATGGTGGTAACAAAGTGGCACCATTTTCTACTAACCACAACGTAGATCACCCTGTTTCGCTTTATGCTGCGACAAAGAAGTCAAATGAACTCATGGCTCATACATACAGCCATCTTTATGGTATTCCCACCACCGGATTGAGGTTCTTTACTGTCTATGGTCCATGGGGAAGGCCAGACATGGCTTATTTCTCCTTCACGAAGAACATCATTGAAGGTAAGCCCATCAAAGTATTCAATCATGGCAAGATGGAACGTGATTTCACTTACATTGATGATATAGTTTCAGGCATTCATAGGTTGATCGATAAACCACCACTGGCGAATCCTAATTGGGATGAGTCTAAAGATGATTTAAGCACTAGCTTTGCACCATATAAGATCTACAATATCGGTAATAACCAACCAGTGCAGCTAATGAAGTTTATTAATGTATTGGAAGAAAAGATTGGAAAAGAAGCCGAGAAGATCTACATGGATATGCAGCCAGGTGATGTGTTAAGGACCTATGCAGATGTGTCTGATTTAGAAAAGGACATTGACTTCAAACCGAACACCAGTATTGAGGAAGGATTAGGTAAGTTTGTGGACTGGTACAAAGAGTACTATGGCGTGAAGTGAGGATCAGTTTTGGAGGATGGTAACACTCAATGAGTGTGACACTACAAGGGAGGGTATTAAATTGAAAATCACAATTGCAGGTACAGGTTATGTGGGTTTGTCTAATGCTGTACTGTTGGCTCAACACAACGAAGTGATCGCTTTAGACATCATTCAAGAAAAAGTAGATCTTATTAATGCCAAAAAATCACCTATCGTTGACGCTGAGATTCAAGATTATTTAGCCAACAAGGAACTCAATTTGGTCGCTACAACAGACAACTATGTTGCCTACAAAGATGCTGACTACGTCATCATATCAACACCAACCAACTACGATCCAGACAAAAACTACTTTAACACTAGAACAGTAGAAGCAGTCATTGCCAACGTGCTTTCCATCAATCCTGATGCAGTCATGGTAATTAAGTCTACAGTACCGGTAGGGTACACTGAGCAAGTCAAAGAGAAGTTCGAAACAGACAACATTATTTTTTCACCAGAGTTCTTGAGAGAAGGTAAAGCTCTTTATGACAATCTCTATCCATCAAGAATTGTGGTGGGAGAACAGTCCGAGCGAGCCGAAGTCTTCGCCAATCTCTTAGCTCAAGGTGCCATTAAGAAAGATATCCCTATCTTGTATACCGACTCAACGGAAGCCGAAGCAATCAAACTATTTGCTAATACATACTTAGCTATGAGAGTATCATTCTTTAATGAACTCGACTCTTATGCCGAAATACGTGGACTGGATACAAAGCAGATCATTGACGGTGTAGGTCTTGATCCCCGTATTGGTGATCATTACAACAACCCATCCTTTGGATATGGTGGTTATTGTTTACCTAAAGACACAAAACAGTTGTTGGCCAACTATGCAGACGTGCCTCAAAACATCATGAGAGCAATTGTTGATGCCAACAGAACAAGAAAAGATCATATCTCTGACATGATCTTAAAACGCAAACCTAAAATTGTTGGTATCTATAGGCTAACTATGAAGACGGACTCCGACAACTTTAGACATTCTGCTATTCAAGGTGTCATGAAGCGTCTAAAAGGTAAAGGGATCGAAGTCGTAGTTTATGAGCCAGCCCTTGATGCAGAAGACTTCTATAACTCACGCGTAATCAAAGACTTCGACGAATTCAAGAAAATCAGTGATGTCATCGTAGCCAACCGCTTAACAGATGACATTCGTGACGTCATCGATAAAGTTTATACCCGGGATCTATTCAGTAGAGACTAAGATTGTAATTCATGCAACTATATATTTAGGGAGGAGACCAAACATGAAATGTCTCATCTTAGCGGCTGGCTATGCCACGCGACTTTATCCTCTTACCAAAGAAACACCTAAACCTTTGTTAGAAGTAGCGGGAAAGTCGATTTTAGAACGTCTCTTGGATAAGATCAGTGTGATCGACAAGATCGACCATGTCTATGTTGTAACCAACTCCAGATTTGCCCAAGCGTTTCAGGAGTGGGTAGGAAACTTCCAATACAGCAAACCCATCACAGTCATCGACGACGGAACCACATCAAACGAAAACCGTCTAGGAGCTATCGGTGACATTCAATACGTCTTGGAGCAAACTGGACTACACGATGATCTCATGATCCTTGCAGGTGATAATCTCTTTGACTTTGATCTCCGTGATTTCGAGCAGTTCTTCCAAGAGAAGGAGGCCGATGTAATCACAGCTTACGAAATTAGCGATATCAACTTACGGAGAAGGGTAGGGATTGTAGAACTCGACTCTTCGGCCAAGATCTTGTCCTTTGAAGAAAAGCCTCAAGAACCAAAGTCGTCCTTTGGAGTTCCTGCCCTTTACATCTATAAACAAGAAACATTGCCCTTGATCAAGAAGTACCTTGACGAAGGCAATAACCCTGATGCACCAGGACACTTTATCCCATGGCTTATCAAACATAAACCGATGTTTGCCTTTCAGTTTGAAGGTGACTGGCATGATATAGGAACACTGGAGAGCTACGAAGAGGCCCAGCTAGTCTTTGCGGGATAATTCAGTTGCAGCAACGATTATAACAGAGTGTGCGATAGAGGAGCAACAACATGGTTGATTTCATACGACAAATGCTAGAGGGACTAGGAGCTGAGACAACAGTCCTGATCATGTCCATGATACCAGTAGTAGAACTAAGAGGAGCCATTCCTGTAGGAATGGCCCTCGGTTTGAGTACCTATCATTCCACAATCCTAAGCTTTTTAGGCAGTATGACTCCAGTACCATTCATCTTGTTTGGTGTTCGCCCGGTCTTCGAACTTCTGAGAAAGACCAAACTATTTGATCATGTATAAGTAAGTTCGCAATTTGAAAAAGGAAAAGCCATCGGGACTCCGAAATGGTAAGTCGTCAGACAAAACCTAGAAGGAGTTGTTACCGATGGCCTACCATAAGAATACCCTAAGTTTAGAAAAAATGCTATTGAAATTTCTCGCTGAACCCGACCCCATGCTTGCTATGCTTGAGTGGCTCTGCCACCAGTTGATGGAA
>JAAYKB010000032.1 GCA_012522615.1 Clostridiales bacterium
ATCTAACTGCTTATGGAAGCGGTCTATCGCATCATACAATTCCTTTGCCCACTGAGGACACTCGGATTTATTAAGCTTTTGTTGAACCAATAATTGTATCGTATTTGATTGCTCGGGACTAAGCGATTGAATAATACGCTCGGCCTCGGCGTCAAGGCTTTTTAAAGCTTCGATTACATCTTCGTTTTTCGCCGAATAGGTATCCAACCTATCGATTCTGTCGTTTTCGACGTCGTCGATAATCGAGCTGATATTGGCGGAATATTTCTCGAGAAGCTCGGTTCTTTTATTGAACAGACTTAGCAAAGAAGAGAGATGGTTGTTCATTTTATTTTGATTCCATTTCATATGATTTGATTCTGCTGAGCTTATCGGCCTTTATCCATGTGTTTTTCAAATCGGTTATCATTGCGATAACATGTTCGACGAGCTCTTTGCTTTTTTCCACATTAGCCTTAACAAGGGTGCTGTACATGTATTCGTATAAAGACATAAGATTGGTTGATATAGGGTAGCTGAAATCAAGACCCTTGATAAGCTGCATAATTATGTTTTGCGCCTTGATAATACTGTTATGCGCCTCGAAAATATCTTTGTTTTCAATGGCAATCAGAGATTTTTTCAAGTTTTTTATGGTTTCGTTATATAGGAGAGTAACCAACTCGCTGGGGGTCATTGTGCTTATATACTGTTCACGGTATCTTTTCAAGTCGCTTGAAACCATGCTTTTCACCCTCGTTTTCTATGTTTAATAATTTTGCATGTTAAGGTTAAAGAGATATGCGTTTTGTTTATTCAGCGTAGATAGGGAAGACTCCATTTTGGAGAACTTCATCCAGTAATACTCCTGCTTGTCCTTGAGCTTCTTTTGCAGAAGCTCTATTTTTTTATCGAGTTCTCTCAGCTTGAATGCATAAAACGAGCTGTAATCATTTTCGGAATTGCCGACAAGCTTGGTCAGAGAACCGGTAATCGACCTTGTGTTGTTCTGGATTATGTCGCTGATTCTATACAACAAGCCGGATTCGGAATAACGCTTGGCAATCAAGTCTTTATTTTTAGTGTATGGTGAATACGACACGGTTGATTTTTGAGTGAAGAGCGCTTGCACCTTATCGGGATTTTCACTTAACGCCGCCTTGAGCCTGGCTTCGTTTATTTTTAACTGTCCCTTTTCGGAATAAAGACCGGTGGTAATTCCGATATCAATAAGAGAGAAACCGATGCCCTGTTCATTATCACTGAGCTCTTTGATTTCCGCAAATAAGGCGTTCCTCAGATTTGTTGCAATCGACGTTAAATAGCTGTCGTTTCTTAAAAGGCCGCTTTTTGCCTTTTCATCATATAACGCAACTTCTGTATTACTAAGTTCCTTCCTTTGCTCGTCTGTCAAGGGAGGAAAGTCCTTGTATTTGGGTTCTGAAAGCTTATCGGTTATGGTTTTCAGCATATCGTTATAGTCCGCTACAAACTGTTTTATATTTTCCGCGACGCCGTCAATATCATATTCGGTGCTGATTCTGATATTCTCCTCCTCGGCGCCGCTCGCTTTGCCAAGCAATGTATAGCTTATTCCGTCAATTTCAAATGTGTTGGAGCTTTTTTCGACGGTAATATAGTTGAGCGAATCGGGATCACCCGTGCCGGCATTGGTGTTGATTCTTATAACCGCATTGGTTCCGTCCGTAAAATTTCCCGAACCGAAAACAGAGTTCAAGAACGAACCCGATACATCCTCGAGTGCAATCTGATTTCCGGCGCCTGTATTTTTGGACACTAAAACAAAAGAATCCGACAGGCTGGAATAGGTCATTGTAACACCTGCGCTGCTCGAGTTTATTTTGTTCATAATATTGCGGATGGTTGTTGTCTCGTCAAAATTGAATTCAACGCCGTTAATTTTGAAACTGCCGCTGGTGCCGGGCGAGAATTTTAAATTTACATCCGCAATCTTTGCGTTAAGATTCAATATATTGCTTTGTCCGTCGGTGAAGCCGAGTATTTCTGATGCATCGTTTTCCTCGGTTTTCCCGATAACAACCGAATTGCCGATTGAATTCAGAGTAAGGGTGTCGCCGTCGATACCGACTTGAATTCTGTTGGTACCGAATGCGTTATCCAAACGTGACTGAAGCTCCTGCCTGACCGATTCTGCCGTTGTATATGTGCCAGGGGAAAAGGTGATGGTTTTTTCTACACCGTCCAGTGTAATTTTTAAGGATTTGCCGCCCAGATCGCCGAGCGATTCCGTATCGACAGTAATCGTCAAAGGCTTGGTGACGGCAGAAGAGCCTTCAAGCTTGGACGAGGTTGCCAATGATACTATGTCTTTTATAACAATGTTAGAAGTGGATGAATTTGTTTTTGGAGTTGCAGTGACATACTGAGAGCCGGTGTTCACGGCTTTATATTTACCGAACAGCCCTTCAATAGCACTGGTGCCGGACGAAAGATATTTGCTGCTGAAGCTGTTAAGTTTGGCCATTATTTCGCGATAGAACTCTTTTTCCCATGTCAACAACTGCTTTTGACGGGCGGCGGAAATCACCTTGTTTTCTTCCATAATGGTAAGACCTTTGATGAGTGTTTCGGTATCAAGACCTGATTCGATACCGGCAAGCCGGTTTAACATATTGAATCCGGAAGCACTTATACTTATCGACATGATGATCCTCCTCTGTTTTTATGCCGAAATCCGTCGCGTTTTGGCGGAAAATCAATACTTATAGGGTGTACATAATCAGTAATGCTATTTAACATCAAAGACTATAAACAACCCAGTTTTTTACTTCTCTGATATATATATCGGCAAATATAAAAAATAATTTACATAATTCGAGTGAGGAATTAATAACATCTAAAAACTCCTTGATTATAGCAAAATACCCCCCTATTTTACTGCATATTGCACAAATCGACACCATAAAATATTGCACATTGACCTTTTTTAAGCAAAATATTGACAAAAACGACATGATTGTTTATAGTAATAAAGGAACACTTTTTTGGAAAAATAAAGAAAAATTATTTTATTCGGATAGACAGTCTACTGTATGCTTATTTTGAGGGGTATCTGCGACCCTTTTGATGCTAGATATTAGTGAAAAATAGATAAAGTACGTTATATGCAAAAAAATAACGAAAGGGTGAGAAAATGTCAATAGTAAACGGAAATTATGATTTGATGCAAAAAAATCTCGATGCTCTTTGGTTAAGACAAAAGATTATTAACAGCAATATTGCTAACATTGACACACCGGACTTTATTGCAAGCCAAGTCGAATTTGAGGATCTTTTCCTTGAAATCCTTGAAAGCGGAGAAGACAGAGAGACGATTAACAGAATGGCAAGCGAGCTTAAGGCCGAGGTTGTACCGGACGATACACCTGCGGTTAATGAAAACGGAAATAATGTTGATATTGACAAGCAGAACGTCGAAATGGTGAGAACGCAGATACAATATCAGGTTGTCACCAGACTTATGGCGGACGAAATGTCCAGAGAAAGGTACGCAATCAACGAGGGGAGGCGCTAAAATATGGCTTTTATGAGTTCGCTTAATATAAGCGGTTCCGGACTGAACGTTCAGAGAACCAGAATGAATATCATATCGCAGAACATCGCAAATGCAGGTACAACCAGAACCGAAGACGGAGGACCTTACAGAAGAAAGATTGTCAACATCCAGGAGGATTTGGCAAACGAGTTCGGCGTTATTCTGGACGATGAAAACAACAGATATCAGGTGTCTGGCGTTGCGGTTGCCGAAATTGTTGACGATCCGTCAGCCTTAAAGCCTGTTTACAACCCCTCCCACCCCGATGCTGACGAAAACGGATATGTAATGATGCCGAATGTTGAAACGACGACCGAAATGGTTGATATTATCGAGGCTTCAAGGGCATATCAGGCAAATGTAACCGCCTTTAATGCCATGAAGCTTATGGCTTCAAAGGCCTTTGATATCGGAAAATAAAGGAGTGTTTTAAATGCCTGTTAATCCAATCAATGGGTTAAATATTTCATCAGAACTGTTATCCCCGATAGGAAATATTGAAAAAAAGGATGAATTTTATGTCCCGTTTAAAGACATTCTTGCAAACGCGGTTGACAACGTGAATACAACCCAGCGTATTGCCGAACAGGATATTATCAATGTTCTGTCGGGACAGACCGATGATCTTCATACAGTGATTATTAATTCCGCAAAGGCCGACCTTGCTCTCCAGACACTTGTACAGTTAAGAAATAATGCGCTCGAAGCTTACCAAGAAATCATGAGAATGAGTCTTTGATGCTGTTTGTTTTGCTTAAAAATGTCTGTTAAGGGGTTTTAAATAATGCCCGCTGATTTGTTTAAACAAATAAAAGAATATTGGGATAAGCTCAGCAAAAAGGCAAAGACGTATATCATTATCGGCATACCATCCATTCTTGTTATCTCTATCGTTGCAACAGTGATACTTAATATCAAGAATTATGAGGTACTGTACAGCGGTCTTTCTTCTACGGAACAGGCGCAGATTGTTTCAAGACTTGGTGAGCTGGGCGTTGATTTCGACACAAAGGCAGGAGGAATCATACTTGTCCCGGGTAAAAAGGCTGCAGAGCTGAAAATGCAGTTGTCATCCGAGGGATACCCGAAAAGCACCCTTACATATGATTTGTTCACCAGCAGTTCCGACTTTATGACCACCGATTTTGATAAAAGGCAGTATCTTATATTCCAGTTGCAGGACAGGCTTCAGGAGTCGATAAAGACATTATCGGGAGTCAAAAATGCCATTGTGACATTAAGCATTGCCGACGAAAGCTCTTATGTGCTTGAAACCGAAAGGGTGCCGAGCACAGCTTCAATCATCATTGATTTGGAGCCTAGCGTCGACCTAACGCCCAGACAAATCAAGGGGATTGAAAACCTGATTGCAAAGAGCGTTCCGGGCCTTACAAACGACAATGTCTCCATAATCGACTCGGAAGGGAATATTCTCAACGCCGGTTCGGGCTCGTCCTCAGGAGTAAGTATCGAAAAGGTCGAGATGGAAAAACAGGCCGGTGAAATTTTCAAAAACAGGATTGTCGAGTTGCTTGAACCGTTATATGGTCGGAATGGCATCAGCGCCGCAGTTCATGTATCGATTGATTTTTCCCAGAAAAGCAGCGATCAGATTGATTATACTCCGGTGGATACCGGAACGGATAATCAGGATACAGAGGGCGAAGACGATACCGACAATAACGATTCCAATGATTTGGTAAACCAGATGAGAACCCAGATAACCAACAGCGGCGGAGAAGTAAAAGAGATTAAAGCCTCTGTTATTATCAATAAAAAAGACCTGTCGGATCAGGAAAAAGCATCGATTAATGGCATTATAGCCAATGCAATCGGAGTGGACGAGGGCAATGTTATCGTCACAAATATGGAGTTTACCGCCGCAAACGACCTTATCAAAAAAGCAACCGATGCTTTGAAACAAAAGCCGTCATTTTTACAAAGATATATGACATATATAATCCCGTCCGCGGCGGCTGTCATATTGATACCGATAATCCTGATTGTAATTTTGTCTCTGAGAAGAAAGAAAAAATATGTCGGAGGAATCGAATATAGTGAGGTAAGCGCTCACCCGGGCTTACAGCAGAATGATGAAATACCTTCAATCGTATTAAACGAAACCAGAGAGCAGGGGCTTAAGAGGCAGATAAGAGAGTTTTCAAAGACCAATCCCGATATCGTAGCCCAGTTGATAAGAACATGGCTAAAAGAGGAGAATGATGATTAATGGCAACTGCTGACGTCAAATTGGATGGAAAGAAAAAGGCGGCAGCCATTATTATTGACATCGGAGTTGAAAATGCCGCAAAGGTTTACAGATACCTGCGCCAAGATGAAATCGAACAGCTCACGGTTGAAATTGCGTCTCTTCAGAACATAAAACCTGATACGATTGAAGATATCCTTAATGAGTTCTATGATCTGTGCTTGGCGCAAAAGTATATAACCGAAGGCGGAATAGATTACGCCAGAAGCATTTTGGACAAGGTTATGGGTTCGGTTGAAGCCGCCAACCTTATTGAAAAGGTATCCCAGTCTTTGAGAACAAGGGCTTTCGACTTTTTGAAAAAAGCAGATTCAAAGCATCTGCTCAACTTCATCCAGAATGAGCACCCGCAGACAATAGCCTTGATACTTTCCTATGTAAAACCCGAGCAGTCCTCTGGTATACTCGCGGGCCTGCCGCGTGAAATCCAGATTGATGTTGCAGAGCGTATCGCAAATATGGACAGGACCTCGCCCGATATCATAAAGGAGGTCGAAAGGACGCTGGAGCGTAAAATAGCTTCTATCGTTAACATGGACTTTACGGAAATCGGCGGTATAAAATACATGGCCGAGCTGCTAAATGCGGTTGACCGCGGCACGGAAAAGTACCTGCTTGAGGAGTTGGGCAAAAAGGATCCCAAGCTTTCAGAAGAAATCCGAAGAAGAATGTTTGTATTTGAAGATATTGTCACCCTTGATTCGCTCGCAATTCAAAGATTCCTGCGCGATGTCGATTCCAAGGATTTGGTGATAGCGCTTAAAGGCTCGAACGAAGAGGTTCAAAACATTATATACGCCAACATGTCAAAACGCATGAGCGAAACCATACAGGAGGATCAGCAGTATCTGCGCGGAGTCAGGCTTCGCGATGTAGAAGAAGCACAGCAGCGTATCGTCGGGATTATCAGAAAGCTTGAGGAAGCCGGTGAGATATTCATTTCCCGTGGACGAAAGGATGAGTTCATTGTCTAACGTTGTGAAGTTTTCTGACGTTGTTGAAGACATGTCCTATTCTCTGGATTATTCCGCGAGAGGATCAAAACCGGCTGCTGAAAAGGCCGACAATAATCGTGTGCAGGATGCCGAAAGGATACTCCGTGCCGCAAAATATGAGGCGCTGAAAATCGTTGCCGATGCGCGCGAGCAGGCTTTATTCATCAAAACTTCCGCTCGGGATGAAGCTGCAAAAGCGCTTGAAGAATCCAAAAAGGAGGGCTATGAGCAGGGTTTGTCGGACGGGTTGCAGGATGCCAGAAACCAAACCATGCAGATGCTCGAGGAAGCAGGAAGGCTCTTATCCGAGCTCCATGAAAGAAAAAACGATTTAATTAGAAAAAGCCATGGCGCGATAAAGGAGTTATCTATTGCGATTGCAAAAAAGGTTATCGACGCCGAGATTCAAGAAAATGATGAGACATTTCTTAAGCTGTTCAGGCAGGCGGTTCAGGATTATACAAGCGGGGATTGGGTTAAATTAACCGTTTCGTCTTGTGAATATGATTTTGTTACATCTAACACTGAGCTGCTTTTATCAATGGTTAAGGGAGCAAAGTATATAGATGTGGTTGAACTGAGCAACCGTCCGAAAGGCACCTGTGTTGTTGAAACATCAAGCGGAATAATGGACTCCAGTGTTGAAACCCAGCTCGAGAGAATCGGTCAGGCGTTTGAGAAGTCGGCAGACCCATACCTTAGTGACATTGATGAGGAAACAGTGTGATTAAATTGGATGCCAATATTTACATCAAGGTTTTACAGGAATGCAATCCGGTATTGTACATAGGCAAGATTGATAAGATTGTCGGAATCATAATTGAATCACCCGGCCCCCGGGTCAATATAGGCGATTTATGCAATGTCTATACCACAAAGGGCGACAGGTATATAAAGGCTGAAGTTGTCGGATTTAAATCCGAAAGGGTGCTGTTGATGCCCTTTGAGGATCTAAACGGAATCGGGCCCGGCAGTATTGTCGAATCGACCGGAGATGTTTTGAAAATTCCTGTAGGCGACGGGCTTATCGGCAGAATACTGAACGGCTTCGGGCAGCCGATAGACGGTTTGGATCCCCTTTCCGATATGCAGTATTACCCTGTTTCGAACTGTCCCTCAAATCCGCTTAACCGTTCGAGAATCAGCCAGCGAATCAATTTTGGGGTAAAAGCAATCGATTCAATGCTGACTTGCGGCAAAGGGCAGAGAATGGGAATATTCTCCGGCAGCGGGGTTGGCAAGAGCACCCTGATGGGCATGATCGCAAGAAATATTGAAGCCGATGTAAACGTGATTGCTCTGGTGGGTGAGAGAGGCAGGGAGGTTCGCGACTTTATCGAAAGGGACCTGAAAGAAGAAGGGATGAAAAAATCCGTTCTGATTACCGCCACCTCGGACCAGCCGGCAATGATGAGATTGAAATGTGCCCTGGTCGCAACAACAATTGCAGAATATTTTAAGGACCAGGGCAAGGATGTTTTACTCTTAATGGATTCCCTGACAAGGTTTGCGATGGCGCAACGGGAAATAGGTCTGGCGACAGGGGAACCGCCGGTTGCGAGGGGATATACGCCGTCAATCTATTCCCTGCTCCCGAAGCTTCTCGAAAGAACAGGCAATTTCGGCAACGGTTCGATTACCGGCATATATACAGTTTTGGTTGAAGGTGACGATGTTAACGAGCCGATTTCGGATACCGTACGAGGGATTTTAGACGGGCATATTGTACTGACAAGGTCGCTCGCAATGAGAAATCATTATCCCGCAATCGATATTCTTGCAAGCATAAGCAGGATTATGACCGAGATTGTTGATGAAGAGCATCTGGATATGGCAAACAAGATTAGAAGCATATTATCGGTTTATTATTCAAATTACGACCTTGTCAATATCGGCGCATATAAAAGCGGTACAAACAAAGAGCTTGATAAAGCCTTGCTGCTGATTGATAAAATAAATTCGGTTTTAAAGCAGGGAATTGATGAAAAATTCAGTTATCAGCAAACCCTTGACCTGATGAGGGAAGTACTTGCGGATTCGTTGGATACAAAAAGCTGAGGAGGTTATTAAAGTTATATGAAGCTGTTTAAGTTTTCGATGCAGAAGATCCTCGATTATAAAGAAGACATACAGAAAAACGAATCCAAAATCCTCAAAGAAATGAAAGCGCATCACAAAGAACTGACGGATGAGCTTGATTATCTTATTGCCAAATACAATTCCTATAAAAAAAGACACGCCCAAAGGTGTATAGAAGGGATTATGGCGAATCAGGTCGTTGTTGATAAATCATATATTTTATCCCTGCAAAACGATATAAATATAAAGCTGAACGAAATCAGAAGGTCTGAAATGAATATTGAGGCTCAGATACGAAAGCTTACAAAAATCAAGACCGAAAAGGCGTCTATTGAACGCCTGAAAGAAAAGGAATTCACCGAATATGAATTTCAGGAACAAAAAGAAAACGAAATCTTTATCAATGAATTTGTTTCCAACACATCACAAAAATCGAGTTAGCATAAGTGATTTCGTTTCTTTTTGATATATCCGCGGAGCATACAAACAACTTCCGTGGTTTATTCCATCAGAAAAGGAGGTGATAAAGTGATAAGTCCGCTGCAAGTAATGCTAAGTCAGCCGCATCCAGCCGTGGAGAAACATAGTCAAAAAATCCCGTCGGAGGATTTTGCCGCTGTGATTGTAAGGATGAAATCAAGCGGAAAACCGGAGAAAACCAAAAATGCAAAAGCGAATGGTTTAGACGCAGGTTTTTTCGTTTCCGGCCGTGAGAAAGAATCGAGAGCGGACGGAGTTGTATCGGAAGATACCGTACCCGATGAAGTCGCTTCCGATAAAGACCCGACCGAAACCGAAGTCGGGCCTGAGGTTGTAAACGGGGTATGTATAACGGTATTTAAACTGCCTGCCTTTGCGGGGTCTTTTGAGACGGAAAAAGCCGTCCGGTCGGCAGAAAATCCCATACCTGAAGGAATGAGCGTGGAAGTCGTTTCATCCCCGAAGGCACAGTCCGGAATAATAGCCGACAGGATTTTTAAAAATCCGCAAGGCGAATTCGAGATCGGGGTCGACCCGTTGATCCATGAAAACGCCACTGCCGTCCGGCAGCATGAAACCGATAGCCCAAGCCAATCCGTCGGTGGCCGAAATTTAGCAGTCGATGGTCCGGAGGCTTTTCGGGTTGTATCCGAAGGGCAAGCGGGAAATCTCAATAATGTGAGCAATACCGGACTTGACCATGCTCAGGTTCAAAGTATTGAGAACAAGCCTTCTTTAGATTACATCATGTCTGATAGATTAATGCCCGCCGACCAAACAAATCAAGCCGCTTCGGATGCTCGGCCGGAAATCTTGACAAAAAGCGAGATGAACGGTTTCGCAGAAAGTCTTAATACCGAAACGCGGGTATCGGGCACGGCAGTCCGGCAGGACTATGAGACCACGCAGTCCGGAGAAAAAACCGGTATTGAGATTGGCAGAAGCAGTAATCGGATAAGGGCGGTAATCCGGGCCGGACATATCGGTGATTCAAAAAAAGCCTCAGATGACATGAGTTTAACCGACCATTTCGGCAGGATAGCGGCTCAGACCGCGAATCAGGTCGACCGGACTGAAGTGTTTAAGGTGGATCAACCGGAAGCCATGGCGCAAAAACCAATCGAGATGCCTGTTATTGACCAGATTACCGAATCGGTAAAGCTCTCTCTCAAAGACGGCGTAAGCACGTTCAGCGTCAAGCTGAAGCCGGAGGGACTGGGCGAATTATCTATACACATGACATTAAAGGACGGCATACTGAAACTTGAGCTGCAAACCAGCTTGTCCTCGACAAAAGACATGATTACCGGTCAGCTTGATGAGTTTAAAAAAGCCATGGAGCAAAACAATATTCTACTGTCGGATTTCAGTGTAAGTTGCAGCAGTGAAGCCCGTAATGAATTGCAATCGGGCAACCTGTACCCAAACCGGCAGGATATGCAGTTTACCGGATTTCATTCATTTGGCGAAGGAAGCAAAGAGGATTCCGGAAGATACACGGGATTTGAGGAAAGCACTCCGAATATCGTTAAGACAGGCAAGGCTGACAGCATGGTTTTTTACGGAATCCGGACAGGACGGTTAAATTACAGAATTTGAAGGGAGGATTTGATATGCCGATATCAGGTGTCAGCGGGTTAAACGGTGTTGTTTATCCCGACGGAATCAACCCCAAATTAGGCAGTTCCGATCTTGGTATCAACGATTTTCTGACCTTGTTGACCGCACAGCTTCGCAACCAAAACGTGATGGAGCCTGCAAGTGATACCGAATTTATTGCCCAGATGGCGCAGTTTTCTTCGCTTCAGGCAATAAAAGAGCTGTCCGTAATGTTCCAGAACACCCAGGCGGTAGCCTTTATCGGGAAGAATGTTATTGTCAGGAACGTTTATGACAGCGAAAACGAGACCTACATTTCGGGATGGGTGCAAAGCGTCAACTTTGAAGAGGGGATTCCGTATCTGCTGATTGGCGACAAGTATTATAAGATGAGCGATGTAACCGATGTTTATATCGGTACTCCGACAGCAGAGGATGATACCGACGTTCCGTACAACGGCGAGGGCAATATCGCCGAAGTCTAAATGAAAGGAGTTGATAAATAAGAATCATGCGCTTAGATCATCTTTTAGAACAGCAAAGAGCAAGAATCCTTACAGACCAGCTACAGGAAAAGGCGGCTTCGGTCGGTCAGAAGACTCATTCCGGAGATTCTTTCGACAAAATATTGCAAAAACAGCTTGAAGGCGCCCAAAAACTGAGTTTTACCAAGCATGCCCAGATGAGAATGTCGGAAAGAAATATCAACCTTACCGAGCGGCATCTTGAAAGACTCGACCAAGCGGTCAAAAAGGCCGGTCAAAAGGGAGTCAAGGATACCCTTATTTTGATGGACCAAATGGCTTTTATCGTCAGCGTCATCAACAATACGGTTGTGACAGCAATCAACGGCGATGATATCGAGGGAAACGTATTCACAAATATTGACGGCGCCGTGGTGGTATAGCCGGACCTTCGGGAGGCTATAAAAATTTCGAACGACAGAGAAATTTTCACGGCTTTAATTTAAAAAATGGAGGTCAAATAAATGATTAGATCATTGTTTTCAGGAGTCACGGGACTCAGAAATCACCAGACAAAGATGGACGTAATCGGCAATAACATTGCAAACGTAAATACCGTGGGCTTTAAATCACAGAGGGTTATTTTCAAGGACCTATACTATCAGACAATGGCGTCGGCAACGGCACCTACAACCGCGCCGGTTAGCGGCGGAACCAACCCCATGCAGTTGGGCTACGGTTCGGCGATAGCTTCGATTGATGTTATCAATTCACGCAGCGGATATCAAACCACCGACGTTTCAACCGACCTTTATATTTCGGGCGACGGCTATTTCCAAGTGCAGGACAGCATGGGTAATGTCAGCTACACAAGGGTTGGCAGCTTTGAGTTTGATGCCGACGGAAATCTGGTTGACAAAAACGGCAATCTGGTCTGCGGCGCCAATCAGGCAGACCTTCCCATGCCTCCATCGCCTACGACCATCGTTCCTATACAGGTCGCCGACATACATACATATTCCGAAATAGCGGTTGGCCAGGACGGAACGATAAGCGCCGTGGATTCGGCAACAGGAAACACCGTAATTCTCGCGCAGATTGCTTTGGTTAAATTCCCGAATCCAAATGCCTTGTCCATGCAGGGAAATCAGTATGTGAAGCAGACGCTGAATTCGGGCCCCCCAACCTATTCAATGCCGGGAAGAAACGCAACCGGTTCAATCATTGCAAACGGTTTGGAAATGTCCAACGTCGATCTTTCAAAGGAATTTACCGATATGATTGTCACCCAGAGAGGATTCCAAGCCAACTCAAGGGTAATTACAACTTCGGATGAAATACTGCAGGAACTGGTCAACCTTAAAAGATAGTTTTAGTTAGGCTTTAAGTCCGGATACCGGATTAAACCCCTGTTAATAACATAAGGTATCCGGACTCAAGGCCAGAGTACTCCGGAATAAAGGAGAGCTTAATATGTCCGAAATATTAACACAAAACCAGATTGACGAGCTGCTTTCGGAGCTGCTGGCAGGAGATTCGGGTGAAGCGAATATTTCGCCGGTCGAAGAGAAAAAGGTAAAACCTTATGACTTCAGGAGTCCGAAAAAATTTTCCAAGGACCAGCTAAAGGTGCTGAGAAGCGTATATGAAAATTTTGCAAGGCATCTCGCTGCTTATCTTTCCGGCGTGCTGAGAGTTTCATGCCAGATTAAGGTCGACACAATAGAGGAGCAGCCTTACTTCGAATATAATAACGCCTTGCCCGACTCGGTTATGATGGGCGTTTTCGATTTTAAACCTCTGGAGGGCACTGTTCTTATTGAAATATCAAACGCTGTTACATTTGCAGTTGTCGAGATGATGCTCGGAGGAAACGGCAGCGGCATTGTATTGGAGCGCGAATTTACCGAAATCGAGATAGCATTGATGGAAAAAATAATGAAGCATATGGGAGCATTTACAAAGAGCTCATGGTCAAACTTTGCGGATATTGATACAAACTTTATCAGGATTGAAACCAACTCGAGAATTATGCAATCCATCGCAATGGACGAGGGCGTAATCATAGTTGTCATGGATATTGAGATAAAATCGATAAAGGGCACGGTTAATGTATGCATACCAATCATAAATCTGGAACCGATTCTTGAAAAGGCGGGAAAGAATCCTTTCTTACTCAAGCGAAAAACAGACAGCGAAAAGGACATTCAAAACAAGGAGACTATCAGGTCGAACATCAAAGATGCCCGGATTGAGACAGTGGGGGTTCTGGGTAGCGCGGTCCTTAGCTTTAAAGAATTGCTGAATCTGCAGGTTGGCGATGTAATAAAGCTGAACCAGGCTGTGGACAGCGATATAAAGATATGCATAGGAGGCAAAACAAGATTTTACGGCGTTCCGGGAATCATTAAAAATAAAAAGCATATTAAAATTACAAAAGCTTTATAAGAAATGAGTGGATTCAATTGACTAAAATCGAAAAAGAGGCAAACATGATGGAATCTGATTTCACTTTAAGCAGTATTGAAAAGGATACTATCGGCGAGATTATGAACATCAGCATGGGCTCGGCGGCAACAGCGATTTCTACCATACTTGCCAGAAAGGTTTCGATAACCACGCCGGAAGTCGTTTTGGCGGATATCGGCAAGTATGAGTTTGAAATTTACGAGCCTTCCGTATGTACCGAAATCAAATATATCAACGGGCTTGACGGAACCAATTTAATGATTATGAAGCTGTCGGATATTAAATCCATTGTCAACATCCTTATCGGAAGCGTTCTGTCAGATGATGAAGGTCTGGATGAGATGCATCTCAGCGCGATCGGCGAGATTATGAACCAGATGATGGGGTCCTCAAGCACGGCGTTGTCAGGCTTTTTAGGTAAAAGAATCAGCATATCTATTCCCGATGTTTATGAGCTTGAAAAAATTTACGAGAACATAAGCAAGACGGGATTGGGAAAGGTTGTAATTGTTAAATTCAGGTTTAAAATCGAAGACGTTTTTGACAGCGAGTTTGTAAGCCTGCTGCCGATTAATTTCTCAAAGGAGCTGGTAGAGATGGCATTGAACGCAACCAAGCCCGATACGGAAAAAAACAAGGAAACCAAAAAAACGCCGAAACAGGCGGTACAGGAAATACAGGATAACACAGAGTCGGCGGTCAGTAAACAGCAGGTTAATGTTAAGCCGTTGAAACTGAGCGACTTTGAAGAGGAAAGCCTTGAAGGCGGCAGCATTAATGAGGACGCCGAAAAAGACATCAGGGAATATTCCCAGCCAAGCTTTAACCTTATTATGGATGTTCCTCTTGAAGTAACCGTTGAGATAGGCCACGCGAGAAAGCAGGTAAAAGAAATTCTTGAGCTGCGCCAGGGCAGTATAATCGAGCTTGACAAGCAGGCGGGCGACCCGGTCGACATTATTGTAAACGGCCGGTTGCTCGCGAGGGGCGACGTTGTCGTGGTTGATGACAATTTCGGGGTAAGGATAACCGAGATTATCTCAAACAAGGATTTTGAAGATGAATAAACCTCGTAATCTCAGCTTGATGGCAGGTGTGGCTTTTTGGCGGAAAGGTCGGCAGTAGTATGAAAAACGGCGTTTTAATAGCGGATGATTCCGCGTTTATGCGATTGATGCTTAAAGACATCCTGAAGGAAGAGGATATACCGGTTGCGGGCGAGGCGGTAAACGGTAACGACGCGGTAGAGAAATTTACATCGCTTGAACCCGACGTCACCATCCTGGATATTGCAATGCCGGGAACGGACGGTATCAAGGCCCTCAACGAGATAAAGAAAATAAAACCGGATGCGGTTGTTGTTATCTGCACGTCAATGGGACACGAAAGCATTGTCAAGGAAGTCATCAACGCGGGCGCGGATGATTATATCGTAAAACCGTTTCATTCCGAGAAAATAAAGAACACAATTAAAAGAGCGTTAAACAAATGATAAAAAATAGGAAGTGGAATCTTGGATAGTTTTATATCTGGACTTCAGTTGATAGGCGCTTTCATCGGTGTGATACTGGTTATTTTCGGGGCATATTGGAGCACTAAATGGTTTTCAAAAAGATACAACACCCTATCAAACGGAAAATACATAAGGGTAATTGAACGCTCGATGTTAAGTCAGGATAAACTGCTGGCGCTTGCGAAAGTCAAGGATAAAGTCTATTTTATCGCCGTTACCGGACAGGGTGTAGAAACGATTGATATCTTTAAAGCCGAAGAATTTCCGCAAACAGACGATACCGAGCCTTTGGATTTTTCGGCCGTTCTGAAAAGCAAGATTATAAGTCAGATACCGTTTATAAAGCAAAAAGGTGAAAACGAGGAAGACAGAAAGATATGAAAAAATTAAAACGTGTGCTTTTTATCGCGTCCTTTCTTTTCCTTACCATACTGACGCCTGTTTGTGCTGCCGATACAAATTCGGATATATCCATCAATATCAACGGTCTTGATAATTCATCAAACAGCCTTAAGATTCTGTTTTTGCTGACCCTTTTGGCGTTGGTTCCGTCGATATTGATAATGATGACCGGTTTTACAAGGATCGTAATCGTGCTGTCGTTTATCAGAAACGCGCTCGGTCTGCAGCAAACACCGCCCAATCAGGTGCTTATCGGTCTGGCATTGTTCCTTACATTGTTTTTAATGTCCCCGATTCTAAAGCAGGTAAATGATGAAGCCTACGCTCCCTATTCAAAGGGAGAGATTACCCAGGAGCAGGCCTTTGAAAAAGCACTTGTTCCGATAAGAACGTTTATGCTTAAAAACACAAACAAAAGCGACCTGAACCTCTTTTTAGGCATTGCGAAAATGGAACGACCGAAAAGCTATGAAGAAATACCCACCGAAATCGTAATACCCGCATTCATAACAAGTGAACTTAAAAGAGCTTTTATAATGGGATTTCTAATCTTTCTTCCATTCCTCATTATCGATATGGTGGTGGCAAGCGTTCTTATGTCGATGGGCATGGTAATGCTTCCGCCGGTTATGATATCTCTTCCCTTTAAGCTTATTCTATTTGTGCTGGTCGATGGATGGGGCTTGATTATCAAATCTCTGTTGACGAGCTTTAACTGATGTTCCGCCGCTCTGCGGCGGAGAACCGACTCGAGTTAACAATTAATACACCGGGGAAGGAATGGATGTATTATGACACAGGGCGATATTTTAACGATATGCAAGGATTCAGTAACAACTGCTCTGATGATTGCCGCACCCTTCCTTGTGCTCAGTCTGATTATAGGATTGGTAATATCCGTTTTACAGGCGGCGACACAGATACATGAGCAAACCATAACCTTTGTGCCGAAAATCCTGTCTGTTGCATTGATACTGATATTTCTCGGTTCATGGATTATGAACATGATGATTGGTTTTACCGAAAAGATATTTATATACATCTCAAATCTGGCATAAAGGTAAAAAACATGTGGGAATTAGTATTTTCAAACTATCTTTTGTTTCTAATGGTTCTGACGAGAATGATGGGAATGGTTCTGTTCAATCCCGTCTTTGCAAGAAGACAGGTTCCCACCCAAATAAAAATCGGCCTCGCCTTCTTTATCACGGTAATAGTGACAAATGTAATTCCCTATAAGGTACTGCGCTTTGCAGGCATTGCGGATTTTATGTTTGCCGCATTAAAGGAACTTCTTATCGGATTTGCGGTGGGATTTATATTCCAGATGTTTATGTCCGTAATACTGACAGCCGGAGAAATGATAGACCTGCAGATAGGCGTCGGCATGTCAAAGGTTTATGATCCGCAAAGCAATGTATCAATGCCGGTATCGGGCAGTATATTCAACCTTTTGTTTATTCTGATTTTTTTCAGCAGCAACGGGCACCTGACCTTTGTCAGAATCATGGCTCTGTCCTTTGAAGTTGTTCCGGCGGGCACCCAGTTGTTCAATCCGGATTTCAGCAGATATATCGTGGAGCTTTTCGGAAGCATCCTTGTTCTTGCGGTAAAACTTGCATTTCCGGTAATTGCGATTGAGTTGATAACAGAAGCCGGACTCGGAGTCCTGATGCGTGCGGTGCCCCAGATCAATGTTTTTGTAGCCGGACTCCAGCTTAAGATACTCATAGGACTGGTGGTCATTATATTGATGCTTCCGGGAGCCGCGGGCTTGTTTGACAATATAATAAATTCAATGTTTGAAAGCATAAACAGGGCTTTGAACCTTATATAAAAGCTTAAAAATGGTTTATAAAGGGGTGGTCGTATCATGGCAGATGAAAACAGAACCGAAAAAGCCACTCCGAGGAAAAAAGAGGACGAACGAAAAAAGGGTAATATATTTCAAAGCAAGGATCTGACAAGCGTTCTTACACTGGTCATTATCGCATTTGTAATGAAAGCCCTTGCCCCGTATTTTCTCGCCTACCTGAAAGACACTATTGTGTATTACATAAAGGAGTTTCCCTCTTACAATACCCTGGGGGTCAGGGATGCGTCAAAGGTTTTCTCCGACATGTCGATAAGACTGCTGATATTGGCCCTGCCGCTTGCGATTACCGCTGCTGCCGTTACTACCGTATTGACGCTGGCCCAGACCAGAATGAATTTTTCAAAGGAACAAATAAGGTTCAAGTTTTCGAGAATCAACTTATTCAACGGCGTAAGAAACCTTATCTCCCTCAAATCTTTGATTGAGCTGACAAAGGCTATCCTTAAAATATCGATAATCACCTTTATTCTATATAGCGATGTCAAATCTAACCTCAATATAATTCTTCGCCTAATCGGCAGCGATGTCGCCCAAGCGGTGTACCGGACTGCAGGCATAATTGTTTCAATGATTTTTCGCGTATGCGTCATAATGATAGTCTTTTCGATTTTTGATTTGCTGTACCAGTGGTGGGATTATGAGCGAAGACTCCGAATGACCAAGCAGGAGGTTAAAAACGAGAACAAGCAGACCGAGGGCGATCCGCTTCTCAAGGGAAAAATAAGGGAACGACAGCGAAGCGTAGCAAATATGAGAATGATGAAAAAAATCCCAGAAGCAGATTTTGTAGTCCGCAACCCCACGCATTATGCGGTAGCAATCAAATATGACCCCGAAAGCAAAAAACATAAAGCGCCGGTGGTCATCGCAAAGGGCAGAGGCTATATAGCACTTAAAATTATAGAAATTGCTGAACAGAATAAGGTCACGGTAACCGAAAATCGGCTTTTGGCAAGGGCTCTTTATAAGTCGGTTAAGGTTGGACGCGAGATTCCGAGCGAGTTTTATCAGGCAGTCGCCGAGCTGCTGGCATTTGTCTATAATCTGAAGAAGAGAGAAAGATTATATGAAGTCAAAGAATAACATTATCGCGGTGTTTGTAGCCTGCGTAATATTTTTGATTATAGTTCCGCTTAATCCGGCTTTTTTGGATTTAATGCTGATTTTAAATATTACAATATCCCTGAGTATCTTTCTTATATCCATGTACATAAAGGAAGCCCTGGAGTTTTCGGTTTTTCCGACCATCCTACTTGTTACCACTCTTTTCCGGGTCGCGCTCAATATTTCATCGACAAGGCTCATATTGGGAAAGGGCGGAGAAGCCGGCGCCGTTATTAAAACATTCGGCGAGTTTGTTATCGGCGGAAATGTAGTAGTCGGCATAATCATCTTTATCATTCTTGTTATCGTACAGTTTATCGTTATTACAAAAGGCGCCGAAAGGGTTGCCGAGGTTGCGGCAAGGTTTACTCTGGACGCCATGCCCGGAAAACAGATGGCCATCGACGCTGACTTAAACTCCGGTCTTATAAACGAAGAAACAGCAAAAATGCGAAGGCTCAAAATACAGCGCGAAGCGGACTTTTATGGGGCGATGGATGGCGGCTCCAAGTTTGTAAAGGGTGACGCCATAGTATCGATAATAATCGTTTTTATTAATATAATTGCCGGAACAATCATCGGGATGGTGCAGGGCGGGCAAACCCTGGGAGAGGTTATTCAAAAGTACACCATCGCAACCGTCGGCGACGGCCTTGTTTCGCAGTTCCCCGCACTTCTTGTCTCAACGGCGACCGGCATGATTGTAACAAGGGCAGCGTCGGAAAACAGCTTGAGCGAAGACCTTACCGGTCAGTTCACGACAAATCCGAAGGTGTTCACGATTGCGGGGTTTGTGCTGCTGTTTCTCGCCTTGATTCCCGGCTTTCCAAAGCTGCAGATTATCGTCATTTCGGCTGTCTTAATATTCGGCGGTCTTGTATTAAGGAAGAAGCAGCAGATTGCCGAGGCCGTCCCCGCGGAGGAGCTGCCAGTCAGTGAAACCAGCTTTTATAAAAACACCGAAAACATTTATACCTTACTTAATATAGACCCTATCGAAATGGAGTTCGGATACAGCCTGCTGCCACTTGTTGACGAAAGCAGGGGCGGGAGCTTTATTGACAGGGTGGTTATGCTAAGACGTCAGTTTGCGACCGATATCGGAATGGTCATCCCGTCGGTGCGGCTTCGCGATAATGCCTCGATAAATCCCAACCAATACATCATAAAGCTCAAGGGTGAGCAGGTAGCGCAGGGCGATGTACTGGTGAACCACCTTCTTGCTATGAATCCCGGCGATGTTGACGAAGAAATCGAAGGCATAGATACCGTCGAGCCGGCATTCGGACTGAGTGCAAAGTGGATTACGGAAGAGCTGCGCGATACCGCCGTTTTGAGCGGATATACGGTTATAGACCCGCTTTCGGTTATACTGACCCACTTTTCCGAGGTTATAAAAAAACATGCACATGAGCTGTTGAGCAGGCAGGATGTCGCCGCCCTGCTTGATAATCTCAAGAAAAGCAATAAATCAGTCGTCGAGGATATTGTACCCGCAATCATCAGCGTAGGGGATTTGCAGAAGGTCCTTTCAAACCTGCTTTTTGAACAGATACCCATAAGAGATTTGACCACCATACTTGAAACACTTGCCGAACATGCCGGAACGACAAAGGATACCGAGCTTTTGACCGAATATGTGAGACAGGCGCTCAAAAGGACGATAACAAGAAAATTCGCGCCCGACGGCAAGCTGAAGGTAATAACCCTGAACCCCGATTTGGAAAATCTTATTGTGGGAAGTATCAAAAAGACCGAGCATGGTTCATACAGCATGCTTGAACCCGATGTACTGCAGAAGATAGTATTGGCGCATAAGAATGAGGTTGAAAAAATAAGCGAGATAGTAAGCAACCCTGTTATACTGGCGTCCCCCGTTATCAGATTCTATTATAAAAAGCTGATTGAACAATTTGCGCCCGATGCAACAGTCTTGTCCTTCAATGAAATTGAAACAACCGTCCAGATACAGGCGCTGGGCTCTATATCAATAAATTAAATAAAACAACTAGTAACAACTGATTTTTAAATATAATCAACCTTAAAAACCTTCCGGTATCTTAATACAGAAAGGCAAGGAGTCGATTATGAGTACAGCACTCGCACCAAAAATGATAGATGAACTGTGGTATGAATACAAGACCACACGCAGTCTTGATATTCGCAATAAGATTCTGATGCAATATCTTGGTATAGTCAAATGTATCGCCATTAAAATGAACTCGGTATACAGATCAAAGGCGGATCTCGAGGATATTGTTAATGAAGGCGTTCTTGTTTTGATGGATTGCATTGAAAAATTTGAGCCCGAGAGGGGAATCAAATTTGAGACCTTTGCTTCAATAAGAATAAGAGGGTCGATTATCGACTATATCAGGAATCAGGACTGGATTCCGAGAAGCCTGAGAAAAAAGGTCAAGGACATTGAAAGTACATATTCAAAACTGCAAAACGAAAAGGGCCGCTATGTATCGGATGATGAAGTGGCGGAGCATTTGAATATGAGTACGGCCGAATTAAACCGGACGATAGGCGAGGCTAATGCATTTTTCCTGCTTTCATATGAAGAGCTTTTGTTGGATAACAGCTCAATAGGTCAGGACAGTTTAACAATTGACTCTACCGAATCGAAATTGCAGGACGAGGAACTCAAAAAGATGATCGCGCTTTCGATAGATCAGCTCAACGAAAGCGAAAGAACCGTCATTTCTCTGTATTACTATGAGGAACTAAAGCTGAAGGAAATTGCCGAGATACTAAACCTTACGCAATCGAGGGTTTCGCAGATACATGCAAAAGCATTGATGAAAATGAAGGCATATCTGAAAAGCTATATGGAAGGATAAAGGAGGATTCGTTATGTACACAGGTTTTCATACAGCGGCGTCAGGCTTAACCGCGCAGAGCAGAATTCTTGATACAATGGGCAATAATATTGCCAATGCCGACAGCGCCGGATACAAGAAGGATTATCTGGTCACAACAACGTTCGGAGAGCATCTCGAGATGCAAAACGGGGTTAACGTGGGCAATGTTAATTTCGGCACGAGGGCGGATGCGACATACACGTCGTTTGAGCAGGGAGCCGAGATTTCTACCGGACGTCCGTTGGACTTTTTTATCAAAGGAGAGGGCTTTTTCAATATCATAATGCCGGACGGGACGGTACGCCTGACAAGAAACGGGCAGTTTTCGCTGAATCAGGACGGGCTTTTGACTGACAGCAGGGGGAATACGGTTGCCGGCCAAAACGGCCCGATTCTGATTGGAAGCTCCGATTTCACCGTGGATGAAGCCGGAAGAATTTATCGGGACGGGCAGTATCTTGACGTCCTTGCGGTTACCGCGCCCGCCGATTATAACAACCTTGACAAAATAGACGAGGGGTATTTTGTAAACACCGGGGCGGCGGGCGAAAACATTGACTTTTCGGTAATACAGGGCTCTGTCGAAGCCTCAAATATAGATATGGTACAGGAAATGGCCGACATGATAGCAAGCTCCAGAAACTTTCAATCGTGCAGTCGGATAATAAAGGTGTTTGACGAAATCATGGACATGGCGGCAAATCAGGTAGGCAGATTATAGAGCGGTATGCGGAAAGGACTGAATGGTTATGATAAGAGGATTTTACTCGGCCACCCAGGGAATTAAGACTTCACAGGTAAGGATGGATACCCTTGCAAATAACATGGCAAATGTCGGGACGACCGGATTTAAGCCCATTACACCCGGGTTTTCGGATACTTTATATGCAAATCTGGACGAGAATGTGAGTATAGGCAGCGGGGTGAAACAGATAAGCAGCACGGTCAATTTCGCCCCGGGAACGAGGGAGCACACGGGCGAAGAATATGATTTTTTTATAGAAGGCGACGGATTTTTTGCCGTGGGCAGTCAGGAGGACGGGGTGCAGTATACCCGAAACGGCAGGTTTTCGCTATCGCATGAGAACGGCCAGAACTTTTTGGTTACTGCCGACGGGCAATATGTGCTTGACAAAGACCTGCAGAGGATAGTTATCGGCGAAAATACGGCGGTTGAGCCGGGCGTCTTTGGCTTTGCCAATCCGTATGCCCTGCAATTAACCGGCAGCTGCAGATTTGCCCCAAACGAAATGTCCGGACAGGCGGAAACCATTGAGAACGCCGTTGTCATAAACGGCTGTCTTGAATCTTCGGCTGTGGATATGGTCGGAGAAATCAGCAGGATGATTGAAGCACAACGAGCCTTCCAGTTTAACGCAAGAATGATACAGGTGTCGGATGAAATCGAACAGATTGCCAGCACTCTTAGATAAGCCCTAATTATTTTTTGATTCCTGACGATATATTAAATGTGAGATAAGGAATCAATTTATATGAATGGGAATGACGTGATTATGTCTTATGTGGGAGAGGGAAAAATGAAGATTAATCCGAGTAAAATAACAAGCATTTACGAAGCGCAATCAAGGTGCAACATCAAAAACCAGAATGTTGCCGCCTCTGAGGAAGCGCCCAACCGTAAAGGAGACAGAATCGAAATTTCGCAAAAGGGATTAAGGTACGGCGAGATTCTGGCTTCAAAAACGGCGCTTGTCAAGGAACTGGAAAAAGGAGCAAAACAAGAGAAGATTCAAATGCTTAAGGAGAAAATCTCCAAAGGCGAATATAACGTGTCTTCACATGACATTGCGGAGGCAATACTTAAAAAATCAAACTCATGAAACAGGTGTTTTCATTGAATAGATTTCAAAAAATTTCGGACCTACTCGATGAACAGCTTAAAATTCACAATAAGCTTTTAGAGATTGAAACAAAGAAAACAGAGATTTTGACAAAGGGCGATATCAAGGCCCTGGATGAACTGGTCACCACCCAGCAACCGTATATTATGAGGGCAAACAATATTGAAAAACAGCGGGAGAAGCTGCAAAACGAGATGGGGTTAGGCGATCTCTCTTTGAGAGAGGTTATCGAAAGACATCCCGAAGCGGATATTCTTAACAGGAACTATTCGGAATTGTCGGATGTGTTATCAAATCTGAAAAAAGTATGCGAAAGAAACCAGAAAATTCTAGGTGCGAGACTTGACGTCATCAATTCCATCCTATTAAATACAGGAGCCGTAAACAGTAAGGAAGTTACATATACAAAAGGCAAATAAACCGTCTATGCGATAATAATCAGGCGGCGAGAAAGGATTTGTGTGTATGAGAGCCTCTTTTTTAGGATTCGAGATTGCCAGAAAGGCGCTTATTGCAAGTCAGAAGGGCATTGACGTGGTCAGCCAGAATATTTCCAATGTCAATACCGAGGGCTACACAAGACAAAAGGTGGTTTTGAGTTCTGTCCCGTCTGAAAGGGGCTCATATTTTTACTCGAACTCGACTACGGCGGATGTGGGGCTCGGGGTTAATGTCGACGAAATTGCACAGGTCAGGGATAAGATACTTGATTTCAAATTCCGCAAGGAAAATGCAATTAATAACACCTGGAACACATGCCTTTCAGGGCTTAGAGACATAGAAAACATCATAGATGAATACAGTACCGACGGCCTTGCTGCCGAAATCCAGAATTTTTACGGAAAACTGCAGGACTATTCGTCTAACACGTCAAGCGTGGAGAGCGCGGGCCTTCTGAGGACTGCCGCCAAAACGGTCGCCCAGACCCTCAACAAGTATTCAAAACAGCTTGACCAGATAAGCGAGATTAGAACAGAACAGCTGAAAATTGTGGTTTCGGACCTGAACGAGCTTGTCAATAAAATAAGCAAAATAAGTGCCGAAATCAAAAGCTCTATTGTCGCCGGATATAATCCGAATGAACTGCTTGACGTAAGAAATACATATCTCGATAGATTATCGGGATACACCAATATTGTGGTGGAAAACCTTGACGACGGAAGGATTGCCATAAAATCCGGAGAGGTTTATCTTTTAACCGCCGACCAACAGATTAATGAAATAAGTATCGGTTCTGGCGAACCGATTACCTTGTATAACAGCGACTCAAGCGAATATGTGATAACCAATGGCGAGATCTTCGCCCAGCTTCAGATTCTCAACGGCAAGGGAGTATATGCCGCCGCAGGCGAAAGCCAGTTCCAGGGTGTCCCTTATTATAAACAGTCGCTTGATTATTTTGCGCAGAGATTCGCCGAGGTTTATAACAACCTGAATTCAGCCGGAGGGGTTGATAAGCCTCTCTTCGTCGGCGACGGCACGGGCGTTATTACGGCAGAAAATATCTCAATTTCGCTCGACTGGCTGTCCGATGCCAAGTATATTACCAGCACGACCGCGACTCCGCCGGTCGAGGGAGCAAACGATAATATTGTCCGCATGATTCAGGCGTTCGAGGATGATTATGTCTTTT
This sequence comes from Clostridiales bacterium, assembly GCA_012522615.1. GTDB lineage: Bacteria > Bacillota > Clostridia > Oscillospirales > Acutalibacteraceae > Avimonas. The sequence continues at coordinate 25,169 of JAAYKB010000032.1, forward strand.
CTCCCGCGTTTGAAGGTTCTTTTCTTGAATATGTATCATCCCTTATCGGAAATATCGCTATGGACGTCGAATACTATCGGGATATGGCCGAGACAAGCGACTATGTTCTAGACTCGGCTGCCGAACAGCGCGAATCGGTTTCGGGCGTCAACATCGATGAAGAGGCAATTAACATGATAAAGTTTGAGAAATCATACAGTGCGGCCGCAAGGGTTATGACGGTGCTGGATGAAATGCTGGATATAATTATCAATAAAATGGGGATTATAGGCAGATAACAAGCGGCAGTCCGCGCTTTAAGCCAGCGAAAAAATGGAGTCGTTGGGGTTGGATAATAGCTTTCAACCCGACAAATCCCGGAAAGGATATGTATCAAATGAGAGTGACGAATAATCTGTTAATCAAAAAATATCTTAAAAATCTCAATAAGAGTTTTGCAACCTATAATAAGCTGAGCGATATTGCCACGACCGAGCAGCTTTACCGGAATGCATCGGATAACTCTGCGGCTACCATGAAGGCTTTTAGCGTCAGACACGACTTAACAAAGATTAACCTGTATAAAAGCAATATCGTCGACGTCAAAAATATTCTGACCGATATTGAGTCGACCATTTCCTCCCTGAACGATGTGGCTATTGATATTAAATCCCTGATTGAACAGGCAAAAAATGTCACCTACAGCGATGCCGAGCGCAAATCAATAGCTCAGGTTTTAAAAAATCTTCAGATTCAAATATTAAACAGCGCCAATTCAAAATACGCGGGAAGATATTTGTTCGGAGGTTCAAATATTACAGAGATTCCTTTTACGGTGGTCGGCGGAAGACTCTGCTACAACGGAGTGGATGTGGACACCGGCACATTTGAGCCGGATCATGTATATGTTGATTTGGGAATGGGCATGGCGGCCGGAAGCACAACCGCAGTGAACGACAACACGGCGTTTGACATTGCCTATCGCGGGGTTGACCTGCTGGGGTATGGGGTTGATTCGGACGGTATTTCAAACAATCTATATAATATTGTCGGCGATCTTGTAAACATGCTCGAAAACAATGATATTACCGATTTGGAAAGGTACGAAAAGAAGTTTGAACAAAAAATGAGCGATATATTGGTAAAGTATGCCGACGTCGGTGAAAAAACCAACTTCGTAGCCTTCCTTGACAGCAGGCTTGATATAAGCAAAGAAAATTCGCTTAACAAACAGGACAGCTTGGAGGGCGCCAACCTTGCCGAGGCAATCATGAATGTTACATATCAGGAAATGGCATATAACGCTGCCCTAAAAATCGGCGCAAATATTCTTCAAAACTCGCTTCTCGATTATCTACGCTGACATGATTTTGGAGGGTAACCATGGTTATCGAAACCAGAGAATTCGGGTTTATTGAAATCAATGAAGAGGATATTTTAAAATTCCCTAACGGGATATATGGCTTTGAGGATATAAAGGAGTATGTTATTTTAAAACAGAATGATGAACCGGACAGCCCCGTTATGTGGATGCAGGCGGTCAGGAATATGCATATACGGTTTATCATCCTTGACCCTTTATCGGTTGTTGATGAATATAAACCGGATATACCCGAGAGCCTTTTTGAGGAGCTTGGCGCAAAGTCAATCGAGATGCTCAGGCTTTTTGTGATTGCGGTTGTCCCGAAGGATATTAAGGATATGACCGTGAACCTGAAAAGTCCCATTGTTGTTAATATTGAAAATAATACCGCGGCACAGGTCGTTTTGGAAAACCCGGAATATCCGGTCCGCCACTTTGTCTTCAAAAGAAGCGAGGTGGCTATCTGATGCTTATCATAGCGCGAAAGCCGCAGGAATCGTTTGTTATCGGAGACGATATCGAGGTGGTTATCCTCGATATACAAAGCGATAAAATCAGGATAGGAATTAATGCCCCAAAGGATGTTTCAATACTTCGAAAGGAATTGTACGATACAAAAAAATCAAATCAGGATGCGGTCATGACGGCCGAGGATATTGAGTTGGATGAGTTGAACCGAATAATCAAAAAAAGCAAATAAAGTTTTATCTAAGATTTTTCATTACATGCCCAAGATCCATAGGTTCAAGGGGCGTTACATGAAAAATCTTATCTTATTTTATTGACTTTTTATGAAAAATATTTTAAAGCTATTAAGTTATTGCGGATTATGCCGATATATTCATCGAAAGGGATTTTGTGAAATGTGCAGCGTACGGGCAGTTTTCACATCATCTCTCAGGGAACGGATTCCCAATAAAAAATCAAGGAGGATAATTCTATGCGCATTAACCACAACATTTCTGCAATCAACACATTCAGACAGTATAACGCAAATACTGTCAAGGCCTCCAAATCAATGGAGAAACTGTCATCCGGCTTACGCATCAATCGTGCGGCAGACGACGCTGCCGGCCTTTCGATTTCTGAAAAAATGAGAGGCGAGATTGCCGGTATAGCCCAGAGACTCAGAAACACCCAGGATGAGATTTCCTCGATCCAGACCGCTGAAGGCGCTTTGAACGAAGTGTCCGATATGCTCGTCAGAATGAAACAGCTGGTTATTCAAAAGGATAACCCGACCTATGCTTCTGAAGACCAGGAAAACATTGATCTTGAGTTGGCCGAGCTCGGAGCCTCGATAGACAGCATTATAAGCGACACAGAGTTCAACGGAAATACGGTGTTGGCAAGCATAACATTTACTTCTGTAGATGCCTCATCCACCGAAGCGGAGATTGAAGCGGGCATTACCCAAATCAATACCGCAAGAGCTAACTTCGGTGCGCAGCAGAACAAGCTTGAGCATGAAATCAACAACAACAGTACATACCATGAAAACCTCCAGGCTGCCGAATCACGTATTCGCGATGTCGATATGGCCGAGGAAATGATGGAGTACACCAAGAATAACATTCTTATTCAGGCAGCTCAGTCTATGCTTGCTCAGGCAACTCAGCAGCCGCAGGGTATTCTGCAGCTTCTGCAGTAATCAGCTTTAGCGACAATCGCTAACTAAAAAACTGACCCGCCG
>JAAYKB010000190.1 GCA_012522615.1 Clostridiales bacterium
GCGGCCGCAAAACCCGGCCGTTGAGACAGGCAATAAGGACACGTCGGGCAAGGCGGTAAAGTCGCCGGTCAAAAATGCGGCCACATACTCCGAGCTTTACGCATTGATAAAATCCATGGAAGAAGAAAACAATTCCGAGATCTTTTTTGAGGATTATGATAACAGAGTAGCAAGTTCGATTAATGAAAACGCTCAGGCGGGCGGCTCGAAACAGCAAACCGATAATGCCAAGTCAACCGAAGATCACTCAAGAACCAACACCCAGGTTCAAGGGGTGGACGAGGCTGACATTGTTAAAACAGACGGCAGCTATATCTATGTCCTTACGGGCAATCAAATCAAGATTGTCAGGGTAAACGGCCCGGATATGAAAATCCTATCCAGCATTTCATTCCCTGACAATACGGATGAGGGCGGATATTCAAGGCCGTCGGAATTTTATATCACAGAAAACCGCCTTATAGCTTTGAATACTACCGGCGGTATATGTGCGGATTATGGTGCCAATAGAAAGCTTGCCGGTTACGAACCGTATATGTTTTCAGAGCAGTCGGTGACGGCCGTCGTCTATGACATTACCGACCGCTCCGACCCTCAACTGCTCGGAGATCTTGGACAAAGCGGAGATTATCTATCCTCCCGTATGGTCGGAAATACCCTTTATCTTATTTCCAACCATCATATATATAATACCGCCGAAAAAGATTCGCCCAAAACCTATGTACCCATGCTGTATATAAACGGTGAGGGCAGGGTCATTGAGGCCGGGGATATTACCATAAGCGCAGACCCCCAGAGTCGCCAGTATATCGTGATCTCCGCCATCGACGTCAACAAACCAGAAAAACAGCTTTCCTCAAAATCGGTATTCGGCTGCGGGACGACCATATATGCCGGCACGGAAAACCTGTTTATTGCCGGTTCTTCGAATGAAAGAACCGAAACAGCGTTTGAAAACCCCGCAACCTCCTCCGCAAAGCCCGGACAGACAACCGCGATAACCCCCGAGACAACCGGCACAAATTCCGGTAAAGCCGTTTTGATTACAGACGTCACAAATCTTCTCAGGTTTTCGCTGAACAACGGGAAAATCGAGCTTGCCGCAACAGGCAAGGTCAAGGGCAGACCGCTCAACCAGTTTTCGATGGATGAATACGATGGAGTGTTCCGCATTGTCACAACCGTGAACACCGGCATGGAAACAGTCTATGGAAGCGGGAAAAACACCTATGTCACCTATACGCCGGGCGAAACCGCCAACTCCCTTTATACGCTTAATCAGGAGATGGAGGTTATCGGTAAGATAGAGGACGTTGCAAGGGGCGAGCGGGTATATTCGGTCAGGTTCATCGGCGATATCGGGTATTTCGTGACCTTCCGGCAGACCGACCCCCTGTTTGCCGTAGACCTCAAAGATCCTGCCAGGCCAAGAATCCTCAGCGCCCTGAAGATACCCGGTTTTTCGCAATACCTGCATCCCTGGTCGGACGGATTGCTGTTCGGCTTGGGGCACGACGCCGACGATACCGGAAGGGCGGGCTATCTCAAGCTTTCGATGTTCGACGTGTCAAATCCGGAGGACGTCACCGAAAAGCACAAAACCATTCTGGACGGGTACTACTATTCCGAGGCGAGTTACAACCACAGGGCAATAATCGTCTCCCCCGAACGCGGGATTATTGCGTTCCCGAGTGACAACAGGTATATTATTTACACCTTCACGGGCAACGGGTTTGCTGAAAAAGCCGTCTTCTCAATCGATGATAACGCATACAACCAGCGGGGCTTGTATATCGGCAATGTGTTCTATGTCTGCACCATTAACGGCATTACGGCCTTTTCCATGGAGGATTATTCAAGGCTCAATAC
>JAAYKB010000191.1 GCA_012522615.1 Clostridiales bacterium
ATTGCCTTCCCGTACTTTCCGTAATAGTTTAGCCAGCCCCAAATTGCCGGGTTGTATCGCTCGGCAATGTCCTCTAGGGTCACATTCGGAGTTCTGAGTAAAGCCCAGGTTCTAACTGTTTGTCTTATCTGCTTCTGGGCTTGCTGGCTTATTGCAGGCAAAAAACTGGTGAATTCAAGACCATGCTTCCCCTTTGCTTTGCGCGGCATGAAGGTGTATCCCAAGAATGTAAAACTAACATTCTCATGATTTCCCCTTCGATTGCTGTCTTTGCAGTAGATTACCTTGGTCTTGTTGGGATGCAATTCTAATCCACACTGTTTCAATCGTCCCGCCAGCTTTCCCAGGAGTTTCTCCGCTTGGTCTTGACTGTGACAGTGAACTACTGCGTCATCGGCATACCTACAGAATTCATTCTGAGGGAACTCCCTTTGCATCCACTAATCAAAAGCGTAGTGCATAAAGAGATTTGATAACAGCGGACTTATGACCCCGCCTTGAGGCACTCCTCTTGTCCTTGGAGTGCTATTCCCCTTAAGATCTTCCATTGGCGCCACTAACATCGTTTGATGTACAGTAGTTCCCAGTTGGTATCGGTATGCTTTGTCAACGCCCTCAAGATCTATGTTGTCTATGCCGGCACCACCACGCTTGGCTTTGACAGCCTTATAGGCTTCATATACCATCCGTTTGGTGATACCAAACGACTTTGTGTCAGTCATTTAGTTCCTCCCATTACTGGTTGACTATTTGCCAACACAGGATAACACAGCCCCTTCGCTCCACTTCCATTACAGAAGTTTCATTACTACTACGAGCTGTTCCCCCCTACCACTTGCTTCGGTACTTTCGCCCTTGTGTTTTCGCACTTGTGACTTTTCCCTTCGCATCAAGTTGCAGGTTCTCACGTTCCGTACGAAAGCCTATGTATGGCTCATGCCGCCCTTATCCCGGTTACCATCCGGTCAGTAATCAGGTATCCCCCGGACCTATCCCATGGCAGCCAACCTCCATGGTTTCGATAACAACTGAGCTTTTCGAGACGGATTCAGCGGTTCACTTGCGTTCATCTTCCATACACACATCTGACAGTTTTCTTCTGCCTTTTCCTTAACGCTCAGCACCACCGGTTTACCCGATAGCACCTTAAGGTGATTTGAAACCTCTGCCTGAACAGCGTTTTCGAGGGACCCTCCCTCATCTCTCGTACAGCATGCGGTGCCAATACTTAGGCATTCGCTTCGTGACACACGTAGGCCGCTGCTTTTTTTAGCATTTCGTTCTCCATTTTCAGCTCCGCATTTTCAAGCTGGAGCTGGCGCAGAGAGTCTTCTTGTTCAGCCATTCTGGTTTTATCGCCCTCTTGGGTATAGAGCTTTCTCCAGTTATAAATGAGACTGACATGAATCCCCAAGTCAGCGGCAAAATCCGTCATCTTCTTGGGAGTAACGTAACTAAGTTTCACGGCATTCTTCTTGAATTCCTCATCGTAGTTTTGTCGGATTCTTCTGGACATGATTTATCTTCCTTCAGATAATACTATCTTATCATCATGTCCGGAATTGTAACATAGACCCCTCGAAGGTAAAGTGCTCATCATGGCTAACGATACAATAGACTTTATCGAGTCGCTCGAATACGCCGAAGGATCCTTCTTATTCGACTTCGAGCTCGATGCGGATACCTACGGTACTTTAGTACAGTGACGACAATTACATCCTTACACGCAACATCTAAACCGTTCTGCTTCATTATTCGAATAAAACGCTCTCTTCCCGGTAACTTCGGCAAAGACTCCACCAAGGCGCGGTTTGCCATCGCCGCTACGTGATCGGCAACACCTGTCACAACATCATCATCGGCGAGGGATTGGCTTATTTTCTGGCCCCTTTGTGTGTTTACTAGGCAAATAGACACTCCATCAGGGTTGTAATCACCTCTCTGGCTGTTGGCCGCATGGAAGTCTCCTATCGTCAAGTCCGCCGCAGTTACACCATTCTTATATTCACAATGATAACACGAATATCTCTTTACCATTTGAAATGCTTTGCCCAACTCAGTGTCGGCAAAAATTTGAGTACGGGTAATTCCATTATCATATATGATTCTAGAGTTAAGAGGCTTCCAATGAGGATTCTTAAATCGAGATGTATAACTAACAACAGTGGCTTTTTGACGTTCTTCCAAATGCGAAATGTATCTACTCAAAACCTTGCTAGATGTAGGACCATGGCATACAAGTTCACACGTGTATAGTTTTTCAGAGTCGCTGAACAGCTTCATTGCAGCAACTTCGCAAGGCAATCCAATAAACAAAACCTCACTACCGCTATTCAACATCTTCTTAACCTGATTATAAATATCGTTTTTGCAAGCCTGTATGTATTTTGAACCCTTAAATCGTTCCATGTTCTTTGCATCGTTTGTTAGTATATACTGTGCCCCCATAAAATCATCTGTGTATTGAACGCCAACAATATAAACACCGCCCTCTAGAGATTTCCTATACAAATGTGTTGCCAACCCGCCCGATGAAGATGATAGCAGTTCATCCCTATCCTTCACCCAGAAAAAAAGCTCCTTCCGCCTCTGATTGAGTTTACTAGGTATGTTATCCTTAGACACAGGACACTTTTTTAGACAAAGCCCACAGTTCACACATTCCTCTATCTTAATAATCTGTGGATAGAGAAAGCCCGCATCATCATGCTTCATTTCTATCAGCGACAATGGACATGCACCCGCACACGCTTCACACCCGCAACATTTCTTATATTTGATTAAAGTTATGTTGTTTACTTCCATAGAAACCCTCATTTCAGTGCTATGTTTAGAAAAGCAATTGATTCTTGCCTTAGCGTGCTAATCCGATCATCCACTGCGCTATAGTCAACAACCTTCCCGGCGATTTCGGCAACACCATTTCCCATGCTGTAAATGTTACCCTTTAAGTTTAATTCTCCAAGGAAATCATCGATTCGGGAATTTCTAGAGTTTTTGTCCGTAGACTTGGTGCGATAGAAAGAAACAAACTGTCGATGGCTAATAATAGAAAAGATTGTTGCATGAAAAGAGTCCGTACAAACAACGTTTGCATATCTAATATAGTTCACAAAGTCTTCGACAGATGGACCATCAAGAATGATATCGCCGATATCACTTACCTCTCCCACATAAGTCTCTATATTTCTTATTACTACCATCTTGTAGGAATGATCGGTACAGAATTGGCGAACTACTTCTAAGTACTCTGGATTATCACCCAGGAAATAGCAGAAAACATAAGGCTCATTGATCAGCCTATTTCTTTTTATCGTCGATTCCCAATCTTCGGGAGTTAAAAGCAGGGTCGGATCTAATACCACTACAGCTTTCTCTCCAATGAGGGAATCAACAATTATTTTTCCGCTCGGCTCCCTGACACTCAAGTAGTCTATTCTGGATAAGAACTCTTTTCCTCGCTTTGTTAGATACCTCGGAATGGATGAAACACCTAGGCTTGTTGCGTAAGAAACTTTTTTCACTTCATCTGGGACAAACATTAATGTGCTGATATTACCGTAAAAAGACGCTGGATTCCACTGCTGATCGCTCCCCACGAGCACAGCATCACAACTTTTCACAGCCTCCCCAGCTGATTCTTCAGAAGAAAAAAAGAGTATGTCGTGAAATCTTTCTTTAATAAAGATGTCAGCCGCGCGTCTTCGTTCCGCCTGTGCGGCGCGTAAAACAGGGTTTCTATTGACTATTTTTCTTCTTTGTCTTTTCTTAAAGGCAACCCTAAGCGACATTGGCTTCGTAAACGTTCTAAGTAAATACCTAAATTTTGATGCATAAGTGTATAGCCCTTTGCGTGCTTCAACTCGAATAATCACAGTATTAAAACCAGCTCTATCCAAATACCATTGCGTAGCATAAGATTGAAGAATCATTCCGTAGTTTACACCCATTAAAGCAATAACCATTCCGATCTTTCGCATTTGTCTCCTCCTCTTTTACAATACAATTTCACTTGTGGTATGTGTATATCTCCGCACGACCAAAACTATCATCAGATTTCGCTAGGCAAATCCGAAAGTTCTTCCCCTATGAATAAGGTTATAACGATTAGATATGCAGGAAACATAATCGACGTAATGATATTGATCGCCATCCCTCGAACAAAGAACACCAAAAGCAGTGAATAGTTCAAAATAGTTCTCTTTTTCAACCTTCTTATGCATAATCCCGTACTGCTCAGCTTCAAATACGTTGCTGTGACAAGGGAGGTACCAATGAGGCCGAAACTGTAAACTGTTTCAATAAATAGATTATGTGAAGCTCTGTCCAAAGGATTAAACAGACCATTACCTAGAAACAACACTCGGATATTCTCGAACATGTAATTGAAGTATAACTCAAATAGTGCGAATCGACCCGTCGAATATGAATTGATGTCAACTGCATCCTCCACAAGGACCCTATCAATTAATATTATGAGGTATTCAGTGTCAACAAATTGCAGTACAATCAAACCAACAACCAAACCAACCCCAAGAAGCCTTAGCCAGCGGCCTGGATTACGTTTCAATAAATAGACACAAGAGATCATGGCTGATACCAATAAACCGAAAACAAATGACTTGCTTAGTGAGTAAGTGCCAAATAGTAACAACATTCCCAAAAGTACTACATCAATGATTCTCATTTTTTTCGATATGAGATATGATATCAGCGCCATACAAGTAAGATTAACTGGTAGAGTATAATGATTAGGATTATTTATTAATCCACTAAATCTTACCTGCCTAACTCCCGCACTTACTCGGAAAGTATGATACGTAATATACCTTGAAATACCTGGTAGGTAATCCCTCATTAAAAATACTAAAGAGCTTGCGATGATCCCAAATGCAAATATTCTCATGAGTGCTCTAATGTCATATTCGCGGGTGTTAGAAACAACAAGTCCCGCAAACAGTATACCAACGACAAAAGAAAATAACTTAAATGCTGTATCGGGCTCAGCAAAATACAGCCCCAACGTTGACACTGATGCAATTGCCAAGGAGAAAAACACAAAGAAACAGATCACTTTCCCTTTATCTATCCACAGCATTCTAATAATCGCAACAACAAACAGAAGATTGTATAGTGTAAATGTATCAGAAAGTTTCATGATGCCCGCAAATGAAGAGAGCAATAGCATGATCTCTACTACCTGCTGTTTCTGACCACGCAAAATCAAATAAACGGTCAACAAGAATCCTATAAGTGACAAAGCACTAAAAAAGGAAGCACCAATAACATAACAGAGCATAATAACTACATACAAGGGAATTTTGATTTTATCCAAAGCACTTAGCCTCTTATATACCATATTTAATCTCCATTAGCCATCATGCAACAATCATACATAAAGGCTATATTTGTTAGCAGCCAATTAATCCCCAGATAAGAGAATTCTATAGCTAGCGAATACACTTCTCATTTATAGGATTGTCGAAGTCATAGATTAAGTAATCCAAAACATTGAATGTTTTCAGAACTAACCGCAACAGTTTGTGTTATGCCCGTTTGATGGGCGAAATAGAGAAAAATTGTCAAAACCCGCTCCGCTCTCTAATGAATTGCGTTATTTTAATCGCCCTTTCGTTTATTCCCAGTGTTTTGGCTTTTTCTAAAGACGCTGTTGACATTTTATTTCTGATCTCGGGGTTATCTCTTAAAAATTGAATTGCATTAGCTATTTCCTCGACGCTGTGAGGATCTACTCTAATCGAATTTCGCTTGTCTAATATGTCATCATTAAAAGGCATATCAGAGGATATTATGGGTAAACCACACGCCATGGCTTCTATTATAGCGTTGCAACACCCTTCTGCAAGCGTAGGTAGCACGAAGACATCTGCGGCATTTAAATATTGATTAATTTGCTCGTGATTCAGTGCCCCTTTGAATAGTATCCCATCGCAATTAGGTTCTTCTTGTCCTTTTCCGATAAAAATACTCTTTATCCCACCAACCATATCAAGGGCACTTGAAAGTCGTTGACTGCCCTTTCTATTTGAAAAATGGCCTACAAATGCCACTATAAAGTCCTGATCCGAAAAGTTCAATGTTCTACGTACTTCATATTTATCTTGGACAAAAAATGTTTTTGTATTAATCGCATTGGGAAATACGCCTATTTTTTCAGATAAAATTATTCCGTGGTCAACGAGGTCCTTTCTGTTTGAAGATGAAACAGATACAACTCCGTTTACTGTCTTAAGGATCTCCCTTATTTCCCCTATACCCATACCACTAAAGCAATCCATAGAGCTTTCTCCGTAGGCAAAAAAAGCTGCAGTAGTGTTAATTTTACCAATTGTTGCTGCCGTTAGACCGGCTGGGTATATGAAGTGTCCATAAAAAGCATCTGGCTTTATTCCTTTTTTTTCCACTACGTGTCTCGTCGCTGAGCAAAACGATCTGAGGTATAACTTTGCGAAATTTACTCCAAATCGCTTTCCTGATGTTAAGGTAAATATTGGAGGGCAGTAGATTTTCACCGTAGCGTTACCATATTTCTTAGTGTATTCTTTTTGGGGATGGTAGTTTTTCCCCCTTATCTTGTCATTAATAACA
>JAAYKB010000192.1 GCA_012522615.1 Clostridiales bacterium
AAACTATAATTATCCTGTTATTCAAGACTTTATATGGTGTTTTTATATTAGCGTAATAAGGTGTATTTGTCAATAAATAATTCAATATGTATTATTTTAATAATATCCGCAACTCCATATTCAGTATTTGATTTCATCGTCATTTTTGTATATAATAATTACATAACTAAAAGGTTTTAATAAGGAGGAAACCCATGGCAAAAACAAATATTAAGGAAATAGCCCGACTTGCTAACGTTTCCCCTGCCGCAGTTTCTATTGTTATAAACAACAAAAAGGGTGTCGGCAATGAAACCCGTAAAAAAATCAAAGAGATTATTGAGAAACATCAATATGTCCCTAACCCCAGTTCCAGAAGACTTTTGTTTAACAGAACAAACAATATAGCTGTGCTGTCCGAAAAAAGCACCTCTCCGCTAAAGCATTTTTTTTATTCTGAAATTAACACTACAATATTAGAAGAATGCGAAAAGCTTGACTATAATCTTGTGTTTGCTTCGGCAGGAATAAAAGACGGAAAAGTCAGACTGCCAAATGTTATAAAATCATATGACGTTGACGGAATTATAATATACGGCGACATAGATATTATGGTATTAAATGAGCTTAAAAAGTTTGAAATTCCGTTTATTGTTATAGACAGTCATAAAAAAGATAAAGAAACCCTTTGTGTAAATGCAGATTACTTTATCGCGGCATATACCGCTGTTTCCCACCTGATAGAGATGAACCATAAAAACATTGCATATATCGGAAACGGTCTGCTAAACGATTTCAGCACCCAAACATTCAGCGGGTATAAAAAGGCACTTGAAGAAAGCGAAATAATCATGCCTTTGAACTGGTTCGAGATGGACGCGACTGATGAGCAGACCGCTTTCAACTGTATGAAAAAAATATTATCCTGTTCCCGGAAACCCACAGCGGTATTTTGTATAGCAGATACATTTGCTATCGGTGCAATAAAGTGCATAAAATCCTTTGGGCTCAGAGTTCCGGAGGATATTTCCGTAATAAGCATTGATGATATTATATTGTCGCAATATATCGAACCCGCTCTTACTACCGTAAAGATTGATAAGGTTGAAATGGGCAGACTGGCTTTGCAGCTTCTTATTAAAAAGATTAAAGGCAAAGCAGCGGAAAATGTGACAATCCCTTCCGATAATTTAATCATACGAAACAGCGTATCTTTTTTACAACAATGATTTATATTTAATCGCCGCGGTAACTCCACGGCGATTTTTTTGCGCTTATAATTTTATTGTATTCCAACGCTGATTAATGTATAATAGGATAAAATGGAAATGTGAGGTGGGTTTATATGAAAAAAGTCATTGCCTCCTTAATCTTGCTTATATTGATGTCTGGATATTCCATCGGCGCTGCGGCGGACGAAACTGGGACGGATTATTATAACTATCAGGACATCAAGAACACCTACCATTATACAAGCGCGGAAGGCTCGGCGATGATGCCCTATCATCTTTATGTTCCGAAAAAATATAATAAGAAGAAAAAATATCCGATTGTCGTCATACTGCACGGGTTGGGGGATAACCACGATGAGGACCTTAAGCAGAATTTTCTTCTCACCAATCTGGTTTCAAAATATGCCGAACAATATCCGTCGGTTATCATAGTCCCCCTGTGCCCTGACGGGGGCTGGTGGTCCGGCATGTATACCGACTGTGTCATGGAGATTGTGGAAGACGTGAAAACCAGATATTCGACCGACGACGACAGGCTGTATGTGACCGGACCTTCGATGGGCGGAGCCGGAACATGGGATATAGGCGCACGGTATGCAGACAGGGTGGCGGCTTTGGTACCTGTCTGCGGCGCTGCGGGGCCATCCAATCAGGGCGCATGGGTTTTAAGAAACATGCCGATATGGATTTTTCACGGGAAGGCCGATACCGTGGTTTCTTTTTCGGTATCGGAGGAATGGAATAATGCTTTGCAGGCTGCGGGAAATAAGTATGTGCAGTTTACCATTTTCGGGTAGATGGATCACGGTATATGGCCGGCCGTATGGAACAATCCAAACGTATATGAATGGATGTTCAGTCAAATAAGAGGGAAGCCTGAAGTCGGATTGTTGTGGTACGAATCCGGCGCGTCGGCGACAACGTCGACGTCGACGACGAGGGCTACAACCAGCAGCAGTACGTCAACGTCCGGTTCGGCATCCTCCGGCTCGAATACGGTTAAAACGGGGACTTTGACCAGTTCGGTAAGCGGTAAGGGCGACGGCCGTACGGGTACGGTTTTATATGTGGTTCTGGCGGC
>JAAYKB010000193.1 GCA_012522615.1 Clostridiales bacterium
CAAGTCTTGACTAACAATATTTATATATGTCCCGATAACACCTCCGGGCTATTTCATCATACAGGGCGTCGGCACTGCTGTCGTTAAAAACAAAAAACATATTTTATTATCTCCTTAGTAATGTTTACCAGTATTTTACCATATTTATTTTATAATTGCAAATATATTCCATTAAAAGTTATAAAACAACCCGTCCGACTGTTTTAAGCAGTTGAACGGGTTGTTTTATGACGGGCAGTTTATTTAAGTCTGTAATCATATTAACATTAAAATAATTATAATGTTGAAATAATCACCACCTTACGGAAAAAGGTGACATCGAAGCCGTAAAAGATACTTTTAAAGCATGCGATTAAATCCGACATCACGCTTTCTGCCTACATCTGCCTTTCGCACAATTTTCTCTCCTCGCTTCTCACAGGGCTCGCCTTAATAATGTTGCTATTTAATGTCGAATATACGCTTGTTATACAGTTATAACTGTGATATAATTTCTTAAATGGGGGAAATAGGGAAACCTGGGAAGGTTGGGTGAGATATGGCGGCACAGTTTCCTATGTATATTAATTTGGAAGACAATAACTGCACCATATTCGGCGGTGGTGATAAAGCAGCGGCGCGTGCCGCCGTCCTTTTAAAGTTCGGCGCCAAGGTTACGGTGGTCAGCCCCTCTTTATTGCAAGCAACTTCGCGAGTTGGATGAAAAAGAACTTATCAGGTATATTCCCCGGCGGTATTTCAGAGGCGACTGTTCATCAAGCTATATATGTATTGCCGCCACCGACGACCAAAACGTTAACATAGCAATATCGGATGAGTGCAAGGCTAAAAGAATACAGGGTGATAAGTGTGAAAGACAGTCAAAAGAATATTATAGAGTCCTTCCAATCACTTTTAGAAAATGAAGAATTGCTTTCCAGAGTAATCGATTGTTTTCCGTATCCGATTCAGGTTTACGCCCCGGACGGAACGTCGGTACTGGTAAACAAGGCAATGCTGGCTGAATATCATGCAGTCAGCGCGGATATGATTGTCGGTAAATATAACGTGTTCAAAGACCCCGATGTTATCGCAACAGGTCAGATTGATATGTTAAAGCGGGCTTTTAACGGGGAGACCGTCTTTTTCCCGAATGTAAAGGTTCCTTTGGAGGAAATTGCCCGTCGATACGACATAAATGACTTTGATGTGGAGGCTATATATCAGGACATAACGGTTTTTCCTATTTTAGATGAACAAAAGCGCGTAATATATGTTGCCGCATTTTTTATCAACAGAAAGGTTTATCGCGGCAAGAATGAAATTGAAAAAGCCAAAGAATATATAGAAAACCACTGGCTTGAGAAGTTTGATTTGAGTAAAACGGCAAAAGCGGCATGCCTGAGCAAGTCCCACTTCGCAAAGCTGTTTAAAAAGCATGCCGGCGTAACCCCCCATGAGTATTATATCAATTACAAAATCGGCAAGCTGAAAGAAAAGCTTCCGGATACCAACCTTACGATAGCTCAGGCCTTCGCCGCATGCAACATGGACTATAACGGAAATTTGGCCGGACTGTTTAAAAGGAAGGTTGGCATAACTCCGTCAGAATATAGGAAACTATCGAAAAAATAAACTTACAATATTTCAAATAAAACCGGGCTTGGGTTTACACTGTTCAGATAAAAAGGCTCCTGTCTTTTATTCGCGGATTAGTATAAACCCAAGCCCGGTTTTTTCAATTAACACTTTTTGTACTGATTATGAATATAAACGGCATATCATTGCAGTCTGTCTGTTGATAAAATAATAAGAAGGTTAAGGTTATTGGCCGACAGGAGTACTGTTATGAGTGATAAAATCAAAGAACAACTGTCGGAAGAACTTTCGGCGGTGCAAAAAATGTTGGAGGAAAGAACCGAAGCCCGGGGCGAGATTATAAGGAAATTTCAGGAAATTATATTAAATGAGGGACTCTTTTCTCAGATTGTTGATTTGTTTCCTTATCCTATGGTCGTATATACTCCCACATATCGATTTAAAACAGCAAACCGCGCATTTTTCGAAGCTGTCAACCGTCAGGCAGAGGCCTTTGACAATCAAGGAGAGCTTTTTGACCGGCACAAAGCCGCTGACATTCAGCTTATCGAGGCCAGCCGCAAGGTCTTTTCGGGAAAATCAATTTATATTCAAAATCTGAAAGACCCGTTTTCCCTGTTTACCGGCACGGTAAAACAAAACGGCGTAAAAACCGAGCCGCCGCAAAGCGCCGTTGTCTTCCCTGTTTTAAATGATAAAAACGAGATAACCCACGGCGTGATCGTCTTTTTGCCGCATTCCGTTTGACTCTTTTAGAGACCTGAAATCGGTCAGATAAACTTTAGCGTCCTCTTGAATCATTACCGCTCCCCCTTTGTTTGCTGCCGTATGAAAATGAAAAATAATAATCATAGATTTTAGGAGGAATGAAAATTGAAAATTTTTAATGCGCCCCAAGACAGGAACTTTTTTGCGAACAGCCGAACATCAATGATAAAACGGATTCTTTTAATAACGCTATGCTTCATGTTGTTATTAATTCCCTGCCAGCCGATATTTACTTTTGGGATCAGCAGCCTTGCCGTATCAGGTTCTGCAGAGGATGTCTGCGAAATCAACGGAGTCGGCTTTCAGACGTTAGGCCAGGCGTTGAATGCGGTTTCAAGCGGACAAACCATAAAGCTCTTGAAAAATATTGAGCACAACAGCGGTATTGAGATTATTGATAAAAGAATCACTTTTGACTTGAACGGGTTTACCCTCAATGTAGTCAACCCTGTTGAAGAAGGTGAGACACGGGAAATCAGCGCCCTTTATGTTGTCGGGGACGCCGGGGTCGAGCTCGAAAATGAAGGCGAAGTTATTGCTACGGGCAAGTACGGAGTTTTTGCCGCCGGCATAGACGACCCCACGGATTCGGTAACCTATCACGGTACTTCGGTTACCGTAACCGCCGCAACAGGTATAGGTGATGATTGTATCGGATTAGCGGCTTATAACGCCGAGGTTACGGTTAAGGAAGATGTCGCAACCGATGGCTCATACAGCTATGGAATAGACGCTAATTTTGAATATGCGCAGGTTGTCGTAGAGGGCAACGTTAATGTCACCGGAGAGCAAAGCGTCGGAGTAGTGGCCAATTCCCGTGCAATTGTAACGGTAGACGGCAGTATTACAGTAAACGGAGAACAATCGTACGGTATTAAGGCTTATGACCAAGGAGAAGCCACGGTATTAGAGGATGTTACCGCGAGCGGTGAATACAGTACCGGCATTTACTCCGCGGACGCCTATATTTTCGTATACGGAGATGTGACGGGTGATGCCGCGGGAGTAAATACTTTATCTTCCTCAATTTATATTTCCGGAAATGTCCGGGCGCTTAACCTTCGCGAGTTCTGCTACGGAGTGAACGTTGAAGACTACAGTTCTGTCTATATCGGCGGAAATTTAGAGTCCCAGGCAATCGGGGTTTTGATTCCGCGATTGTCGAGTGACGATGATTTGTATGTTGCTATAGACGGGGTAATTGAAGCTCCTTATTGTTATATACAAATGGTGGAACGCTTTTTTGATTTTGAAGACGGAATTCCTGTTTATGATGCAGACCCCGAAATCATGTGCTATCGGGCTTATGAGTACAAGAACAGCGGAGTATATGTGGCGATGTTCGCAGGCGGTACCGGCACTGCACAAGACCCATACCTTATCAGCCACGCCCATCAGCTCTTTAATGTTCGTTGCCTTTTGGATAAGCACTTTATGCTGATCGAAGATATCGATCTCAGCGGCTTTGCCAACGATTCGGGCTGGGAGCATATCGGCCACCAAGAAGTCAATTTCACCGGCACCTTTGACGGAGACATGCACACAATCGGCGGCCTTTTCATCGAGCGGAGTAAATCATGGAACTCCCGTGTTCCAGCAGGTCTGTTCGGTTATACCGGAGAAACGGCCGAAATCCGCAACCTGATATTGGAGGATGTTGATATAACCGGCTGTTATTATGTCGGTGGACTGACGGGCGTTAACAACGGTAATATAACCAATGTCAGCGTCAGCGGCCATGTGAAAGGCGAATGGGATACCGGCGGCTTAACCGGTCGGAATAACGGTATGATTTCCGATTCCGGCTTTGCCGGCATTGTGACCGGAACCGATGAAATAGAATACGGCGATTGGACCGGGGGCCTGGCAGGTTACAATACAGGTACGATTACCGATTGTCAGGTTGACGCGACGGTGGAAAGCGAGGGCAAAAATATCGGCGGTCTGGTGGGCGAAAGCTTGGAAACCGGATCGATTATCCGCTCCTGTTCCGCCGGAACCGTATCGGGCTCGGATTACACCGGCGGCCTCACGGGCACCAACTCCGGCGATATTTCTCAATGCTATTCCATGAGTTCTGTGGAAGGCAACCAATATGTCGGCGGTTTGGCGGGCTCAAATTCGGGACCGATTTCCGGCTCATTCGCGGCCGGAACTGTGATTGGGACCGATAAAACAGGCGGACTTGTGGGCAACGGTGATGGCGAAACCGTCAGCGACAGTTACTGGGATACCGAGACATCGCAGCAAACGTCTTCGGACGGCGGCGCGGGCAAAACGACAGCCCAAATGAAGCAGCAGGAGACTTTTGTCGGTTGGGATTTTGAAACCGTATGGAATATTGACGAAACCGGCAATTACGGATATCCGTTTCTGAGGTGGCAGGGACAATCGGAGCAACCGTCCGTACCGCCCGTATTAAGCGAGACAGGTGCAGAGACCGGCACCGTAACCTCGACAACCGCAACTCTGAAATTTACATCCGATAAAGCTGGAACCTATTATTATTTAGTCCTTGCGGCTGATAGCGCCGCACCCGACGCAGCCGCCGTTAAAGCACAGGGACAAGCGGCGGCCAAAGGAACGGGGCAGGCGGCTGCTGCGGCAAATACCGTACAGATAACCGGCCTGACGGCATCGACATCATATAAAGCATATATTATAGTCGAAGATGAATCGGGAAACATTTCAAATGTCGCGGTAATCAGCTTTTCCACCGCAAATGACCAACAGCCGGATGATTACATTTCCCGTACGATTATCAACGCCGCAACCGGCATCACAATTTCCGGAAGCATCCACAAAGATGCGGTTTTAAATATTAACGATGCGAACCTGCACCCCGAGGACACCTGCGACACCTGCGACACCATCAGAAATTATATGGCCGACAACAGTTATATCACATTGCTGAACAAAGATATTTCGCTGTCACACAGTTTCATGGGCTCAGTTACCGTCAGCATTCCGGTGGGTACACAGTACAACGGAAAAAAGGTTACCATTCTGCATTGCGCAAACGGTACACTCGAAACCTTCAACGTCACCGTAAAGGACGGCGACGCGACATTTACTCTCACCGGCCTGTCGCCTATCGCGGTGTTTGCCAAAGCGGATTCGGATAAACCTGTTGACCATCCGAAAACCGGATACAACGACTATACCCTGTGGTCAGGTCTTTTGGTATGCTGCGCACTGTGCGGCTCGGTATTGCTGCGGCGCAGGTCCAAGCGGGCATAATGATAAGAGTTAAAGCCTTAAAAAATTAACAACAACTCTTCACTTTCCGATAGCCGGCCGTATCCCAAGCGGATACGGCCGGTTATTATTTGCCGAGTCAACCGGATTCGGAATTTACCCGCAATCCGGGCACTCTCCGGCCGGCAAGGCTTCCTCAGATGCAACCGGAGGACTAACGGCAGTTCCGGCATGGGGTACGGGATGCAATTTTTGGGCAACAGGGTGTCTTTTGGGGCTATATTTAGGCTTTGGATGCCATTTTTAAACTATATATAGATGCCCGGGTTGGCTTTTTGGGCTGATTTTTGGCAACTCGGTTGCCGATTTGGCAACTTCTTAACAACAAAGTTGCCTGGGGGTCGCATTAAAAACCGAGCAATACCAAGCAAAATCACAAAACCGAGGCAACAAATGCAATGGCAACATAATATTTTTGGATTTGCCTATTTTGGATTTGCCTATTTTGGGATTGCCAGATACGGTTTGAGCGTCGCAGCGAGCATTGTAGTGAAAGCCAAAATGAACGCCATCATGAGAGCCGTAGCAAATCAAGCTTTTTACTTCATAGGGAGCCATCTTTTCACCGCCTCTTGCTAATTATACTATTTTCCAATATGTATTTCCACCGATTCGGTTCTGGTCATAAAATAAGTTCAGCCGTAACAAAGGGATCGTCCCATCAAAAGAGAATTCATAATCGGTTGCGGCAGAAAAAAGCGCTGATGTACAAATTTCTATTGTGCATCAACTCCAGAAACCGAGTAGAATTCCTAACCGGATAAATTTATAAGATTTATATATAGCTTCTCACAGGGCTCGCCTTAATAATGTAGCTGCACCGTCCATGAAGGCGTTATCTGTGTTTGCAACAGCGAATACGGTGAAATTCTTGCTTACGAGGAAGAAACCCTGGAATTTTTGGGCTGCTTCCCGGATGGATACGCCGATTTCGGCTTTATGCCTTTTGTCCTTTTTGTCGATGACTATTTGTATGTATCGGAATTTTTCAAGATACATGTCTACAAAAAACCTTTTTCCGACCAATCCGAATTCAAGGATATAACCGACGAAATCGACGGAACCTACGCCATAGCCGCCACCATTGAGGCAGGCGAGGAGATTAATATCGCCTTCACGGTAAACCCGTCCGAGGGAACCCCCCTTTCCGGCGCTGCCTACTGGGCACCCCAATCGATAAACGGCGTAAGCTTTGAAGCCGACCCGCAAAATCCCAACAGGTACACGGCCACCTTAA
>JAAYKB010000194.1 GCA_012522615.1 Clostridiales bacterium
GAGATTTTTATGAAAACCATGCGGCGGGTTATCCTTGCGGGGTTAGTGTTGCTTTTTCTGACAGGGTGCAGCGGGGTTTCTTCCGAATCTTCAAATATTAAGACGGCCGGGACCACAAAAGCGGCCGATGATACGGCATCATTAATAACAGACCGGGATTCTCAAGAGGTTTTTGATCTTCGGATGTCGGTTGAAAGAATAAAGTTTAATGACTTTGTTCAAGAAGGAGCCATATACTTTGACAATATTCCTCGTTTTGGGATTGTCGACCGTGATTCGGTTTCGGTCGAAATCTCGTCCTCAGACGGTTCTGTTTTTGTGAAGAGTATAACCAATAATACCGGATTAAAGCCCGGCATCAATAAGGTGAAAGTGACCATTGCAAACAAGGTGGCACAGGCCGATGTGGTTTGTCTGGTCTATCGCCACGATAATATGGACGACAAATATATGCTTGCTTTTGACAGGTATAACCGTGCAACAGTTTTTTATTGGTCGGAAGGCGATTTGGAGTTTGATAAAGTCGAAGCCTATGATGGAATGCCGCTATGTACAAACTTCACTGAGGTAGCTAATAAACTGTTTACTTCAAATGGTTTAAGACAATTTACTGAGACATATCCGCCTTTTGTCTATTACGAGAAAGATAATAAATATTATTTTGACAGACCATCAAGAGGAACGGATGGCACCTATATAGGCACTGTGTTAATACCGAAATCGTCGGCCGAAAACAAGCTGGTTTACACCGCCCGGAGCTATTATTATGATTGGGAAACTTCGATTGGTTATACCGTTGAAGACCGCGATTTTATTCTGAATAACCGACAGGGGCAGTGGCTTATAGACAGTTTTGTTTTGCCGAATTAGCAGGCCGGGTATAAAACGTGTTTTGAGGAGGCGAATTATGCTATGAAATCGACAATAAGATGCTTAGCTGTGTTTATGCTTGTCGGATTATTATTTATGTCTGTCGGCTGTTCCCGCTCCGTTGATTCCTCGGACACGGATTCAATGAATAAACGGATTAAAGAACTTCTTGATAACAATATAGAATGTGTGGATATTTTCTCGATAGGTTTTCTGCCTATAGATGATACTGTAATAGAGGATGAAGAAGGCAGAGAAATGCAGAGGGTAACATCGGACAGATTCCGTACCTTTAATGATTTAAAAGAATTTATTACAAACACATATGTCCGCAGGGTAAGGTAATGAATAATAGGAGATCAGGTTATGAGAATATTGAAGATTTGTCTACCGATGATTTTGTTCTGCTTATTAATCGGTTGTGGCAAAACCACAAAAAGTGAACAATCTGCCGCTGCTTCATCCGGTATTGCTTCATCCGCAACAAGCACAAAAATGCAAAACACACAGGATGTAAATATCCAGGAAATAAAAGAATTTATTCTGAATACAGAAAAATTAATCGACTTGTCGGCGAAAAAAGAAAGATTGTGCTGGATTTTGCCAGGATATGAGGTTTTTGAGCTGACGGCATATGACAGCTATTATGATTTGGTGGAGCAATTAAAGCCCTATTTCTCAAAACCGGCTTTATTTTATTTTATTCAGTTAAACAGCATCTATTGCATTGATGGGAAAGCAGCCATTTGCTATGCGCAGGAAATATACTGGTTTCGCCATAAAGTGGATCCGGAAAGAGGGTTTTCGATTTCCGGTGTTAACGGTAAGGAAATCGTAGTGAATGTTCCCTTCAAAAGTGCCGGAGTTGGGGATGACCCGGTGGAATTAACCCATGGCACATATACGCTGGAGAAACAAGATAACGGAAGCTATAAGATTACTGACATGGAGGAAGAGTTTAATCTTCAGATTCTGCCTAAAGACCAAAAACCGACATTTGACCATATGAATCCTGACGGCATCGCGCATGCTTTTGCAGAAATAATAACCTATGAATAATTAAAAAACCTGTCTGCAATTCCGTACAGATTGCTGCCGCGTATTTTTGACAACTGCATTTTGAATAAGCAGATCCTTAAATAATAAGCTACAAAAAGCCTCCTTTTGTAAGAATTATTTATATAATTTTTAAAACAAAAGGAGGCCTTTTCATTAATTTCAAGAAAGGATAGGTATATCTATGACC
The DNA here is from genome assembly GCA_012522615.1 of Clostridiales bacterium. Classification (GTDB taxonomy): domain Bacteria; phylum Bacillota; class Clostridia; order Oscillospirales; family Acutalibacteraceae; genus Avimonas. The sequence continues at coordinate 2,117 of JAAYKB010000194.1, forward strand.
AGACAAATTGTTTTGTTAACTGCGGCCTTGTTGCTGGTCGGGATTTTGGCGTAATGCCGCCCGGCCGGGATAGACTCGTCGACGGGTTCATTAGGCAGTTCAAGCAATGATGTTTCAAGCAGCCTTACGGCACAGCCGCAGCCGAGGTTTACAGCTACACGAAAAAAGACGGCTATGATGACACTTTTAATGTAATTATAGATAAATGGACATATAAGTATTATGACGGATGGATATATTATTTTGACGATTCGGGTTTATACCGCGTAAAACCCGACCTCACACAAAAGACCTTGATTTACTAAGGAACGGTATACGAGTTTTCGCTTGATAATTATACCCTGGTTTTCTCTAATAAAGATAGCAAGCAATATTACATCATCAATTTAAAAGATGGCTCTCTTACACCGAGACCATTTGATTTACCATCTGAGGTATTGAATAACAGCTTGAACCCTAGTGCTCTGATTGATGGCAATGATTTAATTATAAAACCAATAAAATACGATTTTGATACATTGTATATATGGGATTTCATGGGGGAAGATGTTTTAAAGGTTGATAAAGGTGTCCGGTATTTTGCGACGAAAGATAAAAAAATATATTATCTTACAGAGGAAGATATTTTTGAGTATGATATTGCAAGCAAAACAAGAAATGCATAAAGAAGTGGCACTCGATTAGCCGATGAAACAGAGCATTGGCTGACGAACGTGGTTTTCAATTACAATACCGAGGGCAAGATAGTGACCGAAGAGTTTGCCAACCAGACAACCAACACCGTTACCTACAACGATGACGGAACGGTCAATACAATCAGCAACGCCAACGGATACAGCCTGACCTACAGCTATGACAGCGAAGGGAATATAACCGGCTATACCGAGGTGTTCGGCGAAAATACCAACAATCTTACCTATACTTATGATGCCTACGGCAATATCCTCTCGATATCCAAAGCGGGAGTTCTTCAGGTAGAATATTTCTATGACTCCGACAACCAGCTTATCCGCGAAAACAGCGCCGTTCAGAACAAAACCTTCACCTATGCCTACGACCCCAACGGCAACATTGATTTGAAAAAAGAATATGCCTATACCACGGCGGATTTGACCGAACTGAACCCCACCAGTGTGATTGACTACAGTTACGGCGACCATGACATGCTGACGTACTATAACGGGAAGCACATTGCCTATGACCAGGAGGGCAATATCCGTTCGTACGACAA
>JAAYKB010000033.1 GCA_012522615.1 Clostridiales bacterium
ACAAGGCTTGAAACGGATATGATTTATGCCGACAGATTAAATGCGGGACAAAAAATCAAACTAACTGCATTTAAGTATGTTGAAGAAGAGAAAATCGAACAATTTAAGAACGCAACTTTCAAAGTTTTGGAAATAAGCAAATACGATTTTTGAAGTTGGTTATGAACACTCGCACCAAAAAAGGCAGGTGCTTCGCGCCAGCGAAGTGGTTGTCTTTTTTTTGTAACGTTCCGGGCTTGAACCGTGTTCAAAAGCGCAGCGGTCCGGTCAGCGGCACCAAAAAGAAACGACAATTTTCGGCAGGAGATTGTCGTTTCTTATTGTACTTTTCTCTCTTATTTTCTTGTTCTTATCTATTCTCTGAAAATTGTCGTTTCCAGATAAGCCAGATAAGAGACAAAAGAGAAAAAATAAGGAGTTGGTATTTCATCGTGTAAAACTACAAGTTCATACACTGCGATATTCTTTCTGCAACACTACAACAGGTATATGCGGCGAATTAAATATACGGACGGGTATCCCGTTTCTCAGCCCCCGGCTTACAATCATCTTGGTATTATTCACTACATACAATCCACTTGTAAATTTCGGAAAAAGGCCTTCACCCGGCGAGATTAGGCCGCGCCCGGCAAAACGCCATTGTCCGCCGTGCGCGTGCCCGGTCAAAACCAGTCGCAGACCCGCAGAAACGTACTGCTGTATATTTTCGGGATAATGCGAAAGCACGACCTCAATATCATCCTCAGTTCCGGATCGGTATAAACGAAACGGGTTGCCGTCCGGCAATCCCCAAAAGATTATTCGGTCTTCTCCCCGTCTGACCTCAGTCGGTTTTCCGCTTAATACGGTCACTCCGGACCGTTTTAGAATACCTGCCCATTCCGGCACAACTCCCGACTTGACCTCATGATTGCCAACCACCGCAAAGCATGGGGCAATATCCGCAAGCATTTTGGTTACTGCACTCAGACCGTCTGCGTCAAAATATGTGAAGCGGTCAACCAAATCGCCTGTCAAAGCAATCGCATCGGGTTTTATCCTTTTTACAATCTCCGCCAGTTTCAAGGGATTGCACGCGCAGTTCGGAAGATGTAAATCCGATAAATGCGCAATGCGAAAACCGTTAAATGCCTTTGGCAATCCGGCTAATTTTACCGGGATTTCCTGAACATCAATCCTTTTATTATCCGCATAAAGGCACAACCCAGCCGCTGCGGCCGCAAACACCGACAAAGCGATATTACGTTTTCGTCTGTTCATCTGTTGACCATGCCCCCCTTGCACAAAAACATATCATTGCGGCATGATCTCGTTTTTGCTTTTTTGCTTAGGATATAAGGGCTTATTTTGTTCCAAAAATCCGGTCGCCCGCATCTCCAAGCCCGGGTACAATATATCCGTGGTCATTCAAATGACTGTCAAGCGCGGCGCAGTATACCTGAACATCAGGGTGGGCTTTGGTCAGCTCGGAAAGACCTTCGGGCGCCGCGATAATGCACATAAACTTCACGCTGCGCGGTTCACGCTTTTTTATCAGCGTAATGGCATCAACCGCAGAGCCGCCGGTTGCAAGCATGGGATCAAGAACAATCACATCGCGCTCGCTTATGTCGCTCGGTAGCTTGCAGTAATATTCAACCGGCTTTAGGGTATCCGGGTCGCGGTAAAGTCCGATATGACCGACCTTTGCGGCAGGAACAAGCTCTATCGCGCCGTCAACCATACCGAGTCCGGCACGCAGAATAGGTACGAATGCCAGCTTGCGGCCCGCAATCACCTTTGATTTCATAGGGGTAAGCGGCGTCTCGATATCAATTTCACATGTAGGCAGATCTCGGGTTGCCTCATAACACATAAGCTCGGTTATCTCCTGAATCAGCTCGCGAAACTGCTTCGAGCCTGTGTTTTTATCACGAAGAAGGGTCACCTTATGCTGGATTAACGGGTGATCGGCAATGAATGGTCTTAAACCATCTTTAGTCTGTGATAATTCTTCCGGCATGTTTTCATATCCTTTCGATTTTTATAAAATACTCGCGGACTAATCGGCAGCATTTACTGATTGCCTGCGCTTCAGTTCGCGCTCGGCCTGAGGCAACCGAAGATAAACCGGCATAAGCTGCTCGGCGGAAACGGCAGATTCCGGCGTCTCCGCCGCTTCAAGGGCTACTCCTGCGGCATTCTGATAACGCAGCATCGGAGGGGCAAGAAACATGCCCTCCCTCAACCCGCCAAAGGCATTATAGCATAACTGAGAACCGTCGCCAATAAAAAGAACATTTTTTTTCGTCGCTTCAATCAGTTTTTTTAAATCATCCAGATGCAACGCGCTGTCTTGGGTCAGCCTTTTTATCTCCCCGCTGTGATTCTCAAAAAGGGCGGTATACACCTGATTGCATCTTGCGTCCATGGCGGCGCATACAATACCGTCAAAAGGTATTCCCTGGGTCATTCTTGTCATGGCAGCAAGGGTTGAAACTCCGATACACGGCTTTTTATCTGTAAAGGCCAATCCTTTTACGGCGGCAACCCCGATGCGAATTCCGGTAAACGATCCAGGCCCGGCTGCAACCGCATACAGGTCGATATTTTTTATATCAAGACCTGCGTTTTTCAGGGTGTCCGACACCATGGGGATGAGTGTCTGGCTATGTGTCAATCCCGTATTGATTGACGAACAGGCAAGCAGCTTGCCGTCCCGATAAACCGCGCAGGAGGCGGGTCCTGCCGAGGATTCTATTGCCAATATATTCATAAACCTGCAATCCAACCTTTCAGGTTAAATATCATCAATCTCGATACGCCGGCGGTTCTCGTCAAGCTTTTCGATTTTCACCCGCAGGGTATGTTCGGGAAGAGCCGCCTCTATATTTTCGCTCCATTCGACAGCGATAATCGCGCCTGCGTCCAGATAGTCAAAAAAACCGGTAGAATACAGGTCGTCCCATCCCGAAACGCGGTACATATCAAAATGGATAAGAGACGGATTTCCTCCGTAATCATGCACAAGCGCAAAGGTTGGGCTGGATACCTCGGCGTTAAGCTTCATGCCTGCCGCAAGGCCGCGCACAAAAGCCGTCTTCCCCATCCCGAGTCCGCCGTATAGGGCAACGACATCACCGCCCTTTAACCGCGCGGCAAGAGCTGCCCCCACCGCTTCGGTTTCGGCAGGAGAATTTGTAATCACGCTTCCCATTGCACGCGTTCCTTTCGGATAAAAAAATCAAGGGAGAATCATAACCAATTCTCCCCAAGTATATCATATTTAATTCAATCTTAAAAGCAAATTATTGATTCAGGGAAAGAAAACTGGTACAATGTTATAAGAATTATCTCATCGAAAGGGACGGTATACGTCATTGAGCTTTGCAAAGAAAATAAAAAACGTCATATCGTCATATATACACAATTCCGACTGGTTGCTGATAGTTTCATGTGTCGCAGCCACCATGTACGGACTTGCGTTGGTCTATTCCGTCATTTATACATCGGGCGCCGGCTTACGTGATTTCATTATACAACTGTCCGCATTCGTAATCGGACTGCTTGCCGCACTGGCAATTTCAAAAATAGACTATGATATTATATGTAGGCTTTGGCCTGTTTTTTCAGGCATTTCACTGCTTTTGGTTCTGCTCACCTTTACCCCTTTGGGTCTGAAGGTCGCCGATGACCAGGCGTGGCTGTCGATTCCTGTTATAGGCACATTCCAGCCTGCCGAGCTTCTTAAGATAACCTTTATAATCTCGTTTGCCACCCATCTTTCAAGGGTGCAGGACAGGATTAATGAGCTTCGGCAGGTACTGCTCTTATGCCTGCACGGCGCCATACCTGTTTTACTCGTTTTTAAACAGGGCGACGACGGCACCGCACTCGTATTTGTCTTTATATTCATATCGATGCTGTTTATCGCAGGATTGCGCCCGATTTATTTTATCGTCGGCATGACATTAATTTCGGCCGCGGTTCCGATTGTCTGGCAGAGATTGGACAGCGATAAACAAAAGCGCTTTCTTAGTCTAATCTTTGTTGACAAATATGTCAGCGACATCGGCTGGCAGCAAAACAACGCGCTGATTGCAACCGGTTCGGGAAAGCTGTGGGGCGTCGGTTATCTCGAGGGCGGCGATCTGCCTCTTTACGCGAGAAATAACGATTTTATTTTTACGGTTGCCGGCGAGGAATTCGGTTTTATCGGATCGCTTGCCCTTCTCGCGGTGCTTATACTTGTACTGTTTGCGCTTTTTAAAGAGGTTATGACTGCGAGGGATTTGCAGGGCAAGCTTTTATGCGGCGGCATTATGGCAATGATAGGGTTTCAGTCAATCATCAACCTGGGTATGAATCTTCGATTGCTGCCGGTTATCGGCATTACCCTCCCGTTTTTCAGCAAAGGCGGAAGCTCGCTTGCCACCCTCTATCTCGGAATCGGGGTAGCTTTAAGCGTCTATTATTCAAGCAAAACCCGCGTCCACGATACGATATTCTCGCGAAAAAACGTATAAGACTATTCGTTTGCTACTTTTACATGGGCTGCATCATTTGCGCTACATTCCGGCGCGATATCCGGGCAATATGTCGGCACAACCTCCTGCATGACGCGCAGGAGGTGATTTTTATCCTTTTTCTCAAGAGCAGCCTGTAGCTTGGCACACTTCTGCTCAACCTCTTGCAGACTAATCGGGGTCTGATATCCTATAAAAATCCGGCTGTTTTGGGTTGATTTCAGGCCTTCCTCATTCATCATAAGCTCTTCATACAGCTTTTCACCGGGACGCAGACCGGTAAATACGATATCAATATCTTCATACGGTCTCAAGCCGGACAAGCGTATCATCTGTTCGGCAAGGCTTAATATGCGAACAGGTTCTCCCATGTCAAGCACATAAATCTCACCGTTTTTAGCCATGACCGCGGCCTGCAGCACAAGCTGCACCGCTTCGGGTATAGTCATAAAGAAGCGTGTTATTTCAGGATGTGTCACGGTAACCGGGCCGCCGCGCTCAATCTGCTTTTCAAACAACGGAACAACGGAGCCGGACGAACCGAGCACATTGCCGAAACGTACCGCAACAAAATGGGTTTCCGATTCCCTGCGGCTTTGTATAATCATTTCGGCAAGCCGCTTTGTCGCCCCCATAAAGTTTGTCGGATTAACCGCCTTGTCGGACGATATCAGCACAAACTTGCTTGCCTTGTACTTATTGGCAGCGTTTACGACGTTAATCGTACCGAACACATTATTTTTTAGCGCCTCCTCAGGATTATGCTCCATCAAGGGCACATGCTTATGCGCCGCCGCATGAAAAACCACATCCGGGCGGTATTTGGCGAAGATATCATCCATTTTTTCGGGATCGCGTATGGTTGCTATTTCTACAGCTAAATCCAAATCCTTAAAATCCGCCATAAGCTCCATTTGGATAGCGTAAGCGTTGCCTTCAAATATATCGAGTATTATCAGCTTTTTGGGAGATAGATAGGCTACCTGACGGCATAGCTCGGAACCGATAGAACCCCCGCCGCCGGTAATCAGAACAACCTTATCCCTAATAAAGCCGTTAATGGCTACACCGTTAAAGCTTTTCTCCTGCCGGCCGATTAAATCTTCAATCTGTATGGCACGCAGCTTTTGCTGCAGGCGGCCCGGGTTTGTAATGGCGTCAAACACCTCGGGAAGTATTTTGATTGATGCAGATGTTTTAGAGCAATAATCAAGAATCCTGCGGCGCTGACTTGCCGTGGCGGAGGGTATGCAAATAAAAATAATGTCAACCGAGAGTTCTTTGCATAATCTCGGGATGTCCTCAGTATTTCCGCGAATCTTCAAACCGTTTATAAAACGCCCTAGCTTATCTGGGTTATCATCAACCAAACAAACCGGAAGATACCGATCGCTTTTATTTTTTCTGATTTCACTGATTAGCGACGCGGCGGCCATACCCGCCCCGACTATCATCAGTCGTTTTTTCGCTTTGTAATGCCAGTTGATGTGGCTTTTGCTCAATATACTGTATACCGAACGGTACAACACCAAAATCAGTGTCGTTGTGAAGGCGGCAAGAACATGATTAAGCAAGGGTACAAGCCCGACAATCGGATGGTAAGCCACCGCATATGTAAGTCCCGCGGTCAACGCGCCGATGGCGCAAAAAAAGAATTCATCCACCTCTGCGTATTTCCATAAACTCCCGTACACCTGAAATGCAAGAAGAAAAAGGACATAGACAATTACAGGTATAACCGAGGATAAAACCCGGTTACCTATACTCAATTTCCATGCTTCATTATTTAAAACAACGGTACAAAAAAAGTATATACCGCCGACCAGCAGAATATCTAAGAAAGCAATCAGCAAAGTCCTTTGTTTTTTTATCCACTTGACAACCGACAAGAAGAGTCCCCCTCTGTAACTCCGCAATGCGGTTATACTTTCCCAATCAGTTGTTTTAGAATAAGTTTATAACAGTATTGTAATCATTATAGTATAGTTAAACATCCATTGTCAATAACTCGGTACCTGTAATGATATGTTTATTTAACATAATATCAGCTAGTCATCCACTATTTTTTATATAAATGGCAATTAATCCATTATACATATTATTTCCACCATTATGGGATGTTAGTATTATTGCTCCGGGTCATCAAGGAATTGCTCGACGGTATAACGCGGTCTGTTTTTGACCTCCGAATATATCTTTCCGATATATCCGCCGACAACCCCGATACACAAAAGCTGGATACCGCCGAGAAGCCAGATTGATGCAACGATTGCGGTCCACCCCGGGACGGTGACCCCCAAAAAATACGAGATAAGGGCGTACAGTATACCGATGATGCTTAGAAAAGATATTAAGATACCGAGATTTGAGATGATTTTCAGCGGTTTTACGCTGAACGAGGTAATCCCGTCAAGGGCAAAACCAAGCATCTTTTTCAGCGGATACTTTGATTCGCCCGCCATACGCTTGTGACGGTCATAATATACCGTTCCGCTCTTATAGCCGATAATAGGTACAATCCCGCGCAAAAACAGATTTACCTCCCTGTATTCGCCAAGCGCTTCCAGAGAGCGCTTTCGCATCAGCCTGTAGTCCGCATGGTTATACACGATGTCAACGCCGAGAAGCTTCATCATCTTATAAAAGCCAACTGCGGTAACACGCTTGAAAAAGGTATCGGTATCACGCTTTTTCCGAACCCCGTAAACAATTTCGCACCCCTCGGAAAAGCGGTCGATAAACTCATCGAGTATCTCAATGTCATCCTGCAAATCCGCATCGAGCGAGATAGTGCAGTCGGCATAACTTTTCGCGGTCATCAAGCCCGCGAAAAGTGCGTTCTGGTGTCCCGCGTTATGGGCCAGCTTTAAACCGAGGACAAGCGGATTTTCATTGTGGTAATGTGTAATCAGTTCCCATGTTTTATCTTCACTGCCGTCGTCCACATAGAGAATACGGCTCTTTGCGTCGGCTTTGCCCGACTTGATAAGTGAATCCAGCTTTTGGGTAAGACGCCTGTTTGTTTCGGGCAGAGCCGCCTCTTCATTTAAGCAGGGAACCACTAAATAGACAACAGGCATGTTTTCTCCCCCTTAGTCGCATTTGCATGATGATTACACGATAAAACGGTTTTTCAACTCCTGAATCCCATGGTTTGTCATTCCGCACTCCAGAAGATACCCTTCTGCGCTCCCGTATTTTAAGTAAAGAAACTCCAGAGTTTTCTCCATATCCTCTTCTTTTGAGCCGAAAACAAAGCTGGGGACATTTATTCCGGTCGCCGCAAGCTGCTCATGGTGCTTTTCAAATACTCCGGTCATGTTGGCCTCGCTGACCGAGTAATCGGCGATTATCAAATCGTCCGGTACCCCCGCCAGATTCAGCAGCAGCATTGCCACAACGCCTGTTCTGTCCTTTCCGGCCGTGCAGTGAAAGAGCGAGGCCCCGCTGCTATCCAGAAAATATCCGAATATCCGTTTATATTGTTCCTTGCATCTGTCCAGCAGTATACAATATAGCTCGGCCATTGATTTAGGCATGCTCTGGCTGGCCAGAAACATCCTCAACCCGTCAAACATAATGATATTCTCATATCTTACGTTATCAAGAGAGCAAAACCTTGACGGAAACTCGGCCACCTCATCGGGCGAGCGCATATCAACCACAAGGGTTACCCCCGCGTCATTCAAAACCTCTAAATCCCTGTCGGACAGGGATTGGGTCCCGTCGCCCCTGAAAAAGACTCCCCTTTTTGTCGTTCTGCCGTCCGATGTCGGATAGCCGCCGAGCTCCCTGATATTGAACGCCCCGTCGAGTTTTAACGGCTTATTTACCCTGTATGTCATCATAACCTCCGGAGTTAATGTTTTCGGTTATTATTCCACAGGATTTGACGAAGCAGCAAGGTCGAATTCATCCTGTATTTCCTTGGATGGTTTTTTATCCAGCAGACTGACGCCGGCGATAACCAAGCAAGCGATAATAAAGGCCGGCAGCAGCTCGTAAATACCGAAGATTCCGCCAAGCGGGGACAGCGCGAATTTCCAGACAAAAATCATGGTTCCGCCGCTTAACATTCCGGCAAGAGCGCCGTACAGTGTGGTTCTCTTCCAGAAGAGCGAGAACAGAATAACAGGTCCGAAGGCGGCTCCGAATCCGGCCCATGCGAATGATACAATCTTGAAAATCGAGTTTTCGGGATTCCATGCGATAACAGCCGAAATCAATGAAATTACGACTATGGTTCCGCGGGAGACCCACATTATAAGATTATCGCCGGCGTTTTTACGCAGCAAGCCTTTGAAGAAGTTCTGGGATATGCTCGAGGATGCCACCAGCAGCTGGGAATCCGAGGTCGACATTGTCGCCGCAAGTATTCCGGCAAGAATAAAGCCCGCCAAAATAAGGGTAATAATACCGTGGTCGCCCAGCTTTTGCGCAAGCACAATAAAAATGGTTTCGGGATCTTCCAGACCTTTGACGGCGGCGGCGCCGATTACGCCGATCATAACGGCGGCAAACAGGGAAATCACAACCCAGACGGTTGCGATACGGCGCGATGTTTTGAGCTCTCCCTCCTTGCGGATTGCCATAAATCGGAGCAGTACGTGAGGCATACCGAAATAGCCGAGCCCCCATGCAAGGGTGGATATGATTGTTATGAACCCGTATGGCGACGCGCCCCCTGTTTTCGGGTTAAATGTCTGGAATAAGCTTGAAAACCCGGGGATGGACTGGGCGTTGACGGCAACCTGATCAATGCCGCCCGCTTTGCTTATACCGAAGCCCACAATCACGACCAAGGCGATCGACATTATTATGCCCTGAATCAGGTCGGTTGTGCTTTCGGCCAGAAAACCGCCGATTGCCGTGTAAAAGACCACGACAAAAGCGCTGGCTATCATGGCAGCCTGATAATTTACCCCGAGAAGACTCTGAAACAGCTTGCCGCAGGCAGCAAAGCCCGAAGCCGTATACGGCACAAAGAATATAAGAATAATGATTGCCGAAACACTCATTAGTATTTTCGAGCGGTCATGAAACCTGTTTGAAAAAAAGTCGGGCAGCGTAATCGAGTTATTTGCCACAACGGTATAACGGCGAAGTCGTTTGGCAACAATCAGCCAGTTCAGATATGTACCGACAGCCAATCCAATTGCCGTCCAGCTTGCGTCCGCAAGCCCGTACAGATAAGCGACGCCCGGCAATCCCATCAGCAGCCAGCTGCTCATATCGGACGCCTCGGCGCTCATAGCCGTAACCAATGGGCTCAGCCTGCGGCCTCCGAGGTAAAAGTCATCGGTTGTCCGGTTGCGCCGCGCATAGATAATTCCTATCACCAATACCGCAATTATGTAAGCCAACATTGAAATCATCATAATCATCTGGTCGTTACTCATAATTCTCCCCCTAAAATATTAAAGTTATAATAAAGTTTATTTTTCGCTCTTTCGCTTCACCCCGTCCCAGTATTCTTTAAAAGCCTGCTCGGTCTTGTTGTCGCCCGGCTTATAATAAACTCGGTCGCGCAGGGCGTCGGGCAGGTATTGCTGATATGTCCAATGGTTTGGATAATCATGCGGATACAGATAAAACTGCCCCTTAGTGATAGCATCCTCGCCGTCGAAGTGCTTATTCTGCAAATGGCGCGGAATCGGCCCCGAAAGACCCTCCGACAGGTCGGACATGGCGGCGTCTATCGCGTTGTACGCAGAATTGGATTTGGGCGCGTTGCACACCAGAATAACCGCATCGGCAAGCGGAATCCGGGCCTCGGGCAGCCCCACCTGCAACGCCGTATCCACGGCCGCCTTAACAATCGGGATTATCATGGGATATGCCAGGCCCACATCCTCGCAGGCACAGACCATCAGTCTGCGGCAGGCCGAGAGTAAATCCCCCGCCGCCAGCAGCCGCGCGAGGTAGTGAATCGCGGCATTCGGGTCGGAGCCCCGCATTGATTTCTGAAAGGACGAAAGGATATCATAATGCTCGTCTCCGTCGCGGTCATACCGCATGGCGCTTCGCTGCGAAAGCTGTGAAGCCGTTTCAAGGGTGATATGCAGCACCCCGTCGGCATCCGGCTTTGAAGCCAGCACACAAAGCTCGGCGGCATTGATTGCCTTTCTTACATCTCCCCCGCAGGAGGTTGAAATATGCGAAATCACCTCGGGTTCAACATTAATGCTCAGGGATTTTTCTTTTTCAAGGAACCTAAACGCCCTTTCGACGGCGCGGGCGATGTCGGCGGAATCCACCGGCTTAAACTCAAAAACCGTTGAGCGGCTGAGTATGGCGTTGTATACATAAAAGTACGGGTTTTCGGTTGTCGAGGCGATAAGGGTGATGCCCCCGTTTTCAATATGCTCAAGCAGGGTTTGCTGCTGCTTTTTATTGAAATACTGTATCTCATCGAGATAGAGCAGAATACCGTTTACCGCCGCAAGGGTATCGATTTCCTCAACCACCGCTTTAATGTCCGCGGTGGACGCGGTCGTCCCGTTAAGTCGGTGCAGCTTCATATCGGTTTGTCCGGCTATGATACCGGCAAGCGTTGTCTTGCCGACACCCGAGGGTCCGTAAAAGATAAGGTTGGGTATATTGCCCGATTCGATAATACCTCGCAGCGCTTTGCCGGGGGCGAGAAGATGCTGCTGCCCCACCATATCGTCAAGCGACGCGGGACGAATCAGGTCGGCCAGAGGCGCTGACATATCTCCCCCTCCTTCCTGCTACACAACACAAATCATAAAACCGTTAATAAAGCGGATATTTATCGCAAAGCTCGGTTACTCCGGCGCGGATCTCATCGGCCTTTGCGTCAAAATCGCGTACCGCGTCGGCGATAAATCCGGCAATAAGGTCCATATCGGCCTCTTTGAGCCCGCGGCTGGTAACGGCAGGCGTTCCGATTCTTATACCGCTTGTCACAAAGGGCGAAAGGGGTTCGTTGGGTATGGTATTTTTATTGACTGTGATATAAACCTCGTCCAGACGATGCTCAAGCTCCTTGCCGGTTATGCCGGTGTCGCGCAAATCCATTAACATAAGGTGGTTGTCGGTCCCGCCCGAAACTAATTTCAGTCCGCGGGACATAAGACCGTTAGCCAAAGCCGAAGCGTTCTTGCGTATCTGGCGCTGATATTCCCTGAATTCGTCCGTGAGCGCTTCGCCGAAGCATACGGCCTTGGCGGCGATTATATGCATAAGCGGCCCGCCCTGAGTGCCGGGGAACACCGCCTTGTCTATTGCCTTTGCATACTGCTCACGGCAGAGAATCAGGCCTCCGCGCGGTCCGCGCAGGGTTTTGTGGGTGGTCGAGGTCACAACGTCCGCATACGGCACCGGACTCATATGCTCGCCTGCCGCGACCAATCCCGCGATATGCGCCATATCCACCACAAGCATTGCCCCGCATGCGTCGGCAATTTCGCGCAGACGGTCAAACCTGATTTCGCGGGCATAGGCGCTGGCGCCCGCGACAATAAGCTTCGGCTTGGTCTGGGTTGCAAGCTCCGCCAGCTTATCATAGTCTATTCTGCCGCTCTCCTCGTCAACGCCGTAAGCCACAAAATTATATAAAAGCCCCGAGAAATTAACGGGTGAACCGTGGGTCAGATGCCCGCCGTGCGCCAGATTCATGCCGAGCACGGTATCGCCCGGCTTAATCAGAGCCGCATATGCCGCCTGGTTCGCCTGTGCGCCCGAATGGGGCTGGACATTGGCGTGTTCTGCGCCGAAAAGCCGACAGACGCGCTGACGTGCTATATCTTCAACCACATCGACATCCTGACATCCGCCGTAATAGCGTTTGCCGGGGTATCCTTCGGCATATTTATTTGTAAGTACCGAGCCCATTGCCGCCATAACAGCCGGAGAAACAATATTTTCCGATGCGATAAGCTCAAGATTGCGGCGCTGGCGGAAAAGCTCCTTTTCCATCGCCTGCCCGACCTCGGGATCCAATTCCTTTACAAATCCGATGGTATCCATCATCTTGGAGAACATTACTTTGACCAATCCTTTCAAAAACCCATAAAATCCTATTTTAAAAAACATTGAATCTAATATATCATTTTTTTAAGTAAAAGTATATATCACTTTTAATAAAAAACCGATAAAAATGATGCCTGGATTCCCGAATCCGGCTTCATGTTATCACAAGCTAGGTAGTGAGGTGCAAGTGAGGGGTGCAAAATTTTTTTAAAAATTTTTGAGCTTTTTTCGCGTTTAGATAGTGAGATGCTAGTGAGGGTTCCTAGTGAGGTGCTAGTGAGTATTCCTAGTGAGATGGTAGTGAGGGGGGGTATTTTTTTAAATTTTTTTATTTTAAAATTCAATATATGTGTTTTACTCGCAACCTGAGTTTTCAAGCATATCCCGAACAGGCAGCCACATCCTCAGCTTATCTTCAAAACGCATTGCGCGGGCCGGACTTGTCGAGGGCAGCGTAATCTTGACCAAATCCTCGAATACATCGGGTTTTACAAGCCGGTTGTAAAGCCGGCAGGCGTTTTGAGAATTGAAAAACACCGCCTTCAAGCAGGGGCAGCCTTTCTTGAGAGAAAGAAAGTCGTTCGGTTGGGGCTTCATGATTGCCGAATCCGCGCTCCCCTCCCTATCGCAGTTTTTCAGCACGTCCCAAAGGGCGATTCGTTTTTGATTTAAAAAGTCAACCCGCCGATTGTAATCTTCAGGCGGGGTCTTGCCCCATAAGCCGAAAATTATCGGCCAGAATGAATTTTGATGATGCCCGTAATACCGACTCGCTTTCAAAGAAGCAACAGAGGGCATTGTGCCTAATATAAGTATTTTTGCGTCCTTTTCCGCGATTGGACCGAATCCGTACGGCATAATTATACTGCTCCCTTTAATCTTTCCTTAATATTTATACATTAAATTATTAATAATGTAAAGCGCGGTTGACCTTCCGTCCGGTTTAAGATAAAATATAACAGATGAATACATCCATGGCTTAAATTGGTTGTTATTTTACTTCGACTACATAAACAAAAAAGGACATACTTATCGACATGAAAAAGACAAAGAAAAAAGAAGCTGCAAAAAAGGCTATCGAAGCCCTGAAGCAGCGGTATCCCGACGCAGTCTGCTCTTTGGAATACGGCGACGCCTTACAGCTTTTAATATCTACCCGTCTGTCGGCCCAATGCACCGACGCCCGGGTTAATATGGTGACGCCCGCCCTGTTTGAGCGTTTTCCCGATCTCGACTCGTTTGCGGACGCCGACGTCGGCGAGGTCGAGGAGCTGATACGCAGCTGCGGCTTATATAAGACAAAGGCGCGTGACATTGTTGCCATGGCGAAGATGCTCCGTGATATGTACGGCGGAGTAATTCCCGACACGGTCGAGGAGCTGATAAAGCTGCCGGGAGTCGGACGAAAAACCGCCAACCTTGTTGTCGGCGATGTTTACGGCAAGCCCGCCGTAGTCGCCGACACCCATTGCATACGCATATCGAACCGTCTGGGCCTTTGCGACACAAAGGATGCAAAAAAGGTCGAGCAGCAGCTCAGGGAGATTCTGCCCCCCGAGGAAAGCAACGCATTCTGCCACAGGCTTGTCCTTTTCGGGCGTGAAATCTGCTCGGCCCGCTCTCCGAAATGCGATATCTGCCCCCTAAACAAGGTTTGCCCCTCCGCCGATATATAATACCGCTGTTATGCCGCGTCATTTTCCCATGCGCGGCAAAGTACCGAATTCCTGTTCCTGCTTACCATCCGCCGCAGGCAGTGACGGTATACCGGAATGGCTATAATGCTCAGTGCCCCCCAAAGCACGCTGTAAAGCAGACAAACCTGCCCTTTTATATTGAGGAGCATATTGCTATAGTTCCATACGTTCATTTTCAGGCGAAGGTTGAAAAGACACCCGCTTACAAATTCAACCGCCGTTATCGCAAGCGAGCACAGGGTGCAGCGAATAAGCAGCCCCTTTTTGCAGATTGTGTGGATACGCCCGATAAGGTTAAAACATACCCCGCCCACGATAAACATGGTCCAATGGATATATCCCCTCCACAAAACCTCTAAAATGTTATAAAGGGTACCCCCTATGCAAAAAAGAAAAAGAGTACAGCCGAGCTTCTTCGGGACTGACAGCCCGCTCATAAAGTTCGCCCCCAAATTATCCGAATTCTTTTTTTACTTCATATAGCATAACCGGGAAGCATTTTTAATTTCAGCTCAATTTTTTCCTGATGTGATATTGTGCAGTGTTATTTTTTTAACCATGGAGGCTTTTCAATGGGATCAAACTCCGAATATAAAAAGAGCAAGCCGGTTTTGGTAAAAACGTATACCAAACCAAAACGAGCCAGACAAAGGGCTATGTACCGCTTCAATTATTCCAAGCTGTTCTGGATTTTCTTTGCCGGTTGTTTTTTCGGCGTTATGGTCGAAACATTGTACTGCTTAATAATGCGCCATCGTTTTGAAAGCCGCGTCGGCGTTATTTACGGTCCGTTCAATCCTGTCTACGGCTTTGGAGCGGTATTGCTCACCATCTGCCTTAAATGGCTCAGCAACAAGCGCGACCTTTGGATTTTTCTCGGCAGCGCGGTCATAGGCGGCGCTTTTGAGTATTTTTGCAGCTGGTGTCAGGAGCTCGCTTTCGGCACGGTGTCATGGGAATACAGCCATACACAATTTAATTTTAACGGGCGGACAAATGTAATGTACGCCCTTTTCTGGGGTCTGCTCGGGATTGTATGGGTCAAGGAGCTTTATCCGCGTATTTCCTCTCTTGTCGACAAGATTCCGAAACGGCTGAATCGGGTTTTGACCTTGGTTTTGTCCGTCTTCATGCTTTTTAATATGCTGATTTCGGCAATGGCGCTCGAACGGCAAAGCCAGCGGCGCAACGGAGTTCCGCCGACAAATACGATAAGCCGCTTTTTTGACGAGCATTACCCCGATGAATTACTGAAAAAAATATATCCGAATATGATGGTTGTTGACGATAAAAAACCTCTTAAATCCTGACAGGGACTTAAGAGGTTTTTTATACATCTCAATTAATCTGTATTTCAGCCGATATAATTATAAAAAGGAAATTACTATTTTTGCACGAAGGAGGTGTCGCTGTATGATAAACGGTATAATCACCAAGCTCGCCACGAATATTGAGCGGATCTCATCCTCGATACTGAAATCCCCCGAAGTTTTTCAGCTCAAGAAGGACAAAATAAATGTCGAGAATCTGAAGGCAAATACCGATAATGTAAATATCAGCGACCAGGCAAGGGCGTCGATGATCCTGTCTACAATAGCCTCCTCTGCCAGCACCAAAGCCTTTGTAAAAGAAGAAAGCCTTGAAACCGATAAAGATAAGGAAAACATCAACAACCAAAAGGATAAATCCGGATCTTCCGACCTTCAGGAGGAGCAGGAACAAGAGGATTCCTTTTCCGAAGAAAAAAACGACCAAGACGCCTTTCATATCTATAAAGACAGCGACAAAAGCCCGCCGCCCCGGGACAATGTCCCAAAAAGCGACGACAAGGGCAAATTTTTGGACATTAAGTTTTAACCCGTGTAAAAGCTACCCCGCAGAAACTGCGGGGTAATTTTATTGTAGGCTTTAGCATGTTTTGACACGCCTTGTACGCGTCAAACTTTCTTTCCGCTCATGCCGCGTGGCACCCCCTTTCTGGGCGGCAGAAAGGGGGTAAAGACCGTCGGGGATGCGTTTCGATTCGCCTCCCCGAACCCCTCCACAAACGACCAAAGGCTCCGCCTTTGGAATCCGCAGATTGTGGTAAATGATAAAATTTCAAATCCTATCGAAGATATATCTAAGATAATAGAGTGAGTAATAATTTTTAAAGAGTTGATAGGTCAAGTTATACGGTAGAAAGAACTTTCGGTATGTCTTGAGATGCTTGCCAGTAATATTCCCTTACTGGACTGTGCAAACCATTTGATAAGCCGGTGGAACTACTTTAACATCTCTAAAAATTCGGCTTCGTCGATAATTTTAATTCCGAGCTGCTGTGCTTTTACAAGCTTGCTGCCCGCATCCTCCCCTGCCAGCACCACGCTCGTCTTCTTAGATACGCTGGAGGAGGTTTTACCTCCGTATTTTTCGATAATCTCCGCGGCCTCATCCCTTTTTAGGCTTGGCAGGGTGCCGGTCAGCACAAAGGTCATGCCCCTGAATCGCGCGTCAATCTGTTCGCCCTTGTTTCGCATATTCACGCCCGCAGCGCGAAGCATTTCAATAAAATGCCTTGTTTGGGGAAGGGCGAAAAAGCGAAACGCGCTTTGGGCCATGATCTCACCAAAACCTTCGATTAAAGCCATTTCTTCGACTGTGGCGTTTAGTATTCCGTCCATATCACCAAATCTGTCGGCAAGAAGCTTGGCCGCCTTTTGGCCGATATGACGGATTCCCAGGGCATAAATAACCCGGTAAAGGTCGTTTTCCTTTGATTTTTCGATGGCGGCCAGCAGGTTTTCCGCCGATTTATCGCCCATCCGCTCGATTTTTGAAATCGAGCCTTTTTCTAAGCTATAAAGGTCATAGGCATTACTTACAAGGTTGTGATTGACCAGCTGTTCCACCACCGCCGGACCTAATCCCTCAATATCCATTGCGTCGCGTGAGGCAAAGTGGATTATATTTCTCAGCCTTTGGGCCGGACATTCGGGATTTGTGCAGCGAAGCGCCACCTCAAGCTCTTCCCGGATCACCTCCGAACCGCATGAAGGGCAGCTTTCGGGCATCTCATAAGGCTCCGAGTCGGGCAGGTGGGATACCACCCGGACCACTTCGGGAATAATATCCCCCGCCTTTCGCAGCACCACCGTATCGCCCAGCCTTATATCCTTTTCATTAATAAAATCCTGGTTGTGCAGGGTGGCGCGGCTTACGGTCGTACCCGCAAGCGTGACAGGCTCAAAAATCCCCGTGGGGGTCAACACGCCGGTTCTTCCCACGTTAATCTCAATATCCTTGAGGACGGTCTGCTTTTCCTCCGGAGGATACTTGTATGCCGAGGCCCATTTCGGAAATTTGGAGGTGCTGCCGAGACGGCGACGCTGTGAAAAGTCATTGACCTTTACAACCGCTCCGTCAATATCAAAAGGGAGCGTCCTTCTTATCTCCCCTATTCTTTCGATTTCGCCGATAACCTCTTCAATCGAACAGACGGTTTTGTAAAACGGAATGATGTTGAAGCCCAG